>JBEKDJ010000040.1:0-24022 GCA_050014415.1 Thermodesulfobacteriota bacterium | reverse complement strand
GACAGTTGAACGGTATCTATACGCAAAGATTCAACAAGCGGCATGATAGGGTGGGGCATCTCTTTCAGGGAAGGTTCAAGGCACTGTTACTGCAGAAGGATAGTCATCTTCTTGAGGCGTGCCGATATGTGGTACTCAATCCGGTCCGGGCGAAGAGGGTGCAGAAGCCTGGAGAATGGATCTGGAGCAGCTATGGGGCAACAGCCGGACGGAAGAAACTTAACCCATGTCTTGTGGTAGATTGGGTATTAGGCCAGTTTGGTTCGGAAAGGAAGATAGCAGAGGCTGGCTATAGGAGATTTGTCAGGGACGGAATTGGGGTTGAATCGATTTGGAATAGTGTGAGGGGGCAGAGTGTTTTGGGGGAGGGTGATTTCATAGAGAGCCTTAATGACTACGTGAGAGGAAGAAAACAGATTCCGGAGATAGTGAAGAGCCAGCGATTCAAGAACAAACCTCCTTTGAGAGACATTTTTAGATCGGGAGGTGTTTGGAGATAGACAGAAGAGAAACAAGAGTATAGGCAAGGCAGTTTTAGAGCATGGATACACTTAGAGGGAGGTTGCCGACCATCTAAGGATACATTTTACTTCCGTCAGCAGAATCTTAAGTGCAAAAGACTAAATGCTAATAAAATAGACCTGAACCTGTTTTCTTATTAGATGCCACCGCTTTAACTCCCTCTGCCTCATCAATATCTTCTCCTGTTCCATGGGGACATTTTAACTTAAGCAGTTAAGGGGACATTTCTACTTCGCAAAGCCCGTTCCAGTTGACTCGCCCTGCCCTTTCCCTTATAATGAACAGCTACTAACAGATCTGCAATCCATGAGACATATATTCCTGCGGAGTCACTGAATTCTATTCTTTAGCCAATTCAGTGAGGAAACATCCAGAGACCTGGAAGGTCCGTACGTTGACGGATGAAGATTCTGATCGTTGGAATGAGCGCCCGGGCTATGGCCGAGTCCGCCGTGCACAGCGGATACACGGTAGACGCCCTTGATGCCTTTGGAGATCAGGACCTGCAGGCAGTGGGCAAGTGCTACTCGCTTAGAAGGGATTTCCACCTCGCCTTCAGCGCGGCGGCGCTCTATGCCGCCAGCCAGGGGTTGACCTTTGACGATGTCGCCTACACTTCCAATCTGGAGAATCACCCGGGGGTCGTCCGGCGTTTTGCGCGCCACCACCGCGTGTTAGGAAACACGGCTGAGGTTTTGGCTCGTGTTCGTCACTGGCCGACTTTATCGCGTATCATTACGCAGGGTGGGTTTCAGGTCCCCGAGACGATCCATGCTGGCGACAAGCAGCGCGCTGACCCGGACCGCGTGTGGCTGCGGAAGCCGGTACTGAGTGGCGGCGGCCACGGCATCACTTTCTGGCGCGGGCAGGCGTCGCCTAGCCGAGGTTTTGTGCTGCAGGAGTACATGCCGGGCTTGGCGTGCTCGGCATCGTTCGTCGCAAACGGTCGCGAGTGTGTGGTCGTTGGCCTATCCGAACAACTCGTCGGGCGGCCCGAGTTCGGTGCATATGGCTTTCACTACTGCGGCAACTTATTACCACTCGACGCGGCACGCGGTCTTTCGACCGGCCGAAGAATCCTAAACCAGGTGCAGAAATTAGCAGCATTCATCACCCAGGAATTCAGGCTGGTCGGCGTCAACGGCATGGACCTCGTACTAAACGAAAACCAGGTGTGCCTGACCGAGATCAACCCCCGCTACACAGCCTCCATGGAGCTGATCGAGCGGGCGTACGGCCTGCCGATGTTTGACCTGCATGTGCGGGCTGTGGTGCAGGGCGAGCTACCAGAATTCGGCTTGGCGACACGGCTGTCAGACGGGCCGTTTTACGGCAAAGCGATTCTGTATGCGGAAAAGGATGTTGTTGCAGCCAACACATGCAGTTGGCTCGAACGTGGAATCCGTGATGTGCCCGTTGGGGGTGAGAGCCTGCCTAAGGGCGGGCCCATCTGCACGGTGTTAGCCTGCGAACCTACACGTGATCATTGTATGGCCACTCTGGTCTCTCAGGCAAAGGCAATCAAAGAAGAGATACATGCCTGACAAAAAAATCGTTCTCATTACTGGACGGTCTGTCAAACAAGGGGTCGGAATATCCATCGGGAAGGAACTGGCTGAATACCAGGAGGCTACAACCATCCTGGAAGTGAGCCAGACTGACATGACCCGTCTTGGCTTGAACGAGGGCGATACCGTACGGCTCAAGTCTCGACATGGCGAGGCAACGGTCAGGTGCCGGCCGGAGAACTTACCTGAAGGGATGGTATTCATGGCCTTCGGCACGACGATCAACCAATTGATCGGCAGCGAGACGTCTGCCGCAGGCACACCGGATTCGAAAGGTATTGAGGTCGAGTTAGAGAAGATTCCTGTATGAGCAAATGGTGCACTTTAGTGCTTTGAAATGGAATAGGATAGGCCCCCGGTTCCCGCCAAAGGCGGGACTTCCAAAGTTTTAGAATGCGGCTTTTTATATGTTTCGACATTGAAATGAGTTGAGTGAATAAGACGCTGTAATACTATTAGAGCTATCTGAATAATCTAATAAAGGGTTTCCGCTCTAAAACTTTTCTACCATCCCTGATCGGTGTCCTTTGGGAGCGTTTTTAGAAAACGCTAAAGGGTTACTAGCAAACTTATTTGTTTGGAGTCGTTTTTAATGAAATTCGATCATATGGTGTGTGTCTTCTGTGGTTGCGTGTGCGATGACATCAGTGTCACCGTCGAAGATGGACGCGTCATGCAGGCCAAGAATACCTGCCCTTTGGGCAAAGCTTGGTTCCTGAGCCATGGTCAAATCTCGGACCGCCCTGCTGCGCTAATTAACGGTCACCCTGCCAATCTAGACACTGCGATGGACACGGCAGCTCGCTCCCTGACGGAGGCCCGCTACCCTCTTGTCTACGGTCTGAGCAGCACGAGCTGTGAGGCTCAGCGCCAGGCGGTCGCGATAGCAGAGGCACTGGGTGGCTGTATTGACTGCTGCACCTCGGTCTGTCACGGCCCGACGGGCATGGCCGTCCAGGGCGTTGGCGAACCGACCTGCACATTAGGAGAGATCAGGAACCGGGCTGATCTGGTGATTTACTGGGGATCGAACCCAGCGACGGCCCATCCACGCCACATGACCCGTTATGCGGTTACACCAAAAGGGAGGTTCACCCCGAGGGGACGCAAAGATCGGACGGTCATCGTGATAGACGTGCGATCGACCCCGAGCGCTCGATCAGCCGATCTCTTTCTCCAAATAAAGCCCGGCAAGGACTTCGAGGTGCTGTGGGCACTGCGAGCCCTCGTCAAGGGTCAGACGATAGACGAGGCCAGCCTGGTCGGCACAGGCCTAACGTTGGCGCACCTGACCGATCTGTCCGGACGTATGAAGCGATGCAAGTTCGGCGTGTTGTTTGCCGGCCTGGGGCTAACCCAGAGCCGAGGCAAACACATGAACACATCCGCCGCGATCCTGTTGGTGCGCGACCTCAACCGTACGACCAAGTTCGCGTTCATGCCGATGCGTGGTCACGGCAACGTCGCAGGCGTTGATAATGTGATGGCATGGCAGACTGGCTATCCGTTCGGGATCAACTTCAGTCGGGGCTACCCGCGGTTCAACCCGGGCGAGTTCACGGCGGTGGATGTGCTCAGCCGGGGCGAGGTGGATGCCGCGTTGGTCGTCGCCGCGGATCCGGTTGCCAGCTTTCCCAGACGAGCCAGTCAACGGCTCACCGAGGTGCCCACGATTGCCCTCGACACCCATGAGAGTGAAACCACTCGCATTGCCCGCGTGGCATTCACCGTAGGCACCATCGGCATCCACGCCGAAGGAACCGTATACAGGATGGATAATATCCCGCTCCACCTCCATAAAGTGTTGCCATCGGCCTACCCATCGGACGAAGAATTACTTGGCCGATTGTTGACCCGAGTGAAGGAGCTCAAGCCATGCTAAGAATCATCAACGGAGAGGTCTATGACCCAATGAACGGCATCAATGGAGAAGTGCGAGACATCTACGTCCAGGAGGGACGAATTGTTGAGTCCTTCGAGATTTCAAAAGCCTTGGAGAACTGGAAGATCATCGACGCCACCGGCATGGTGGTGATGCCGGGCGGTGTGGACATGCACTGCCATATCGCGGGTTCAAAGGTGAATCTGGCCCGCAAGATGCGCCCCGAAGATCACCGTAACGACGTGCTTCCGCGTACCCCCATCACTCGTTCGGGTACTGGAGGTAGCGTGCCCTCGACCTTCGCCACGGGATACCGCTACGCCGCGATGGGTTATACAACAGCTTTCGATGCTGCCGTTCCCCCCATCGGAGCACGCCACGCCCACGAAGAATTCCACGACACCCCAGTGGTGGATAAAGGCTTTTTTGTGCTTATGGGCAACAACGAGTTCATCCTTGAAAACATAGGCTCCGGACAGTTAGAAAAAGTGCGCAACTATGTTGCCTGGTTATTGCAGGCGACGAAAGGGTATGCCGTCAAGCTGGTCAATCCGGGCGGCGTAGAGTTGTGGAAGTATGGTGGCAATATTCACACGCTGGATGACGAGGTCACAGGCTTTGGGGTCACGGCACGTCAGATCATTCAGACTTTAGCCGACGTTAGCAAGGAGCTTGGGCTTCCCCATCCTGTGCACATCCATTGCAACAACCTGGGAATCGCTGGCAATTGGGAAACGACCCTGGAGACGATGAAGGCGCTGGAGGGACGGAGAGGTCATCTCACCCATATCCAGTTTCATAGCTATGGCGGCAAGCCCGGCGGTCTGTTCACTTCCAAGGCGCCTGAACTGGCCGATTATGTCAACGCTCATCCCAATCTGTCAGTGGATGTGGGTCAGGTCATGTTTGGAGATACAACCTCGATGACGGGCGATGGCCCGCTTGGCTACTTACTCTATCAGGTAACCGGCCGCAAGTGGGCCAATGTGGATGTGGAGGCCGAGGAGGGCTGCGGTATCGTGCCCATTGAGTATAAGGACAAGAGCTATGTCCACACCACCCAATGGGCCATCGGATTGGAGTGGTTCCTGCTGATCCAGGATCCATGGCGCATCGCCTTAACCACCGATCATCCCAATGGCGCCTCGTTCATGGCTTACCCGCGCATTATCCGGCTGCTCATGGACCACGAGTACCGCCGCGAGATGATGAAGCAGGTTCATCCCAAGTCATTGGCCAAAACCACCCTGCCAGAATTGGATCGTGAATACTCGCTGCTCGAGATTGCTATCGTCACTCGGGCCGGGCCGGCACGGCTGCTGGGCCTGAAGAACAAGGGCCATTTAGGGATCGGTGCCGATGCTGATATCACGATCTACGACAAGGACGACGATAAGGAAAAGATGTTCGCCACCCCGCGCTATGTCATCAAAGATGGGCGAGTCCTGGTCGAAGAGGGCCACATCCGGGAGGACTTCTATGGCCGTACTTTCTTTGTGACCCCGGCTTATGACCTGGCCATTGAAGCAGACATTCGCGAGCACTTTGACAGGTACTATACGATCCGCTTTGAGAATTATCCGGTACAGCTAGAATACTATTTACCGCGATTCGAGGCAGTGCAGTGTATTAGGTAGACTAATATTCTATCCAAACATATTTGTTAATTCTAAGAATCCAAGTTGGGTTTTGACATGGCACCCAATATCAATGGCGTAGAAATCGAAGACACCTTCGCCGAAGCCTTCAAGATGTGGGGCACACGGGTGATTGTCACCGCCAAGAACCACAAGTGGGCGCTGCAGGCGGCGAGCACAATGACGGGGTTTGCCACATCCATCATCGGCTGCAAATGCGAGGCCGGGATCGAGCGCGAATTGGACCATACCCCCGATGGGCGCCCCGGGTTCAGTGTGCTGTTTTTCACCCCGTCGAAGGATGATCTGCCCAAGCGGCTCTTGGATCGCGTCGGGCAATGCATCATGACCTGCCCGACGACGGCCTGTTTCAACGGCTTGTCTGCTCCGGATAGGATTTCCATCGGTGGCCAACTTCGCTATTTTGGCGATGGCTACCAAACGAGCAAGGTCTTGGATGGCCGCCGTTTCTGGCGCATCCCCGTTATGGAGGGCGAGTTTCTGATCGAGGACAAACTCGGGATACAAAGTTCGGTGGGCGGAGGCAATTTCCTGATGTTAGGCGAGGACGCAGAGGTAACCCTGGACGCGGCTGAACGGGCCATCGAGGCGATGCGGCAGGTGCGCGGAGTGATCATGCCCTTTCCCGGCGGCATTGTTCGCAGTGGCAGCAAGACCAGCTCGAGGTACAAGTTCCTGCACGCCTCAACAAACGATGTTTTCTGCCCCACGCTGCGCGGAGTGGTCGAATCTGCCTTGCCCGAGGGGGTCAATTCCGTCTTGGAAATCGTCATCGATGGGCTGGACGTGACTGTTGTCGAGCAAGCTACACGGGTTGGTATTCTGGCGGCTTGCATTCCCGGCATCCGGCGCATCTCCGCCGGTAACTATGGGGGCACCTTGGGACAGTTCAAGATAGAGCTGCACAAGGTGTTAGAGCTTACCCGCTAATAGCTTTCCCCCATTTCGAAAAGGGGGGCGAGGGGGGGATGTATTGGATTCTTTTGCATGACAATCTTAACGCTCAAAGTACAACCGGCTGTTCCCTTGGAGGCCGATAGTATCACCCCCGATCACTTTCTCGGGAAGACTGCTGCCGAGATTGCCAGCCTAACCGTCTTTGCTGGCAATGAGTCAGCGCAGCTAGGTGACTTTTTTATGATAGCGGGCGAAGGTGGAGACGAGATCATCGTCGAGGGGGATCTGGCGCGGGTGAAGCACATCGGGGTTGGGATGAGCCAGGGGAGGATCATTGTGCACGGGGATGTGGGGATGCATGTGGGCGGCGAAATGTGCGGCGGAGAGATCGTCGTCTACGGCAACGCCGACGACTGGGCCGGCACTCAAATGACCGGCGGTCTGCTTCACATCAATGGCAACGCCGGCCACGGGCTGGGCGGTGCTTACCGGGGCAGCCGGCGGGGGATGAACCGGGGGATCATTATCGTCGAAGGGAATGCGGGCAACGAAGTGGGTGCAACGATGCGCCGGGGATTGATCGCAGTGCTGGGCGACGTGGCCGACTTTGCCGGAGCATTTGCAACGGCTGGCTCAATCGTTGTCTTTGGCCGGCTGGGGGCGCGCGCCGGTGCTGGAATGAAGTATGGCACCATCGTTACGTTCCACCCCCCGGAACTGCTGCCCACCTTCCCCTATGACTGCGTCTATCAACCGGGCTTTCTGAGGTTGCTCCTCCAGAGCCTGCGCGCCCATGGCGTGATGGTGAGGGATGAGTACTTGTCTGGGTATTATCGGCGCTACAGCGGCGACATGAACGCCCTGGGAAAAGGAGAGATCTTGGTCTATGATCAGCGTTAACCAACGAGCCGCGGCCAGGGTCCGGGAGATGATAACCGATCGTGAGGCCTTAGGCCTCGGCGTGAGCAAACTGGCCAATGGTGCAGTCGTGATTGATGCGGGTGTCAAGGTCCCTGGCAGCCTGGCTGCCGGCCGGGCTTTTGCCGAAGTCTGCCTGGGGGGGTTGGGCCAGGTCAGCATCACCCGGCTCGCTTTTGACGACCCGGCGGCAGGCAGGCAAGACGGCTTTTGGTTACCA
This sequence comes from Thermodesulfobacteriota bacterium, assembly GCA_050014415.1. Lineage (GTDB taxonomy): Bacteria > Desulfobacterota > BSN033 > BSN033 > UBA1163 > JBEKDJ01. The sequence goes on along the minus strand of JBEKDJ010000040.1, from coordinate 16,357 downwards.
GCGGTCAGCGTCACTGTGGACCATCCGCACATTGCCTGCATGGCTTCCCAATTTGCTGGCTGGGCCATCAAGCACGACAAGTTCTTTGCCATGGGCTCCGGGCCTGCCCGCGCCCTCTATGCCGGTGAGGATCTCTTTGGCAAGCTGGATTACAAAGACCAGGCCGATGTGGCGGTCCTTCTACTGGAAGGACGCATGCTGCCTGATGAGGAAGTAGCTACTTACGTGGCTGACAAGTGTGGGGTGGAGCCAAGCCGACTCACCCTGCTGATCGCGCCCACAGCCTCGGTTGTAGGCTCGGTACAGATCGCCGCGCGGATAGTGGAGACGGGATTGCATAAGCTGGTTGAATTGGGCTTTGACGTGCGGCAGGTGGTCGCTGGTTATGGTGTCTGTCCTTTGGCGACTGTGGCGGCCGACGACCTGCATGCCATCGGCCGCACCAACGACGCTGTGCTCTATGGCGGTCAGGCCTGTTATACCGTCCGAGCCGATGACGCCGAGTTAGCAGCGTTGGTCGAAAAAGTTCCCTCCTCTGCCTCGCGGGACTATGGCACTCTCTTTTACGATCTCTTTCAACGCTACGGTGGCGATTTTTACCGTATCGATCCATTGCTGTTCAGCCCGGCCCAGGTCTACCTTAACAACCTCACTAGCGGACGCATCTTTGGGGCAGGTCAAGTGAACCCTGCCTTGCTGCGTGCGTCGCTGCTGGAGGGCTGAGACTTGGGAGTCAAGATCGGCATCTTGTCCTCGCAGCGGGGTTGGCACGTCAGGGTCCTTGAGGACGCCTTGCATGGGCAGGGGGCGGTTCCATCCTTTTTTCCCATCACCCGCCTGGCCGCCTGGATAGGCGGCCGCGCTCATCTGGAAGTTCGCGGTGAGAGGGTTGAGGACTGCCAAGCCCTTTTGGTGCGCACCATCCCGACGGGTTCTTTGGAACAGATCATCTTCCGCGTGGACGCCCTCCATCGACTGGAAAACATCGGGATACGGGTGATCAATCCTTCCACCGCCATTGAGCGTACGGTAGACAAGTACTACACTTCTTTTCTTCTTGAAGACGCGGGGATCCCAACCCCGCGGACGATGGTGACTGAGGATTTTGAGGAGGCATTGGGCGCTTTCCAGGAGTTAGGGGGTGATGTGGTGGTCAAGCCACTGTTCGGCTCCGAAGGTAAGGGCATGGTCCGGCTGTCGGAGGAAGATTTGGCTTACCGTATCTTCCGCGCCCTAGAGCTAAACCGCGCCGTATATTATCTTCAGGAATACATACCACACGGCCAGGAGGACATCCGGGCCTTCGTGGTGGGGGATCGGGTGGTGGCGGCTATGCGAAGACGAGGCAGGGCATGGAAAACCAATGTGGCCCAAGGTGCACACGTGGAGCCGATGGTGTTGAGTACTCCTTTGGAAGAACTGAGTCTGCGAGCAGCGCGGTTGGTTGGGACAGACTATGCCGGCGTGGATCTTTTGCAGGCGGAAGATGGTCGTGCTTATGTGTTGGAGGTCAACAGCATCCCTGGCTGGCGTGGCCTGCAGAAGACGACCTCGCAAAACGTTGCCGATCTTGTCGCCGAGCATGTGCTAAGCTTGCTGTAGAAAAGTGAGTTGGTGACGGAACTTTGTTACCCCATCACCTTATTTTTTTCTATCGCCATGTCATCAGGTAGAAAAGTTACAGTATCGGGAAAAAGGATCGCTCAGGCCGCGCAGATGGCTTGTTTGCTGGAGGTGAGTGCCCCCAAGCCGGGCAATGTCAACCGCTATAACGATTTTGCCGACGCTCGCTTTGAAGATTTCTTGCTCAGTGCGGTGGCCATCGGCCCAGCCATAGAGGGGGCCGGACGTGCCGGGGTGGGACAGACTATCTTGCGGGCCATTCGGGATACGCGCCAGCGGGTGCGCTCTAACACCAACCTCGGCATGATTCTGTTGTTGGCTCCGCTCGCCAAAGCCTGTTTGTGCGCTTCCCGTTTGCTGCGGCCAGGGACTGCCCCGGGGAACAGCGCCACGGTTGGTGCTGGAGAGTTGCGAGAAAGCCTCGCACTGGTGTTGGATAAGCTAACGGTAGAAGACGCCCGGCAGGCCTATGCTGGTATCCGGCTAGCCCAACCCGGCGGTCTGGGGCCAACACCGGAGGCCGATGTGGCCGATGAGCCTTCTATTACGCTCTATCAGGCAATGGCCCTGGCGCAAGAACGCGATGCTATCGCCCGAGAATATGTCACCGATTTTGCCATCACATTTGGCATCGGCTACCCGGCCTTGATGGAAGCCCAGTCAACCTGTGACGACCTCTCAAAAGCCATTGTACAGGCCTTCTTGACGATTCTTGCTCAGGTGCCTGACACCCTCATTGCCAGGAAGCGGGGGACCAATATGGCCGGCCAGGTGTCGCAGTGGGCAAGAGACGTCCTGACCCTGGGCGGCGGTTCCACCGTTCTGGGTCGAGCGAGGCTTGCAGAGCTGGACCGCGCTTTGCGGGATGAAGGTCACACTTTGAATCCGGGCACGACGGCCGATCTGACTGCAGCGACCCTCTTTCTGTTTCTACTGAACGATTCATGAGTCTCCGTAACTCTCCACGGAAAGTTGGCGCAAGAAGTTACGGAGGTTCGGATGATGTCTTAGCATTCTGTAAGAACGCCGGTTCAAACACGACTTAGAGGTGCCTCCTCAATTCTGGATGATCACCGGAGGCGGCATAACGATTAAAGAGGTTAAGACAGCCTCTACGTCAAATTGCCTTTTCACCTGCATCCCGTCCACGCACTTTAATGAATTGTCATTGAGGGAAGAACCGTGTTAAGATACAGAGTGTGATTGCTGCGAGAGATCGCACTTAACAGGATTCGATCTCGAAGGAGACAAAGGGCATGAAGGCATCAAGGAATATGCTGATCATCATGTCGGTCGTTCTTTTTCAGCATTTGGCCGGATGCGCGGGATTACCCGGGACGGTCTTTAAAACCACATCCCTGGATTCTGCTGTGATGGATGCAATCAGTGATGCGGTGTATGAGGTCGTTGTTCCGAAGCCGGCGAAGGACTCCCTGCAATATGAAAAACCCTTGCCCATGGATCTTCTACCCTATTCCATCCGAACGGACAAATACTATTCGGTCGGTACCGCGTTCGCCATCAGCCCCTACGAATTTGTATCAGCGGCGCATGTCATGAACCTGGGCAGTGGAAGTCAATTCAAAGAAGTCCTTCTCAGGGATAAGGAGGGGAAGGTTTATTCCATTGATAAAATCCTCAAATACTCAAAAAACCGGGATTTCATCGTCTTTTCTCTTCGTGATGCCAAAGCAAAGAGGTTTTTGCCAGTGGATAAGAACCCCCGACTCAATCAGAAAGTGTATGCTGTAGGCAATGCCCTCGGGGAAGGAATTGTGATTAGAGATGGCCTCTATACGTCTGACACACCGGAAGAAGAAGCAGGGGAATGGAAGTGGATAAGATTTTCCGCAGCCGCCTCTCCCGGCAATAGCGGCGGTCCGCTCCTTGATCAGAATGGGGACGTCATCGGCATCGTTCTTAGAAAGTCCCCGAGCGAGAACCTCAATTACGCCGTCCCAATCGTCGAGGTCATCAACGCAAGTAACAACAAGGCGATCATTCAGGCGAAAATGCGCTATGTCCTAGATAATATGGACATGACCAAGAGAGAGACCCTGAAAGAAGAGATTCCTTTGCCCAAAACCTATGAGGAATTAGACAGCGAGCTGAATAGAATCATCGCTCAGTTTTCCGACAAGCTCCTCAAGGATCTGCTTGCTGAGAATCGGAACGCCATATTTCCCCATGGCCCAGGATCAACTCGGCTGTTCCATAAGAGTTATAACGCGGTTTTTCCTCATCTCATTATGAAGGGCAGGGACAGCAACTGGGACGCCTACTATCCCAAGGAGACGAGAGATTCCGATCTGGGAAGCAATGGCCGTCTTACGTATGGGACTTTAGGCAGTACGGTATTCATGTATATTCGCAAACCGGACGACGTCTCTTCGGAAAGGTTTTTTGCGGACTCGAGACTTTTCATGGATCTGGTCCTCAAGGGGGGTGGCCGCTATAGAGAGATCGGACCGGAAGATATTAAGATCACGTCGATGGGCAGTGCGTTTGAGGACTACCGGTTCACGGATTCTTACGGGAGGATCTGGATGGTGCGAACGTGGCTCATCGAATATGACGACAGAAAGGTGGTGACTTTTTCTCTCCCTGTTCCCGGCGGGTGCATCGTCATGATGAGAACGGACGAGACCGGCAGCGCTGACCAAGGAGACATTCCCGACCTGAAGGTGCTCTCGGATTTTATTTATGTGTCTTATTACGGTACCTTCAAGGACTGGCGGGAATTCCTAAGCATGAAAGACCTCCTGCCCTCGATCTTTGCAACCATGGACATTCAGATTGAGAGCAATGAGAGGTTCCGGTACAAATCGGCGAGACTCTCTCTGTCCTACGGCCCTGATGTTATGAAAATTTCTGACAAGAGTAGCTTGGAGCTTGGCTTCAGCTACTTTCAGGTGCAGGGAAGCACGGTGGTGTGGGACATCAACGAGATCGTGATCACCGAAGAGCAATACAATCAGACGGGCTACGCTGTCTACAGAATGATGAAACCCCCGAAAGAACTCGGCGATCAATATCAAAGCAGCTGGGAGAATATGGCGGAGCAGAAGTTTCCCTATAACCGGTCTGCTTATTACAAGGACAAAGTCACGACCATCTCGACGACATATGACCGGGACAGGAAATTGGGGAAAGGAGGCGCACCCTCCGGCTCTGTTCTGTACACGGTCGGTTTCATAAAGCAGGGGAATGTCGACCAGAAGGAGATGGAGGCAAGACTTGAAATGTTCATGCGCAATCTGGTCGTCCATGAGACCGCTGAAGAGAATGGCAACATGACCGGAAATCCGCAGTCGGAAAATTGATTGTCGAGAATGGGATGCTCGCTTGGATGCAACTTAAGCACGCCTTCTCAAGTAAAGAAGATCACCGGAGGCGGCATACCGATTAACCCAGGAGGTCGTTAGCCTATCCATTTCCCTATGCCCTGTCAGTTTCATCCTCACCAATGTTTCATACGTTATTCGCTTTCGCTTGTTCGAGCATGTCTTGTAAAACCACTTCAGGGTGATGATACCGTGGGTATTTGACGGTCTTCTTCCCATACTGAATCGCTTCCAGCGGGCACCACTGCAGACAGGCCAGGCATTGTTCGCATCGGTGAAGCCACGCGGGCTTTCCTTTGATCATCTCAATATTGCAGGCCGGGCAGACTTTTGAGCAGATGCCACAGTTGTTGCATTTATCGTCCGCCCAGAATTTCTTGTCCATTTTGCGAACAGATCGAAAAGACATCTTATAGATCCAGGAAAAGAAGACATTCTGCCAAAGAGGTCCCCTGTCCACCTTTCTTCGGTCTTCCTGAAGGATAAGCCCGGCAATCACCTTCACCTTTTCCTGAGCCTCTCTGAACAGCTGCTGCTGAGCGTCGACCGGCCCAGGACCGCCCCAGGGGGTATAATTGGAAGGCATCACAAAGGAGGTGCCTGTGGCAAGCGTCAATTTACGGCTTGACATTAGTTTTTGCAGCTGCAGCAGTGTGGCAGCGGACTGGCCGGCGTTGATGGCCAAGCCGAAAAAGTATGTCTCAGGTTTGGCTTGAAGATGATTGACAAACTGGATGATGCGAGCGGGCAATCCCCAGATGTGGACCGGAAAAATGATGCCCACCCGATCGCCCTCCACCTCAAAATCTCCCTGAGAACCTGCTGACACGTACGGCATAAATTCAAGGGTGGCCTCTTTCAATTCGAGTGCCAGCCGACGTGCAACCCATAACGAATTGCCGGTTCCAGTATAAACATACAAGCGCGTTTTCATGCACAAACCTCCATTCTAACGATGTCCTTTCGCCCGTTCTTTTTGTTCCAAAAGCCTTCCCATATTCTGATTATGGAACGATGACGACCTTAATAGGATCCTCACCTTCGATCTCGCCTCCTGCCACCTTCACTGCTCTCTCCGCCTCTTTCAGGGGAAATCGATGGCTCACCATCTGTTCCAAAGGATATCTCCCAGATTCGGCCAATTGGATGGCTGGGATAACGGATCGAGAATCACTGCTGAACACACCCTGAATCCTCACTTCTTTGTAGATGATTTTGTCGAGAACAAGAGGGATCTTTCTATCCATTCCATACAAGCCTGGAAGTATGATGGTCCCTTTTTTCTTAACCAGGTCGATGGCCGACATCGCGCCCGTGGGATTTCCAGTCACGTCCATTACAAGATCGGCCATTCTACCGTGCGTGATCTCTTTTAATGCTTCCTCAGGATTCGTTTTTTCAACATCGATGATCTCATCTGCCCCAAAGATCTTTGCCAGTTCGAATCGTGCGGAGTCCTTGGTCATCCCTGTGACAATGATTTTCCCTGCACCCGCCTCTTTGGCTACGATGACCCCTGCTAAACCCTGCTGTCCAGGCCCCTGAATCACGACCGTATTCCCCTGAGAGACTCTTCCTATCATCCGGAGCCATTTGACAGCATTCCCCAGGACCGCACAGATGAGAACCCCGATTTCCGGTAGGAGATCTCTTCTGACCTGATGGATCATTGCCCTCGGCGGAAGGTAGAGATATTCACTATAGGCACCCCAGAGGTGGGGTGGGTCTTTACAGGAGATCATGGATCCATAGTTAAGATACGATTCACAGTGAACATAGTCTCCCATCGTACAATAGGAGCATTTTCCACAACCAAAGGCATATTCGACGATGACACGATCCCCCGTCCTGACCTGATGTCTTTTGGATGCCCCTTCTCCGATCTCAGCGATTGTTCCGAAGATCTCATGACCCATAATAATGGGATAGGGGCGAGGTGCCCGGGTAGCTTTTCCTTGATAAATCCCTACATCCGAACCGCACACCCCAACCATTTCGACCCTGAGAAGCCCTTCCTCAGGCCCGATATCAGGAAGAGGAAATTCTTTCAGGGTCATTCTTTTAGGTGCTTCAAGGACCATGGCCAAGGAGGTTTTCATGCCTTCATCTCCCGATCGAAGCAGTCTTTCGTTAAATCAGGTTTCTCCTGTTTCAGCACTTCTTTCGTGACTCTTCCCATTGCGTTCATAGGAAGATCCGGCCGGTACTCAAGGTAACGGGGCACTTTGAAAGAGGCAAGTTCTTTCGAAAGGAATTCGATTAATTCAGGATAAGCCAACGTCTCACCGTTCTTCAAGACAATAAAGGCTTTTGCCTCCTCGTCTCCAAGACCCGATGGAGAAGGAATCCCTATGACTGCCGATTCTAATACCTTGGGGTGGCGATTGATCGCTGCCTCCACCTCCAAAGCGGAGATGTTTTCTCCTTTCCTTCGTATGATCTCCTTCATCCTTCCGACAAAGAAGAAATATCCTTCTTCATCCCGATATCCACTATCACCTGTATGGAGCCAGCCTCCTCGAATCGTTTCTGAACTGAGTCCTTTATCCTTGAAGTAGCCTTTCATGATGGCACGATTTCTGATCACCATCTCTCCAACCGTATAAGGGGAAACCTCGTCTCCTTCTTGATTGACAATCCTCACTTCATTCTTGAGGGTATTGTCCGGGTGAAGCATTGGAATGCCAATTCCTCCATCCTTCGGCGTAGACCCTTTTGGACTCATGATGGCCAAAGGCGACTCGGTCAGGCTATAGATGGTTTGAAGCTGAACTCCAAATCGTCTTTCGAAATCCCGGAAGTGACCCCTCGGTGCACCACCTGCGATCACTTTTCTTACGGTATGATCTCGATCTTTTTCTGATTCGGGCCGATTCCAAAGGATATGAGTCAGGGCAAGCAACAGCACAATTTTCGTCGCTTGATACTGTTTGGCTTGTTCCCATAACTTAGAAGCACTGAATCTTTCGATCAGGACCAAACTCGCTCCGCCTGCCATGCTCCCCATGACCGAATAAGCCTGCGCATTGATATGAAACAACGGATTGGCCGTCATGATCCGGTCGTTCGATTCTATGCCGACCAGATGGGCATAGGACTGACCCGTCAGGACATAGCTCTGATGAGTGAGCATGACTCCCTTTGGAGTTCCCGTGGTACCAGAGGTGTAGACATAAACCGCATCATCCTCTTCGTCGATCTCTACAGGGTCTAACCTCTCTCTTTGTGCGGGAAGCCATGACTCAAAATGGATGGTTCCCGGAATTGTATTCCCGATCGTGATGATCTTCTGAAGGCTTGGACACTCCCTTTTGACCCTTTCAAGAAGGGAATAATGGATACTCTGTGCAAAGATTGCTTTTGCATCTGAATGGTTCACGATATAAGCGATCTCCTTCTCTTTTAAAGAAAGATTGATGGGAACCATGATCAACCCGATCTTGTTCAATCCAAACCAGATGTAAAGAAACTCCGGAGAGTTTGTGAGAAAAACAGAGATCCTATCCCCTTTTCGAATCCCCAATCCCAACATCCCGTTGGCGACTCGATTGGCTCTTCGATCGAGTTCTCCGTAAGTGACCTCTTGATCCTGGAAATGGAGGTAGGTTTTTTCCAGGCTCTTCTCGACCTGCTGTTCAAGGAATGCTCTTATATTCATTCTTTGATCTCTAAGCACTGGCAATAGCGCGAGAGCTTTTGAAGAATTCTACTATATATCATGGCTGCCTACAATAACCCTTGATGTCCGAATCATTTGGCAGGTGAGCGTGCTTCCAAGATTTCATCATGCGATTCTTTTGTAAGCCTCAGATCTTGTTTACCAAAAATCTGTTTTACATCCATCCTGGAATCTGCTATTTTATTAATGCGGCCGGTCACGAGGCACGATAACCTTACAGTTGATAAAAACGTCCCCAGAGGGCCGTTGGGTATGCTGGAAAATCTGATAGCCTTATCAATACAATGTTAAGGATAATACATCTTGGATAGGGGCTTGATCGAAGAAGTCATGAGATGACACAAAAGCATCAAGGAATATCTTCTGATGTACCTCGACCTTCATGGTTTCCGGGAAAAGCCATTTAACCTGACCCCAGACCCTCGCTTTGTCTTCTTAAGCAAGAATCACAGGGAGGCCTTTGCACACCTTCTGTATGGCATTAACAATCGTGCGGGATTTATTTCCCTCACGGGAGAGGTGGGATCAGGAAAAACAACGGTCTTACGTGCACTCCTGAGCCAGCTTGACGCAGATCATTACCGCACGGCCTTGATCTTCAATCCGTGTCTTTCGGCACCCGAGCTTCTTGGGAATATAAACCGCGAATTGGGTCTTCCAACTGACACCTCTGGTGGCACGAGCCTCTTGGAAACTCTCAACCTGTTTCTTCTCCAGCAGAATGCCGAGGGTCGCACGGTCGTCCTCGCCATCGATGAGGCGCAAGATCTGGAAGCACCCGTGCTCGAGCAGATCCGACTGATATCGAACCTGGAGACAGACAGAGAAAAGCTTCTGCAGATCATCCTGTCGGGACAACCTGAGTTCATCAAGATTCTGGAAAGGAACGAAATGCGGCAGCTCAGCCAGCGGATCACGGTGCGATATCATCTGCAGCCCATGGATTTCCACGACACTGTCAATTACATCAACCACCGTCTGAAAACAGCAGGAGGAAAGGGTGGGGACATTTTTTCCAGGAGGGCACTCAGGCACATCTACAGGTATTCACGCGGGCTTCCGAGACTCATCAATGCGGCCTGCGATAGGACGCTCTTGGCCGGCTACACAAGAGACACAGCAAAGATAAGCTCCCGGATTGCTGCAGTAGGGATCAAAGATATAAAAAAGAATACGGCGTCTTATGTCCGGAAACGACATCTCATTTTGATTCCGACATTGGTCATGCTTGCGGCCCTCTTTGTAGCGGGCATCTATTTTAGGTGGTATGAATTCATCGGTCCGTTCGATGCTTCGAAGAACATCGAAGTAAAAGAGAAGCAGGCGAACGAGGGTCCTACCATATCCGGGGAAGAACTTTCCCAAGGCATGGCTGCTGGGCCCGGGGAGATCCCGGAATCAGAAAGTGCACGCAACGCTTTTAATACTTTAGCCAGCCTATGGAGCATTCCGCCTCTCCTCGAAAGCCCCAAATTGAAACCCTCCAATGGATTGGAGCGTGCAGCTATGGACCGGAAGCTCCGTCTATACAGATTTTCCGGAAACCTGGGTGCCTTGCTTCGCATTGATCATCCCGCAGTGCTCGAACTGATCCTGCCGGGCATACCGGGGAAACGCTACGTTTCACTCGTGGGCACGGAGAACGGACAGCTCCTTGTCGACCCCCCCATTGGAGGGAGAAAGTCCCTTTCCTTTGGCGAACTCGAAAAACACTGGTCCGGCCAAGGGTTCGTTCTCTGGAAAGATCCGCTGAATCTCCTGACGAGTATGTCGCCGGGATCAAAGGGAGACCCTATCAGACAGCTTCAAGGCCTTCTCAGAGAAACAGGAGTTTACAGTGGACCTATGACGGGTATTTTGGATGACGATACCCTTTCGGCAGTCAAGAAGTTCCAGTCATCAAAGGGAATCGAGCAGGACGGTATTGTAGGTGCTCAGACACTGATGCTGTTGTACCGCTCCATCGATCGCTTCGAAGTCCCAAGACTCACGGGAGGGCGAAAATGAGCCTGATACTTGATGCCTTAAGAAAACTCGATCGCGAAAAGTCGGCCCGCCTGGACGGAGTGGTCAATATTGCTGCCGAGATTCTCAGACCTGACCTGACCCGTCCCGGGAAAAGAATCACGCTGTATTTTGCCGTCGTCTCTCTTACAGCTGTCGCCACTGCCGCCATCACCTATGCCGTGGTGGAGTTCGCCTTCCTTTCGAAATCGTCACCTCCTGCGTCTATGAATCCTCCTACGAGAAGTCAACAGGTGGCCCCTGCCTCTGCGGATTCTGGCTTCCTGTCGAAATCATCGGCACCTGCCCCCGTGAGTCCTTCTGTACCCCATCAGCAAATTGCGCCCTCTCCACTTGCCCTTGAGGCAGTCCGTGACGTTCGAGACGAAATAGACCGGGTGCCCCCGAAAACCCAGAACCCTGCCGAAAGCAAGAACCTCGCTGAGACCAAGAATAAGACTGAGAGGAAAGACCCTGCAACTCCTCCAGGCGAGAAAGAAGCAAGTCAGAATGTGATCTCAGAAAAGGTAAACAGCGCTCCCGGAAATGCAGAAAGGCCCGCTGAACAGATCCCAGGTGCGTCTGCCGCGACTCCACCGTCACTCAGGGTATCGGCGATCGTTTGGTATGAAGAACCCTCAAGGCGTTTCGCCATGATCAACGGTACGATTGCCAATGAGGGATCTGTCATCGAAGGGGTGAAGGTTGAGGAAATCTATGCCGACCATGTGCGCTTGTCACACAACGGCCGGCTTTTTGAAATCTCCATTAAGTGAGAAGCAGCATATTATCTGGATATGGCCTCGCCTTGAGAAAGGTACAAGAAACCTGCCTGACTCCGATTATTCTCCTTTGAGATACCTCCTGGGATTCTTCATGAAGTTCTTATAAATCGAGTAGTGTTCCGTATCTTCGTACCGGATGGTTTTCACCGGAGTGTGATCAAAACTGTAAATCGCAGATTTGGGACAAGCCAGAAGGATTGGAGAATGAGTGGCAATGATGAATTGTGCATGCCCTAGAGCGCTCATCTCATCGAGGAGTCTTAGAAGCTCCAACTGGCTCCTGGGCGAAAGGGCGGTCTCAGGTTCATCTAAGAGATAAAGGCCTTTAATCCTGTAACGAGCCTTGAAAAATGACATGACAGACTGACCATGAGACTGGGTGAGCAGGGACTTGCCGCCAAAGTAATCGATCTGCCCGGGATTGTCTGCCTCCCATTCATCCAACAATTGGGCAAAATTGCGAAAAATCTGGGATGAAAAAAAGGAACCCGGAACGATGCCATTCGCCCATTTGACTCTCGTGTACAGGAAGAATGTTTGTTCGTAGGGATTGATCACTGAGCGGGTTCTTTCAATTCCGCTCCAGATGTGAATGTTGCACTGTCGCGCTAAAGCCTCTAACAGGGTCGTTTTCCCTGATCCATTCTCTCCTATAAAGAAGGTGACCGGTGAAGAAAATTGGATGCTTCGAGTTTTTTGAAGAAGAAGAATGTTGAAGGGATAATGATCCCTGGTCGGATATTGCTCGGATAACAACGTGACTTCTTTTAGATGCAACAAGAGAGTACCTCCTTCATCAGGCCGTTCCCATTCTCCCTCGGCAGATTCTCACCCTCATGCCAGATACTTTTTTCGCAGAGCTCCTGCATCTCTAATGTACAAGTGATCCAGAACCGTATTGCGAGCCCCCCGGATCTCCATCACCTCAACCAACTCCCGGTATCGGCCTCCAGACAACCCATCGGCGATGATGGCTGCGCCCTGGGCGGCTTCTTTGGCTACCCGGGCAAAGCCCTCCAGCCGACGAACGGGACCAAGGGCTGAGAGCCTGCGGGTTAACTCTTGGCGAATTGTGTCTATGCGGCAGAGACGGCCCGAAATCAGAATCTCTCGGGGCTTGGGTACCACCACCAACTCAGCCGCCACGCTCTTGACCACACCTTCCATAATGGCTTCCCAGGCTATGCGGGCACGCTCGTCTGTCTCGGCCAGGTCGGCAAGCTCTTGCGGCGATAAGTCGGGCCGACCCGCTATAAAGGCTGCCCCGCCCGTGAAGAGGAGTTCTTTGGGGAAGGCACCCAACAGATAAGCCAACTCCCCATCCATGCCGCCCAAGGAATAATAGCCTGGCCCACCTGCTGTCCCACCCACGCCATCCACTACTTTGCCTCCAGTTACCGCCATCACGGCGGTGTAGGCCCCCCCCACCTCAGCCAGGATAAAAGCTGTCTCCCGAAGACGAATACCATGATGCCGGGCCTGGTCATAAATGCCAAGCGCCAGGCAGCAGAGCTTGTCGGCGGTGCCCATGTCCAGCTTGTTGGCCTTGCGCTGCTCTGGCACAGTAGGCATGTGGATGACACCGGGGATGAAGAGAATGGGCAGTCCGCTCGCTTTCATCAGCGGAATCATCTTTCCCATCCCGCCGAGCACAGGGATGCGGCCCCGTTCTCGCTCGTCCACGAGAGTAAATAGAAAGCGCTCCTGGTCCCCGAACTTTTCGATTGGGACGAGAGGCAAACCATAGCCGGATGGGGCAGCGATCAGGTCCACCGGCAGGGCGGATTGGAGCAAGTCAATCAGCGCCTGCGGGTTGGCCGCAAACTCAGGCGAAGGCAGCGTCGTGTCCAGGAATACTTGCCCATCGTCCAAGCCGCATACGTCGAAACTCACAGTCCCGGGATCAATGCCGATGGTCCTTGTCATGCTATCTCCTGACGATGCTTCGCCTCAAACGAGCGTGGGCACGTCATGCTTGTCGGTAATCGCGCAGCCACGGAGTACGTTGTAGCCGAATCATTTGAGATCACGGTTTTAGAGTGTCTTGCCGATCTCATAGATCTCTTCGACATCGAGGACCAAGTCGTTTTGTTCGAAGAGCTTGGCCACTGCGGCGCGGTGGATCTTCATTTTCAAGCCGCCGATGCCCAACGCACCAAAAACTAGCCGGCCTTCGCGCTCTTGAGCGTCGTCTGTTGGCTTGATCCCGCCGACACCCAGGGGGGGTACTGCATTAATGTCGGCGACCACGAGGATGCTGGGACTGGCCGTCCAGAGATCCTTTTTCACCAGCTCGATGCCGGCCGCTCCAGCAGCCAGGACAATGTGTTTGCCTTCCAAAGCTCTTGTGGCTGCTGCATCATCTCGGACCTCCATGGGGCCTACGTCCAGCTTGGAACTCTGCCGGATGGCGCGGCACGCGTCTTGAGCGCGGTCTAGCCTGCGGGAGGTCAGGGTGACTTGGCAACCTTCTTTTGCCAGAAGGAGAGCTGAGCGCACCCCAACCGGGCCGGTGCCGGCGAAGATGACCGCTCGCTTGCCTGTCACCGGCGTCGCTCGGATGATTTTCAAAACAGCCGCTGCGGCGGTGGTGTTGGACCCATTGGGATCGGCCATGACCGACACTCGTACCGGCCCGAAGAAAGCGTCTTGGGCAGCCTTGAGCATTTGCTCGCCAACTGGCACCGAGGAGCCTCCGATAAAGAGAGCGCTATTCTTCAAGTCGTTACCGCTACGGGTAAACATAGCACCGTAGACTAGGCCGCGGACATCCTGCGGACTTACCCCGCCGTAGCTCAGGACGTGATCTACACCAGCATCGTAAGCAGTAATCGCGTCAAATACGCTCGCAAGCTTGTCACTGTCCAATTGTACAAGCAACCTCTTCATTGCTCCATCCTCCTTGATCTATCGGCCCCTGCCGAGGGTCCATAGATGAGACATCCCAACGAGCTCAAGTGTTGTCTGCACTTCACCGGTTCTAGATCAGGCCGGATTCTCTCAAACAACTGGGAAGCCTCTTTGTGCTTGGCTTCGCGGTACAACTCCACCGTCCCGGACGAGTCGCAACACTGATTAAAACAGACAACCCCCCGTTCGGCTGGGGGTTACAAAGACCAGAAGCACTACTGTTGGCAGTATCTCGCACAACAATACTCCTGGTAAGAATGATGGTTATGGCCGCTCTTCACTCGTGGGACAAACACCCATAGTGTAACAGGGAAAGATCATTGAGGCCAGCAAGTCACAACGTGCGGGTTACACAATAACCGGGCGCATCCCACCTACATGGTCGGTGCTGGATGCGCCCGATACGTTCAATTCTGGAATGCGCGTGATGGCCTACAAGACCCCACTGGTACAGACTATTGACTTCCTTACTGTGGGTTTCGCAGTACGTTACTTGTGGGCCTGGAAGGGGTGGGACACCTTACCCTTGTTCGCAAGTACTTCGCCAATCTTCGGCTCGCCCGCTACGGCACGCTTGATAGCGAGCTTGGTGGCTTCGTAATTGTAGTCTTGGATCTTGGTATCATCCTTTGCCTCCCAGTGAATGAATACGCCTACCGAGATGAAAAGGTTCTCTGCCTGGGTTTTGGGGATGGTGCCATCCTCCACGCAGTCAGCCACCGCCATTGCTACAGCGCGCTGGGCCGGTCCAAACATCTGTACTGCCTGCTTGGCTCCCTTGATCGTCACCTTGTTAAACATTACAGTGGCTGGCTTGACCATCAGGTTTGGAGCAATGACCGCTAGAAGACCGTTGACGCCTTCCTTCTGGTCGGTTAGAGTGCGGCAAAAAACCTCTTCTGCTGCTGAACCACGTGGCCCTATGATGAGGTCAATGTGAGCAACTTCATTGCCTTCTCCCACCAGGGCCTCTCCAATCAGAACTTTATCGAATTTTGGCATTTTGTGTTCTCCTTTCGTTGGAATGTCGTCTCGGAAAGTCTGAGCAGGCTCTTTCTTCGACTCCTCACCCGGAGGTTGGGGCTTGCCTTCGACCCGAGTTCAGGGCGAGGGGCTCACGATTGACCCTGAACAACGTTTCTTTACCCCATCTTCAAAGGCGCAGCTTAGCGCTGCCAAGCGGGTCAACGAATTCTGAAAGAACCTTGCGCCGAATGACCTCCAGGTCTCCGTCAGCTGCGACATCTGACTCCTCGGTCATTTCCTTGCAAATAGTTTTGTCTGCCATTTTTGTCACACTTTGCGACCGGCGATCCCGGATGTTTTGGTGATAGAACTACAGATGAACCAGCGTCGAAGCCCCTTGTTCGATGTTCACCTCCTTTCAGATTCTAGATTAGTGATCGCCTGATTTCAGACCTGCAGCCTCAGTCAATCAAAGGATTCCACGCACTTAGCCGCATACCACAAACCAGATTCGTAAGCGCCGATCTGCCATCTGTAATCTGCGATCTGCCGTCATCTCCGGCTTTGGCCGGCCTGGAAAGAGCCGGACTGCCGGCAAAATGAAAAGCCGAACTGCCAGCAAAATCTTTGCGGAAGCCCGGCTGCGTTATGGCCCAGAAGAGCAATGACCTTCCCCTGGCAGCTTTGCAGTCCCAAATGTCTGGGTAGCCCTGCAATCATATTTCTGGACTCTTATACCAGCGCCGGTGTAGCTTTGTCAAGAAAAAAATCTGAGTTTCCTGAGTTCTTACCGGAGTCAGAACGCAGGTGAAAATCATCAAGGTTGTTTTGGTTTGACCCCTCGCAGCTTCTCTTAGGGTTCGAATAAGCCCGGAGGGCAAAGCATCCCTCCGGATAGACAATGGTTTGCCAAGTTGGTTTCTTTAGTGAGCACAGCCTGGTTAACATCCCAGATAGGCCTTGGTGACATATTCATCCTTGGCGATGATTTTGGCATCACCTTTCAAAGCGATCGTACCCACCTCCAGGACATAGGCAGTATTGGC
>JBEKDJ010000039.1:0-24069 GCA_050014415.1 Thermodesulfobacteriota bacterium | reverse complement strand
CTAATCGATCAGCCATGCTGACGATATCCCCAACAGGGCTGGAAGGCAACCGGTCTCCTGCAAAACCAGGGAGATAGTGCTCATAAATCGCCTCAGCGACTTCTGTCTTCTCCCCTGACAACAGCGCATACTCCCTTCCTACGATCCCCTGGAGTTTTGGAAATTCGCCGACCATTCCTGTTACTAAATCCGCTTTACATAAGAAGGAAGCCCTTTCAACTAATTCCTGGAGTTTCGGATCAATATGTCCACAAATAAACAGGGCCAACTGTTTAAACCGCATCACCTTCTCATAAGATGTCCCAAGCTTCGCCTGGAAGACGACCTTCTTCAACTGCTCCACTCTTTTCTCCAGAGGGATTTTCAAATCATCATGAAAGAAGTAAGCTGCATCAGAGAGCCGCGCTTGGAGAACCCTTTCGTTTCCTTTCACGACTACTTCGGAGTTCCTGGCTGCGATGTTGCTCACAAATACAAAATAGGGGAGGAGACCACCATGATCATCGACCACTGGAAAATATCTCTGGTGCTCCTTCATTGAATGGATCACAACCTCTCGTGGGAGAGAGAGGAATTCTCCACCAAAGCTTCCGCAGAGGGCAACCGGATATTCCACCAGGAAATTGACTTCGTTCAGCAGCTCTTCATCTCTGAGGACCTTTCCCGAAGCGGAGGCGGCAACGCTCACCAGCATGTCTTCAATCATTTTTTTTCGTTCCGCTGGGTCAACGATGATGGAAGCCTCTCTCGTTTTCTGAAGATAGGAGCGAAAATCGTTTACCTGAATAGGACCGGGATGCATAAATCGATGGCCATAGGTGACATTGCTGCTTTGGACCATCCCTATTTCAAAAGGGATAGTCTCGCCTCCAAAAAGAGCTAGAATCCAATGAATGGGTCTAGCAAATCGGATGGAAACATCCGCCCATCTCATCGATTTCTGGAAAGGGATTGAAAGGATCAATCTCGGTAGGATGGCTGAAAGGAGCTGGAGGGTCGGCTTTCCAGCTTCCCTTTTCACTGCAGCGACGTATGTACCCTTTTCTGTCTCGATCAGTTCGAGAGATTCAACGGGAACCGCTTGGCTTTTGGCAAAACCGATGGCTGCTTTGGTGGGTTTTCCGCCGGAGTCGAAAGCGGCCTGCTTGGAAGGACCCAACTTCTTCAGCTCAACGTCTTTCTGCTTTTCTGAAACGGACTCGACAACAAGGACGAGCCGTCTCGGGGTACCGAGGGTCTTTACACCCTCGAAGTTGATTCGGTTTGCCTCTAGTTCTTTCCGCGCAAGCCTCTCCAGGTCGATCAACGCTTGCGAGACAAAACCAGCAGGAATCTCTTCTGTGCCGATCTCCATTAGCAGTTCTTTCATGAAAAACTCCTGGTGTCAGTGTATAACAGTGTCAGTCAGGCACTGCATAGCAGGCAGTATGCAAAGGGCAGTCGGCAGAAGAGAAACAAAACATTTTTTTCCGCCTACTGCTTACTGCTCTCTGCTTTCTGCCTCAAGAGCGGAAACCCCAATTCCTCTCTCTGCTTAAGATAACCCTCGGCACACAACCTCGCCAAGTTTCTCACCCTCAAGATGTATCCCACTCTCTCCGTCACGCTAATCGCACTGCGCGCATCGAGAAGGTTGAAGGCATGAGAAGTCTTCAAACAATAGTCATAGGCAGGAAGGGTCAATCCCTTTTCAGCGAGCGCCTTTGCCTCCTTCTCATACATCTCAAAAAGGCGAAATAACATCTCCACGTCAGCTTCCTCGAAATTATATCGTGAAAACTCTACTTCTCCATGATGATGAACATCCCCATATCTCATCCCTTTTGCCCATTCGAGATCATAGACATTGTCCACGCCCTGAAGATACATGGCAATGCGTTCAATACCGTAGGTGATCTCCACAGGGATCGGGTTAAGTTCGATTCCACCCGCCTGCTGAAAATAGGTGAACTGGGTGATCTCCATCCCATCCAGCCAGACCTCCCAGCCCAAACCCCATGCCCCAAGGGTGGGGGATTCCCAATCGTCTTCAACGAAGCGGATGTCATGCTCAAGGGGATCGATGCCGAAGGACTTCAAGCTGCTGAGATAGATCTCCTGAATGTCGAGAGGGGAAGGTTTCATGATGACTTGATACTGATAGTGGCGCTGGAGGCGATTGGGATTCTCTCCATACCGACCATCGGTGGGCCGGCGAGAGGGCTCCACATAAGCCGCCCTCCAAGGCTCTGGGCCTAAGACCCTGAGGAAAGTAGCCGGATGGAAAGTCCCTGCGCCAACCTCCATATCATAGGGCTGTTGGATCACACAGCCCTGATCTGCCCAGAAACGCTCCAGTGAAAAGATCAACTCTTGAAAATTCATTGCCCCTCCTTACAAACGCACAGCGCAGAGCATGGCACAGAACGTTAAATAAGAATCTTCTGTATTTTTGAACCAAAGGTTTCGATCCCCAACGAAGTAGGGTTAGCATTTTGAAGCCCTATATGTCACCGCTCATCTATGATTGTTTGACATTTGGATTTATTTTCTAAACCATTCAATGCCTTGAGCGACTTCAACTCCTTCCCGAGTTGGTAGCTGATGAATCGGGGGAGAAGTTCCCGACTCTCTGATAAGGCCTGAGAGGTAAATCTCAGTCTGTGAATCTTTGACAATTCCATTTGGGAGATTCTTTCAATCAATCGAGCTGTCCCTAAAGAGAGGGGGAAGAGTCTGTTCCAGCCCTTTGAACATCTTTCACAGACCAATGCCCCTTTCTCCATCGAGAAAAAGACAGGCACTGCCTGAAGATCCTCCCAACCCTTCTTACAAAATTCACACTTTCGCATATTGGGCTGATAACCGAAGAGGGAGAGCATCCGGATCTCAAAAACCCTCAATCCTTCCTCTTTTGCCTCCAGTTCATCAAGGACTGACAAAAAGGAGAGGAGCAGATCGAAGGCTTCTCGATTAGCCTCCCGTTCCCCGGCCATCTCATTCACCAACTCTAAGAGATAGTTTCCATAGAAGATCTTCTTCAAGTCTTCCCTGATCTTGGGAAAAGAGCCGAGGATGTCACAGCCTTCCGCCCTCACGAGGCTCATCCCCTCTCGGTCGAAGAAGATGAGCCGGAGATGGGAGAATAGGTCGAGGGCATTCTGAAATCGCTTCTTGCTCCTCCTCGCGCCTTTTGCAATCCCCTTGATCTTCCCAAAATCTCTGGTGAAAAAGGTGACGATCTTGTCTGACTCCCCATAATCGAGGGTGCGAATCACAACGGCATTTGTGGTAAAGACAGGCATAAAGATAAATCCTAAATTGTAATTTCTAAACCCTAAACAAATTCAAATCTCGAAACTTCAATGACCAAGACATTAGACGGGTTCTTCTATGATAGCTCCGAAAATCTTCGTAAGTTCGGTGGACTCCTGGATAAGATGTTTCTGATCTTCTTCCAACTCCTTGGGATAAATGGTCAGTTTCAGTCAATAAGGGCTCTCTTTTGATTCCTTGCGGCATATTTAATTCGGATCACAAAATCTTTCTTACTTAAAGATTCGTTAGCTTCGATATGGCTCGGGCCGACAGCACCAGCGGCTTTAACAAGTTGTTTACTCATCTCCACATGGGTTAAGCTCTTGGGCAACTAATTGACGAAGGCAATAACATCTTGCGCAAATTTAAGTGTCCTGTCTTCTGGATCATATCCTCTTGCAGTTGGGATCTTTGTCATTTTGTTTTGAACATTTGTAT
Organism: Thermodesulfobacteriota bacterium; assembly: GCA_050014415.1. Taxonomy (GTDB): domain Bacteria; phylum Desulfobacterota; class BSN033; order BSN033; family UBA1163; genus JBEKDJ01. The sequence goes on along the minus strand of JBEKDJ010000039.1, from coordinate 20,334 downwards.
TTTGAAGATTTGGATTTGTTTAGGATTTAGTGTTTTGTGCTTAGGATTTTGCGTCCGTGCCTGCCTTATTTCTTAGGAGTTTCTTTCCCTCCCGATGATGGATTGGATGACTCCTGCATCTTCAAGACCTCTGCCCCGGGTGGAATGGCAAATTGGAAAAGGGAGTTGGAAAGGTCCACATTGGTTTTGATATCGGTGAACCGGGTTCGTGTCACATTTCCCAACTCATCAAAGATATCGGTTTGAATAACGTAATAAGTTTTCTTATCGACGGTTAAGACTATTTTGGCTAACGTCTCGTCGGGCTCTTTTGGCATCAACTCCAGAATGTAGTTTTCTCCCTTTTGAGAGACGGGTTCATTAAGATTAAGAAGGCTGAAGTCCCGGCTGAGATCTCCCTCCCCGGACAAAAAGGCCAAGGGCGTCTTTTCTTTGAGGACTTTTGCAACATCGGAAACGAAGACTTGATTCTCCTCTGGTTGATAGTACCAAAGAGTGGAGCCATTTGAAATGAGTTTTTGGTTCGGAACCCGGTAGTCCCACCGCATCATTCCTTTCTTCTTGAAATAGACCTTTCCTTCGCCCCTTTGGGGTCTCTTCATCACCTTTCCAATGTATTCCTGTAAGAAACCGGCCTCAAGGTCATTCGTCTTTTCATACCGGCTCTGGATCTCTGCCAGGACACCCTGAGCAGTTGCTCCAAAGGCCTCTGGGCCGAAGATCAGACCGGATAGAATCAGTGCTATGCCGCTCATCAAAGAGATTTTTTTCACACCGACCTCCCACTTTCACCATTCCTGAATTTGGAAATTCAGGAATGGTGAAATCTCATAATCCGTTGATCCGTAGATTCATGACGATTTACTCAATTTTCTTGACCAGAACCTCTCTCGGTTTGACCCCATCGGAAGCACCCACTACTCCTTCCGCCTCCATCTTCTCGACGATACGAGCCGCTCGATTATAACCGATCCGGAATCGTCTTTGAATGAGCGAGATCGAAGCCTGCCCAAACTCTGCCACAAAGGCCACAGCTTCATCATATTTCTCGTCATATTCATCCTCTCCTGCAGCTTCTTTCTCTTTCTTCACTTCTAAGAGAATGGAGGAATCATAGGAAGGTTTTTCCTGCTTTTTCAAAAACTCGACGATCCGTTTGATCTCTGTACCGGAGACGAAAGCGCCGTGAAGGCGGATCAGTTTCGAACTGCCAGGAGGGAGGAAAAGCATGTCTCCAGCTCCCAGGAGATGTTCCGCGCCGATCGTGTCCAGGATGGTTCGAGAATCGACTTTTGACGTCACCTGAAAAGAGATCCTTGAAGGGAAATTTGCCTTAATGATCCCGGTCAGCACGTCGACCGATGGGCGTTGGGTAGCCAACAAAAGATGGATGCCGACGGCTCTCGCCATCTGGGCGAGTCGCGTGATCGACTCCTCCACCTCTCTTGATGAAATCATCATCAGGTCGGCCAACTCATCGATCACCACGACGATATAAGGAAGTCTTTCCATACTCTCCGCTGGCCTTTCCTCGCCACCTTCTAAGGCATCACCCTTCCTCCTATAGACCTTCTTCTTTTCCTTTGATTCCTTCTCCGTCCTCTGATGGTAGTGCTCAATATTTCTCACACCTTTTTCGGCCAGAACCGAGTATCTCCGCTCCATCTCTTCTACCAACCATTTGAGCCCAGCGGCTGCCTTCTTGGGATGGGTCACTACAGGGAGAAGCAGATGGGGAATACCTTCATAGTCAGAGAGCTCAAGCATCTTCGGGTCAATCATGAGGAATCGGACTTCGTTCGGAGTCGCCTTAAAAAGGATGCTGCAGATCATCGCATTGATGGAGACGCTCTTCCCAGACCCTGTTGATCCGGCGACCAAGAGATGAGGCATTCTGCCAAGGTCGACGACAAAAGGCTCCCCGGAAATGTCTTTCCCCAGTCCGAACGAGAGTTTTGATTTGGAGGAGCGGAAAACATCGGAATCGATGATCTCTTTCAGGTAGACCATTTCCCTGTTCGTGTTTGGAACTTCGATCCCTACCACAGACTTGCCCGGGATGGGAGCGACGATACGAATCGAAAGCGCACTCAAAGCCAATGCCAGGTCGTCTGCCAGGTTGACAATCCGGCTGACCTTCACTCCAGGAGCTGGTTCAAATTCGTAGACTGTGATCACCGGACCAGGCCGAACCTCGACCACCTTTCCTTCTACTCCATAATCCAAGAGTTTTTTCTCCAAGATTCGAGAGTTCATGATTAAGCTGTCCCGATCAATCTTCTGCCTCTTCTCCATCTCAGCCTCCAGCAAAGAGATGGGGGGCAGCTGAAAGGCCGATTTGGACTCCAAGAATTCGAAGGCCTCCTGCTCGATGATTTCCTGCCGTTTTGTAGGAGGGGAAGGTTTCTCGACAACCATGGGAGGGACGATCTCTTTCGCCTCTCCTTTCTCTTGTTTTCGCTTCACCCATCCCTTTGCCCTCTCGGCACGTTCTCTCCTGACCATTTTGAGCGTACCTACCCTCTGCACAAGTCGGCTCAGAGCATTGCCTCCATGTTGAAGGACGGCGATGAAAGAGATTCCCGTGCCCAAGATAAATGAGAGGATGAGAGACACCAACAACAAGATGCTTGTCCCTGCAAAGTTGAAATACCGGACAAGACCCCTCGAGATGATTTCACCGATGAACCCTCCCACCATCGGATCTTGATGAAGAGGCTTCAACCACAGACTCAAGAGGGATGGAGTAGCCAGGAGGATGACGGACCAGCCCACCAATTTCACAGATGGATATTTCCACTCCCAGCGCAAAATAAAACTGAAGGCAAACACACAGAGGACGAAAGGGATCAGAAAAGAGGAAAATCCAAATCCCTGAAAAAGGAGGCCAGAGAGATAGGCGCCCACAATGCCCATCCAGTTATGGATATCCCGGACCCTCGAAGAGGTGTAGGAGAAGAAAGAGGGATCCGCCGGGTCATAGGAGACCAGGCTCAGAAGGAGGAAGATCCCTAAGGCGACCAGAAGAATCCCCACGATTTCATGTCTTAATCTCTCTTTTGTGGAATCCTCAATCATCCTTCTCTCTCTCACCTGATCCTTGACGGATCAACCTGAAATTCCTCGAGATGGTCTGCCTTACGTTCTCCATGAGAGGCTTCCGGTCCTTCAAAGAGTATTGTTCAGTCTCGAGGGGATGGTCTATCCGAATTCGAATCTCCCCAGAGCTGGCAGTCAATCTATCCTTGGGCATGATCTCCCGGCTTCCAGTGATCGCAATGGGAACAATCGGAACTTTCGACTTAATTGCCAACGTAAACCCACCTTTCTTAAAAGGCTGGATCGAGCCGTCGGAACTTCGTGACCCCTCGGGAAAGACGACCACTGACATCCCATCCCGGATCCTCTGGGCAGCCTTGTTCATGGCCTCGATGGTTTCTCGCGTGCCTTCCCGATCAACAGAGATATAGCCTGCTGCGGCCATCGTCCAACCGAAAAAAGGGATGGAGAAAAGTTCCTTCTTGGCCAACCATTTAAATTGAAATGGGAGATGGGCCAGTAGAGCAAAGATATCATAACTCCCTTGGTGGTTCGACATGAAGATATACGGGCCTCTTCCTTTCAGGTAGTCCATCCCCTCCACTTTCACCTTCACCCGATTGGCCCGGAGGGCAACTTGCCCCCACAGTCGGGCATACCGGTGGACCATCCTTCCCCTTCTGTCAAAGGGATAGGTGAGGAATGCGAGAAAACCCAGAACCAGGGTTGCCACCGTGATGCAAAACCAAACAAAAATAGTTCGAATCATGGAAATCCGCTCAACCAACCCATTCTTTCCTCTCCCCGTAAGGGAGAAGAAGTTTAAGGAACGACGATAGACAAATTAGATCCTTTTTTCTAGTTCCTTGAGGATAGCGCGCACTTCTCCCTTAATCTTTTCGTCAATATCATAAGGAGACTTTCCCTCCCGGTCCGCTTGAAGAACCATAGGATTAAAACTCATATGTCCCAAAACCGGAAAATCAGAAAGACTCTCCTCGATGATCTTTCTGTCCTGATCAGAAGCGACTTTGTTGCCAACAATCATCATCTTTTTGATATTCAGATCCTCCCCTAATCTCTTAATCTGTTTTGCCGTGTTGATGGCCCGTTGTCCAGGTTCCACAACGATGATAAGGACATCCACATAACCCGTGCTTCCCCTTCCAAGATGTTCCAGGCCCGCCTCCATATCGATGATGAGCGCTTCCTCCCGTTGGACAAGCAGGTAGCGAACCAGATTCTTCAAGAGAATATTTTCTGGGCAGAAACAGCCCCCGCCCCCTTGGGGAATACAGCCCAACAAGAGGAGTTTCACCCCTTGATAGACGACTGCCATCTCATTGGGAAGGTCATCCACTTTAGGATTGAGCCGAAGCATCGACCCAAAGGTCCCTTTTTTTGCTCCAGTCCTTTCCTCAATCAAGGAGGTCATCGATGCAATCGGAGAGAGTCTGGCCAGATCCTCCTTACCAAGGCCAATGGCTGAAGCAAGATTAGAATCCGGATCCGCATCAATGGCAAGCACCTTCTTGCCTTCTGCCGCAAAGATACGGGCCATCACACCTGCGAGTGTCGTCTTTCCAACCCCACCTTTTCCAGAAATGGCGATCTTCATAAGGGTGTTTCTCCCAAAGTAATCAAAAAAGATTCCAGGGTTTGAAGATTCCGGAGATCAGGGATTCATTTGAATCGCACCTGAAAACCGGCCCCGGGGATGATGATGAAATGTGCATCTGCTAGAGGCCTAAAGAACCCTAAGTGGGTGAAATAATAGTCCTGACAACGAATAAGCATAATCGCTATTGCTTAAGAAATCAATAAAGTAAATTTATTAAAGGGTATCCCTCGGTTACGGGTGGAACAACGAAGTTTGAGGTCGGACAGGGAGGGGTGATCGGAAATACCTTGGAGGGGTACCTTTGCAGGATGAAATCCAAAAGTCTGAGTGGGGGAAGAGGCGTCTGTGGCTCTCTCTCCGTAGGCGACCCTTTACTTTCAAATGAACGCTTGCCAAGGTTTTGAAGATAGTCCCTCCCTGTCCAGGCAAGGTTTCTCTGATCAATAACAGTATTTGGCTGGAAATTACGCCATTCATATTCATTGGCTTTGTAAATCATTGAAAACATTTCCCTCTCATATTAGAATGAGTCTTGTTCCCCTCTAAAATAAGGGGTTGATGTAGACTCTGAACTAGCCCTGCGGCAACAGATCCGTTCGGCCACCACCGTCGACTGAGGCGGAAGGGACGGAACGAGTGAAGTAAGAAGGATCATAAGAAAAAAAGGAGAGGACGTTCATGAACTTTGATCTGACAGACGAACAGAAGGATATCATCAAGGCAGCGAGAGAATTTGCTGAGAAAGAGTTTCCGGATCTCGCCCAGGAGTACGATCGCGAGGAGAAATCCCCAAAACATCTTTGGGAAAAGGCCTGTGGGCTTGGTTTTGTGGGGGTCTTCGTACCCGAGGCTTACGGTGGGGCGGGATTAGGGTTCTTAGAGCACTGCCTCATCAATGAAGAATTCTGGCGGGTCGATCCCGGGATTGCCCATTTTGTGTTGTCGGGGATTTTTGGCTCGGAAATGATTCTCCTTTTTGGCACTGAGGAACAGAAAAAGAAATGGTTGCCTCCTTTGGTACAGGGTAAGGCCTTCACTGGGGCTGCCATCACCGAGCCGGACGCGGGAAGTGACGTTTCCTCTGTTAAAACCAGCGGTATTCTGGATGGTAATGAATATGTCATCAATGGGACTAAGACGTTCATCACCGGTGGGACCATTGCTGATTTCCTACCGGTTCTTTGTGTGACAGAACCACATGCTAGGTCTCGACATGATCGGTTTAGTGTTATCGTGGTCGAGACGAATCGCAAAGGTTTCGAGGCGACCAAGCTGAAAAACAAGCTCGGCCTCCGTGCCTCTGACACTGCTGAAATCTCTTTCAGCGATGTCAGGGTTCCCAAAGAGAATCTCATCGGAACACCCGGGAAGGGATTTCATCAATTCATGACTTTCTTTGATCACACCCGTCTCCATGTCGCGGCCGAGGCCACAGGGCTGGCTCAGGGAGCCATGGAGCAGGCGATCAAGCATGTTCGAGCCCGGCAACAGTTTGGAAAGCCCCTCGCCTCTTTCCAGGTCACGCAGTTTAAGATTGCGGAAATGGCCACCCGAATCGAAGCCGGTCGAAATCTCTACCAGAAGGCAGCCTGGCTTCTTGACCAAGGGAGAGTGGAAGGCCATCTCATCTCCATGGCGAAGTGGTACACAGGAGAGACGGCCGTGAAGGTCGCCGAAGAGGCCCTTCAACTCCATGGAGGATATGGGTTTATTGGAGATTATAATATCGAGCGTTTCTATCGGGATTGCAAGATTGTTGAAATCTACGAAGGAACCAAAGAGATTGAAAAAACGATCATTGCTCGAGCGTTGTTAGGAAAATACTGAAAGGTAATGAAGACATTCCTTTCTTCTATTTCTTACTGTTCTTACACTTCTATGAAGGAGGAATCATGGATTTTGAACTGACCAACCGGCAGAAACAGATCCGTTTGGCCGCCCGAGAGTTCGCCGAGGGTGAACTAGCAACCATTGGGAAGGAGTGCGAGGCCAAAGGAGACTTTCCAAAAGATCTCATTAAGAAGGCCGCCCAATTAGGTTTCGTGGGTGCTTTCATCGGGAAAGATTATGGAGGGCTTGGATTGGGTTCTCTGGAGGATGCGATCATCCATGAGGAATTCTGGAGAGCAGAACCTGGACTGGGGCAGGTATTCTCCCAAACAACATTTGGTGCGAAAGAGTTGATACTCTTTGGCACTGAGGAACAGAAAAAGAAGTACTTGCCTCCCTTAGTCAAAGGGGAGTGGGTCATGGGCTTTTCAATCACCGAGCCTGAGGCAGGCAGCGATCCTGCCTCTGCGACCACCTCAGCGGTAAGAGTCGAAGATGAATACGTGATCAATGGTAACAAAGTGATGATCAGCAATGGCACGGAAGCCAGATTCCTTTTAGTCTACTGCTTAACTCATCCTGAAGAGACCTCAAAATCAAAACGCCATAGCATCCTTCTCGTTGAAACAGATCGACCCGGATATAAAGCAGACAGAATCCTTGGGAAAATGGGCCTTCATGCTTCCGATACCGCCAATATCTTTTTCAATAATGTGAGGGTACCGAAAGAAAACCTCGTGGGAGTCGAGGGAAATGGTTTCATCCAATTGATGAAATTTCTTGACTACTCCAGAGTTGCTGTGGCTGCCGACGGGTTGGGCCTTGCCGAAGGCGCCATGGAACAGGCGATCAATTATGTGAAAAAGAGGAGGCAGTTCGGAAAGACGATTGCGTCTTTTCAGGTCACTCAATTCAAGATTGCTGAGATGGCCACGCTGATTGAGACAGCAAGATTTCTAACGTATCGGGCTTCTTCGTATCTCGATCGGGGAAATCCAGATACCCAGATATCGGCCATGGCAAAATGGTGGGCCTGCAATGTGGCCGTCAGGGTAGCGGACGAAGCACTTCAACTTCACGGTGGGTATGGTTACCTCGATGATTATCCCATCGAACGCTACTACCGGGCAGCCAAGTTACTCGAGATCTATGAAGGGACGAAAGAGATCCAGAAGATAGCAATCGGTCGCCGCATGTTGGGCATCACCTAAAAGGAATAAAGTTCAAATGTCAAAATCCAAATTTCAAATCAATGACAAATATCCAATGTCAAATTGAATTAGGTTTTGAACTTTGAACCTTGACCTTCCTTTGAGCTTTGACATTTGACATTAGATTGGGCCTATGGCTAATGAGTAAGAAAATAGGGGTCTACATCTGCCACTGTGGCACGAATATCGCTGCCACGGTCGATTGTAATGAGCTTGCCCGTTTTGCCAGTACCCTTCCCGGAGTAGAGGTGGCCCGGGATTATCGCTATCTCTGTTCCGACCCTGGCCAGGATTTAATCAAAAAGGATATCCAAGCACTCTCCATCGATCGGGTGGTGGTCGCCGCGTGTTCCCCTCGAATGCATGAGATGACTTTTCGAAATGCTATCACTTCAGAGGACATGAATCCCTATTTTCTCAATATTGCGAATATCCGTGAACAGTGCTCCTGGGTTCATAAGGACAAAGAGAAGGCAACGGAAAAAGCGAGAGATATGGTTCAGGCAGCTGTGAGCAGGGTTTCTCTCCACGAGGCTCTGGAACCAAGAAAGGTTGGGATCAAGCCTTCTGTGTTGGTCATTGGGGCAGGCATCGCTGGTATTCAGGCTGCGTTGACCATGGCGAACGAAGGAATGAAGATTTTCCTCGTCGAAAAGGCACCCTATATCGGCGGCCACATGGCTCAACTGGACAAGACCTTCCCTACCCTAGATTGCGCCTCCTGTATCTTCACGCCCAAGACCGTTGAGGTGGTTCGAAATAGAAGTATTGAACTCTTTATCTGCTCAGAGGTGGTAGATGTAAAAGGTTATGTCGGCAACTTTACCGTGACCATTAAGAAACACCCCACCTATGTGGATCACAGTCGTTGCACTGGCTGTGGGGACTGCACGGAAGCCTGTGTGCTGAAGAAAGGGGTGCCTTCAGAGTTTGAAGAGGAAATGGCCAGGCGAAGAGCCATCTATATTGCTTTCCCTCAAGCCGTTCCTTTGAAGGCCGTTGTGGATAAGGAAAGTTGTCTTCTCTTGAGCAAAGGGAAGTGTAAAAAAGCATGTGTCGAGGCCTGCAAGGCAGGGGCAATCAATTTTGATCAGGAAGAGGAAGTGATTGAGAAGGAAGTGGGTTCGATCATTGTCGCAACAGGATATGACCTGTTTGATCCTCATCTCCTTCCGCAATATGGGTATGGGATCAATGACAATATCATCACCGGTCTTCAGTTTGAAAGGCTTTCGAGCCCTTCCGGACCGACTTGTGGAGAAATATTCTTGAAGGATGGGACCGTTCCTAAAGCAATCGCCTTTCTCCACTGCATTGGAAGCCGAGACGAAAATGCGAAGCTTTACTGCTCCAGGGTCTGCTGTATGGCTTCAATGAAGCAGGCCCATCTCGCAAAAGAAAAGACCGGTGCTGAGATCTATGAGTTTTACATAGACATCAATGCCTTCGGCAAAGGGTACCAGGAATTCTATAAAAGGGTTCGGGAAGAAGGAATTTACTTTATCCGGGGCAAAGGCTCTGAGATTTATAAGAGGGACGGCCGTCTTGTTGTCGAGGCAGAAGATACCCTTCTCGGAAATCCCGTTGAGATTCCCGTGGACCTGGTCGTCTTGGGAACTGGTCTTACTGCCCGTCGCGATGCTGAACGGATGGCTCAGGTATTGGGAATCAGCCGGAGTTCGGATGGATTCTTTATGGAGGCTCATCCAAAATTGAGGCCGGTCGCCACGAATGTGGATGGGATTTTCTTGGCAGGGTGCTGCCAGGGCCCCAAGGACATTCCTGACACAGTAGCCCACGCGTCAGCGGCCGCCGCAGAGGTGATGTCCCTCGTGATCAAGGGTGAGATCGAGGTGGAAGCCACGATATCCTTCATTGACCCTGAGCTCTGCGCTGGCTGCAAACTGTGTATCGAGGTTTGCCCTTACTCGGCCATCGAATTTCTTGACATGAAGGGAATCTCATCAGTGAATGAGGCTCTTTGCAAAGGATGTGGAGCTTGTACGGCCGTTTGTCCCAGCAAGGCGGCAAGGCAGAAACACTTCACCCAAGATCAGGTATTGGCGGAAGTGGAAGGACTGGTCGGATGAAAATCGATCCTAAGACTTTTGTCCGAGACTACCAACTCAATGTCTGCATCCAATGCGGGACGTGTACGGGAGGATGTCCTGTCAAATTTCGATCTCCCCTCAATATGAGGAGGCTGGTCAGAGAGACACTCTTTACAGGCAACCCTTCTCTCCTGTTCAAAAGGCCTGAATTATGGGCCTGTACCACCTGCAGCACTTGCAGCCTTCGTTGCCCTGCCGGCGTGAAAAACGTTGAGTTGATCATGGGGATACGAAATTTTCTCGCTAATCAAGGCGAGGTCCCTTCGACCATCAGGGATGCTCTTGAAAACACTCTCCTCCAGGGGAATCCATGGGGACGATTCCGTGATCGGAGAGCGGATTGGGCAAAAGACCTCGGAGTCAAAATCCTCGGCGAGGCAACCACAGAGACGCTGCTCTATGTGGGCTGCGCTCCTTCTTACGATCCAAGGGTTCAGAGTGTCTCAACAGCCCTCGTCAAGATTCTTCAAAAAGCAAGCTTGGACTTTGGGATTCTCGGGAAGAAAGAATCCTGTTGCGGAAACGAGATCAAAAGGATGGGCGAGCAGGCCCTTTTCAAGAAACTGGCAAAGGACAATACGAACCTCTTTAAGAAGTCGGGGATTAAGAGAATCATCACCATTTCACCTCATTGCTTTAATGCTTTCAAAAATGAGTATCCGGACCTCGCTATTCCCGTTCAACACTATACAGAGGTGATTGCAGATTTGATCGAGGCAGGGAAATTGAGACTGTCAAAGGCGTTGAATCTTCCTGCCACCTATCAGGATCCCTGTTTTCTCGGAAAACAGAATCTGGTGTTCGATGAACCGAGAACGATTCTAACCTCCATTCCCGGATTGGAACTCGCCGAGATGGAAAGATCGAAGCAGAGGAGTCTATGCTGTGAAGGAGGAGGAGGCAGGATGTGGGCTGAAGGGGGGACAGAGGGGGCTCGAAACGGGGAGATTCGAATCAGGGAGGCAATTGCTTTGGGTGCAAAGGTGATGGCCACAGCTTGTCCTTTCTGTCTTCTAACCCTCGAGGATGCCACCAAGACAACTGGACTCACAGCTGAGATCGTGGTAAAAGATATAGCGGAGCTGGTCACGGAGGCGATGGAGGTAGCATAAACTCCAAATCCAAAGCACGAAATTCGAAACAAGCACGAATGCCCAAAATACAGATGATCTAAAGAAAAGAAGTAGTTTTGAATTCTTAAAATTAGAATTTCTTTCGGATTTCGATATTCGTATTTCGGGTTTTTCGATAATGCAACTTTAATCTGCCTCCGGCGATACCAAGTTGCGAAGGAGGATTCCCCATGAACATCGCTGTTTGTGTCAAAAGGATTCCAAAGACTGCAGAAGCAGATCTTTTTATCGAGAAGGATGGAAAGGATATCCAGAAGGACCATCTCGTCTTTCACCTCAACGACTGGGACGGCTATGCGGTCAGGGAGGCGGCCCTCCTAAAAGAAAAATACGGAGGTGAGGTCACTGTTATTACAGTCGGACCTGAAGAGTCAAAAGAGGTGCTGACGAGATGCCTGGCTATGGGCGCAGATAAGGCATGGAGGATAGAGGAACCAACTGCTCAAGACGGCCATCTGATTGCCAGAATGCTCTTTCAAACAATCAAGAATCGATCCTTTGATCTCATCTTAGCAGGTGTTCAGGCAGAGGATGACAACTGGGGACAGGTCGGAGCGAGCCTGGCTCAAATGTTAGGTTTGCCTCATGCAGCCATCGTGACCCACATCGATATTACTGGAGACAAAGCAACGGTCAGGAGAGAACTGGAAGGTGGCATCGATGAAGTCGTCGAACTTAAACTCCCCGCTGTCCTAACCATTCAGACGGGGATCAACGAGCCAAAATATGTCTCCCTTTCGGCCATCCTTGAGGCAGAAGATAAGGAGATCAAGGATCTCGGGATCGAGGAGGTCGGTCTCACCTCCGGTGAATCCGTGGATACAAAAATCGATCAGGTATTCTTTCCACCTGTTGGAAAGATGGCAGAGATATTGAAGGGAAGTCCTGAAGAAGTCGTGACGCAATTGACCGAAATCCTGAAGAAGAAGAAAGGAAGCTGACCCTCTCAATTCCAAATGTCAAAGCCCAAATGTCAAATGAATGTCAAAGTCCAAGAGTAGTAATGGATTTGACGTTTTGAATTTGAGCTTGATTTGACATTTGGCATTTGACATTCGATTCGGCTGTCGATCTATGAAAGATTTCCATCAACACAAGGTTAGGCAACAGGAGGTAGAAGAATGGGGGAAGTTTTTGTACTGGTTGAGCATCGACAAGGTAAAATTCGGGACATCACCTATGAACTCTTGATGGCCGGAGAAAGGCTCGCCTCCCAACGGGGGGGGGCTTGTACAGCTGTTCTATTAGGTCATCATGTCAAGAATTTCGCCGAAGAGATGGCTGCAAGGGGATTTAAGGTCCTGGTCGTGGAAGATGGCCAACTTGAACATTTCAATTCCATCCTCTATCAAAGAGTCCTTTCTTCGCTCATTGAAAAATATCATCCTCTTCTCACCCTGATGGGACACACAGCTTTTGGAATGGACCTGGCGCCCAGCCTTTCTGTGGAAATGGGGTTTCCCTTGGTTACAGATTGTATCGGCCTCTCTTTTGAAGAGAATCGCTTGAAGGCTGTTCGATCCATCTACGGAGGAAAGGTAAATGCCAATGTGTCCGCGAAAGAATCTAAAGGGTATATGGCCACTGTCCGACCCGGTGTTTTCAGCCCTGGACCGACTGTTGAAAAAAAGGCCGGAATTGTCATGGAGCCGTCCCCTCTCCAAGGGACACTCGACGCAAAGAGATTTGTTGAATATATCGAAGCCCCTGTTACAGGAGAAGATATCACTCAAGCAGAGATCCTTGTCTCTGTGGGCCAAGGAATTGGAGGACCTGAACATATCCCGATGATCGAGGAAGTGGCAAAAAGCTTAGGCGGGGTCATCGCCTGTTCACGACCAGTGGTGGATCGAAACTGGCTGCCCAAGGAGCGACAGGTTGGAATCTCAGGAAAGACCGTCAAACCCAAGGTCTACATCGCCATCGGCATCAGCGGTGCCTTCCAGCATATTACGGCTATGCAGGGCTCTGAAACGATCATCGCCATCAACAAGGACCCCCGCGCTCCTATCTTTGGAGTAGCCGATTACGGGATTGTGGACGATTTCCAAAATGTGATTCCGATTTTGAAAGAAAAAACCAAGGGGATGAAATAAGCCCCACAAGACCTCCCCTCCTTTGCGGGAGTGGAAACAGGGGGGAACTCACTTTTCCTCCTTTTACAACATCTGGGTCTATTCTCTCAAGATCCGATAAGTCCTTCAAGTATTCTTCAATACCCTTCTAAATTGCAAAAGGCAAACCCTCAGTCGCTTTTGCAGTCAACTGCATTGACTTGTAACTTCGGTCAGCCCTTTCATTCGTTATTCAAATGATGCCGGCTTCTTTCAATTTCTTTAGCTTCGAAGGTCCAATGCCCATATATTTGAGGTAAACATGTTCGTTGTCATAGCCTATCGGTCGGCACACCCACTTTGTTCTTCCAGGGGTCCCTGTCATTTTTTGTTGGGCCTGAGCGACAACAAGCTCTCCATAAATTGGGTCTTTGATTGATCTGAAAATTCCTCTGTCTATCCAGTTGATGTCTTCCATAGCCTCCATAGGAGAACAGACCGGAGCCACCACTGCTGTAATAGGTGCCAAGCGGCCCTTCTTACCATATTCTATAGACATATTGACCAGTTCATCGTTGGTATATTTTTGGGTTTCGGCGAAGAGCAACTTCGACCATTTCAGCTGCTGCTCCATTGCAGTGAAAGGGATCAGACTCTCCCAGCTTGCAGCACCCCATTCATCCCATTTCCCCATCATATCGGCAAAAGCCTGCCACATCTCCAGCCTTAGACCGCCGAGAAAAACAATGCCATCCTTGGTCGGAGCAAAGCAGTACAGCCAACCGGCAACATCCAAATTGCCAAAGCGCTCATTGATCAGACCTGATTCCTGATAATACAACGCAGCATAGTCGTCGAAACATGCATAGGCCTCGGCCGTCGCTACATCCAGTGCCTGTCCTTCACCCGTCATCCTTCTATGATGTAGAGCAGCCAAAATACCGACTGCCATGAATGTCCCTGAGAGACACCATGCAATCCATGGGCCCGCTTTGGTGGGAATGGCCCAGGGACATTCGTCATAGCTTTTGTCTTCAGGCATTACCTCACCTGTCGCCCATTGTATTCCTGATCTCGCCTGGGCGATATTATCATAGTCCGGCATTCGGCTTCGACTCATGGGCCCGAATTGTCCGTAAGCTGTGATAGAAGCGAATATCAGCCTTGGATTAATCTTCTTCAGCTCTGCATAACCAAGACCCCAATCATCCATCACTCCGGGTTTGAAAGTCTCTATTAGGACATCCACATGGCCGACCAAACCCCGGAGTATTTCCCTGGCCTCCGGCTTATTCAAATTGAGGGTAATATGAAATTTATTTCTTCCCTCAGTTAAATAATTGAGTCCTTCACCATGGTGCACCATGCCGTCTGGGGTGCAAGATCTGATAAAATCACCTTCGGGTGCCTCTATTCTCAAAACATGAGCGCCGAACTCTGCAAGCATCGAAGAACAATAGGACCCGGCAAAACTCTTGGTACTCACGTCCAAAACGGTGATATCGTTAAGAGCCTCTGGTCTGGTATGTGCAATCCTGGGATCGTCTCTCTCTCTCACCCAATCTCCCCAATCAGATTTCTTATTAGCCGTCCCCCCCTCTTTCTTCCCCTGGCTTGACTTGGAAGAATCCGATTGAGTTACCGGTAGGGATAGGCTCTTTGACATGATCAGCCCGGACTTGCCATCCCACAAGGGGGGCGGTCGACGCCCCGGCATGTCCGCCCATCTACCCAGAGCGCCGCATTCATACAGCTGTTTAATCTCATCTTCACGCTTGCCCAAGATATGAGTCATAACATACTCATTATCAAAGCCGATGGGTCTGACCGACCATTTCATCTTTGGGGGGCTTTTCGACATCATCACAGGAAACTCATGCGTAAGATACTGGCCAAGGACGGGGTCATCCATCTCAGTAACAAAGCCCCGCTCCATGAAATGTCTATCTTCCAGGACATCCTTGGTGGTGTATAGGTGAGAGGCGGCGAAGCCGTGCTTTTCAGCAAGCGACTCGATTTCCCGGGAGGTCTTCTTTCTAGCCCAATGAGCAATCACGTTGTTGATTTCATCCGCATTCTCCTTCTGCAATCGAGAAAGATGGTCTTTGAATCGGATATCATCCGCCAATTCAGGCTTGCCTATGGCAGTGCATAAACCCCTGAATTCTTCCGGGGCTGGTGCTGCTATCGCTACAAACGTACCATCAGCACAATAGTATGTATTCGCTGGACAGATCGATACATCCCTATTACCAGCCGGCATGGCGACCCTGCCAGTAATCTGCTGATAAGGCCACACCCAGGACATTAATCTCATAATGCTTTCAGTCTGTGATAGCTCGATGTATTGTCCTTTCCCTGTCCTTTCCCGATAGTGGAGTGCAGCCAGTACAGCCAGTTCACCCATCAACGCACCGTAGTTATCGCAGACATATAAGCGGCTCTTGAGCGGAGGTCGACCTGGAAAGCTTGAAACCCAGGCATATCCGGAGAATGCCTGGGAAGCGCCATCATTGGAGGGCCTGTTCTCTTGAGCATATTGGCCCCACTGACCAAAACCGCTTTTGGAGATATAGATAACGCCCGGATTAATTTCTTTGATTTGTCGGTAGCCGACATTCCAGCTTTCCATCACTCCCGGTCTTTGATTGTCCTCGATGACATCGGACTGAGCCGCAAGTTCGTGAAACACTTTCTGACCTTCGGCCTTATGGAGATCCAAACCAATCCAGTATTTATTGGCGTTCGCATGCACAAACGCTGGCCCCTGTTCCCTGAACAAACAGCCATAAGGGACCAGGTTGCGACACGTATCTCCCATCGGAGGCAACTCGCATTTGATCACTTCGGCACCCATGGCTGCAAGAAAACCTGGTCCTGCAGGACCGAGTAAGACAGTGCACAACTCAAGCACCCTGATCCCCTTTAATGGTGATGGACTAGAATGCTTTTTTTCTTTGTAATTCTCCCAAGATTCTTTCGACATGATATTCAGAACCCCTCCTCACAATTCGGTTTTTTTCATTCTTTGGCAAAGTCCCAGAATCATCACGAATCATGCGAAAATGGTGGCATGAAGATAATACACTACCGTCCAAGATGTAGCAATACCCGGTACGCGTCCGATACATCAGTGACGTATTACTCCTCTTTTTTTCTTTCGATTGCTGTATGAATTTAAGTGGCGTCATGTCATCACGCGATTGATGAGCTCTGACCGTATGATATACATTTCGTCATTTGGTTTCTTGATTCCCTAAAGCCCACAGAGCACCCCTCGATCTTTTAGCCGGCATATCATCGATCCGAATGTTGAGGCGGATACATGATAACCTTTTCCACCCTGACGCAAAGGCGCAGGCTGACACTAGCTCAAGCACGAAAATGAAATTAAGAAAACTCCAGATTGCTCCTTCCTTACTTAAATTCTATGAACTGGTCCTTGGGTGCTGAACATACCGGACAGACCTCAGGCAAGACTCCGTCCGAAACATAACCACACACCTGGCACACATAGTAGGTGGTCTCCCGCTCTCCAATCAGGTGGTTGATGGCTCTTTTAAAAAGCTTAGCGTGATCATCTTCTACGTCTCTTGAATTGGAGAAGATGTTTGAAGCCGTGGCGTCTTCTATCTCCTCAGCAAGCTCGACAAATTGGTCATAAGCCACCTCCGCAATCCTGGTTTCCGACTGGAAGCTTTCTTTGAGATTGGTATCGGTGTCTTTGATCTCCCTGAGCATGCGAAGCGCGCGCTCACCGTGAATCTCTTCACTTAAAGCAATGACGCGAAAGAGCCTGGCAATTTGAGGTAGATCCTCCTGCTCCGCCTTCTTGGCAAAGATCTTCAGCCGGAGTGCGGCTTTGGCCTCACCTTCATAGACTTTGTGAAAAGCTTCTATGAGCCTATTATCCATTTGCCCTCCCTAGCCATCTCATCCGACAACATTCCAAAGATGATGGAATAAACAGGAAGGCAGGGCTATCGCGGCCCTACCTTCTTAAGAATCCACTTATCGGCATTGCCTCTGCCCTTTGTCTTAATCGACAACCTTTACTGTATCGCCCTCCTTGAAAGCAACCTGCTTTCTGTTACGCGTAACGATAACTCTTCCGGTCAACGCGACGGCCTTTTCCGCTGTTACGTTTATCAAGTCCTTCTTTCCAATTCTCCTTCTGCTTTTGTTACGATATTCGCCGCGTGATTTACGAGCTTAGCAGTTTCTCTTTGGCGCTAACTCACGCCTTCTTTCCCATACCGGATTGGCCGGCCTTCTCGAGAAACTGCTTCTTGACCTCCCGTTTCAGGATTTTGCCCGTAGGATTCTTGGGAAGTTCGGTCACCGTGACATATTCCTTAGGCACTTTGAAGGGGGATAAGCGGGACTTCAGAAAAGACTTTAGTTGTTCAGGGACGAGGGAGTGGCCTGATCTCGGCACGATGAAGGCAGTTACCCGTTCGCCCCACTCTTTGTCAGGAAGTCCAATGACTGCGCACTCTTCTACTTCAGACCTTGAATAGAGAGCCTCCTCCACCTCGCGGGGATAGACATTCTCGCCGCCCGTGATAATCAGGTCCTTGATGCGGTCAACGAGATAGACGTAACCATTCGGGTCGAACTGGCCGATATCTCCTGAACGTATCCAACCGCCTTCCCAGAACGCCGAGTATGTTTCTTCGGAGTTATTCAGGTACGCTTTCATGACGTTCCGTCCCCGGACGCATATCTCGCCTTCCTGGCCCTGACCTAGCTGATTCCCCGAGGTATCCCTGATCTGCACTTCCACACCGTGAACCGGTTGGCCCACGGACCCCGCAACATGCCTCTCTGGGTAATAGTGGTTAAATGTAATGGGCATCGCTTCCGTCATCCCGTATGACTCTGTGATCGTGATCCCAGTTCGTTCTTTCCACTGCTTAACGATCTCCAAGGCCATGATGGCTGCTGCCGAAAAACAGTAGCGCAGCTTCCCCAGCGTTTTCTTCAAGTCGCCGAGTGTTAAGAAACGGATATACACCGTGGGTACAGCAAAGAATTTCGTCATCTGTCCGGCCTTCAATAACGCTAGAACGCGATCCATGTCGAAAGAGGGCAGAAGCTCCAGGCAACCGGAGCTCAGGATGGTTGCATTCATGATATGTATTTGTCCGAACACATGGTTAAAAGGTAGAAAACAAAGGGCGACATCGAACTCAGTGGACCGTTCGTAGTACGCAATGCTGTGACTGGAAAAATCCATGCCTTCGTGGGTCAGCATGACCCCTTTCGGGATGCCTGTTGTGCCGCCGGTGTAGAGGATAGCGGCCGTATCTGTGCGATCCCGATCGAGTGCCTTAAACGATCCTGAGCCCGTCTTGATGAGGTAATGAAGGTCAAGGTCACCTCCTGGACAGATCACCTTCTCAAGTCCCCCCTGGCTCCTCAATTTCTCCAACTCGGGCAATTTGGTTTCGGCGGCGAAGATAAAACGCGGCTTGGCATGGCTGACGAGATTTACCAGTTCATCCCCGGTCAGCATCCCGGAAAGCGTAACGGCAACGGCCCCTGCCTTGAGCACGCCGAAGTAAAAGGCAATCCAGTCTGACGAGTTCAGGGCACAGAGGCCGACGAGATCACCCGGTTTAACCCCCATTTTGATAAGGCCGGTTGCGATCCGGTTCGCCTGATCGTTCAGCTGTGCATACGTCAACTCAAGACGGTCTTGGCGGACAGCCGGCCGATCAGGAAAGAAGAACGCCGATAATTCGAGGTTGTGAGCAAGATTCATTTCAGTCTCCAGAAAGAGATTCAGAATCAGCCTTAGCACATCTTACCGCCCCGATATATAAGACGGAATCCATGTGCTACTGGCTTGTGAAATTTATAATATATGATAACTTTTGTCAATAAAATCTTTTGAAACATAAAATCTTTTAAGAGCTTTTTTTAAAATGACATTATTTGGTGCAAAGCAAGATCCTGCATTACCTTCTGGCTAACCTCACGTCTTGTTCAGAGGTCTCTTTTTTAGAAACCCTAAGATTCGGAACTACCTATGAATGGTCGAGAATATTAAATAAGTAGAACGAATGGCAGCAAATGAATCGAGTCTTATAATGGAATTCCATATCATTCGCCAAATTTGGTTTCATTCGAATCAATCGTCGGAGCAAGAGGGAAATAGAGAAGAAAGAGTTTCGTTATCCCATAACCTAGCAGAGCTCCTGCCGTCACATCGGTTGGATAGTGAAAGCCCAGGTAGATTCGTGTCCACCCGATCAATCCGGCAGCGAGGTAAAAAAGAATTCTGTAACTTGGAAACCAACCGGCCAAGAGGGTCGCCATCATAAAAGCAAAGGTGGTATGGGCGCTGGGAAAACTGGGGTCAAGAATTTCTCCGGCCCCTATGGAAAGTTTTGAACCCATCTCCAAGAAAGAGAGAGGTCTCTGTCTTTGTACCAGAAACTTCAAACCATAGATGACTGCTGACTGCATGGCATAGAGAAGAATAAGACGGCGGAGAATTTTTTTCATTCTCGTCAGAATCCAGCTAAGGATGATGAAAAAGATAACAGCGAAATGGCTTCCGAGATAGGTCAACCAGGGCAGGATTTGATCTAAGACGGATGAGCTCCACCACCCATTCGCCCACCTCATAAAATCTAATTCCCAGGCCATCGTGCTTCTCCGCGTCTCTCTATCCGATTCTTTAGAGTGGTAACTCTGGAATTATATCTGCCAGGTTTTCACTCTTGATACAGAGAGTGGCAACCTGCTCCAGATCATTGCAGGAGGAATTAAAAGCAATAGAGAACCTCACCATTTGAAACATGTCGATATCGCCAAGGCTGTCTCCGATGGCAATCACTTCTTCAGGTCTCACACCAAAATTCTTCAGAATCTTCCTCACCCATTCTGCCTTCTTGTCGTAATGGACCTGAATCTTCACCTTGCCAGTTAAGATGCCATCCTCATGGAGAAGATCATTGGAAACCGAGTAATCAAACCCGTATCTCTGATGAACCCAATCAGAGAGCAATGAGAGACCGGACGAGACCATTATCAGTTTCAGTCCCTTCTGTCTCAGGTGGCTGATCAGTTCATCCACCCCGGGATGAAAGGGAACCGTCTTCACAATTTCCAACAACTCCTCGACTTTCATTCCCTCCCAAACCTCTGCATCGAGCTCACAGAATTTCTCGTATGAAATCTCTCCGGCCAAAAACCTTTTCTGGTAGTTCTCCGCAAACCCATACCATTTACCCAGTTTCTTGTGGATATACTCCCAGATGGATTGCTCCCGAGTGAGCGTCCCGTCGAGATCAAAAGCAGCCAATTTGAATGGTTGATTCATTT
>JBEKDJ010000038.1:0-24355 GCA_050014415.1 Thermodesulfobacteriota bacterium | reverse complement strand
CTTGCCAATATGCGCCCCTTCAAAAAGGCTTCAATATGGAAAACAAATCAAAACCTTGGATTCGTTTCCGTTTGTTTCTGATTGAAATGTTGCGTGGAGGTGAGATTTTCAAAAAAGAAGAGTTCGGTAAGAAGTTGCCAGCCTCTTCACCTGCCAATGTTTTTCTCCGTATGTGCCGAGAGGTTTGCGATTACTGGTAGAAAGAACGAATAATGGCTAGTTAGCCCTCAGCCGCGCTCCAAAGCCGCAGCAAAGAGTGCAAGCTTCCACTTCCGGCGCCAAGTTAAGGGCGGAGCCCTGATGATCTTATCTGCATCGTCACGGGACTGCTTCTCCGGTACTTTCCAAACCGAACCTCTATCCCCCGAACCCCCGCATCATGCCCCGGATGAGGGCCACCTGGCCCGTGTGCTGGCTCTCCTCCGAAAGAAGGTGCCCCACGATCCAGGTCCCCGTGATCACTCCCAGGCGCGGGTGATGGTACTCCCGCGACAGGTCTGCATCTACGGCCTGTTCAAGATATTGCTGTGTGACGGCACGCACAGCCTCGAAGTAGGCCATCAGGTCTGTGAGAGGAATATCCGGCATCGCCCGGACGTCCTCCATCGTCTGCCCGAGACCGTGACTCTCGGGGTCCATGTTGAATCGCTCGGCCCATCCGTCGGCCTTCCACATCTCGGTAGTCCCGCGCAGGTACTGGCTGATCCACCGATCCTCAACACGCGCCATGTGCCAGACTATCCAAGCAATGTGATTGGTGTGGATCGTGGCCTGCCAGCGCGCCTCCGCGGGCGTGAGGCCCTCGATCGCACGTCGCAGTGCTTGCAAGTCTTCCTCGAGCCCACTCCGGATAGCCTCTTTAAATCCGCTCATTTCAGATCCCTCCGATAAGTCGCACGGGGAAGCCCTACCATTCCGGACCGGCTGTTCCCCGTGCCTTTGGAATCTAAGTCATTTTTTCTGTTACTGTTAACCTTCTCTCAAAGAATAAGCCTACGCATCTCTGAAAAGGTTTTGTCTCATCCCTGAACAGGCTCATTCCGAAAGTTAACGATTACGATAGAAATGTGCAAAAGGAGTCGCTCACTTTCATTACCGGCTTCTAATGACGCCCTCCTTTCCTTGGTTCGAAGTAACACCGGAGATTTTTATTTGCATTGACCATTACCGATAGGTTCCATCCTCTGTAGCTTTTGCCCGTTCTTCATGGGATATCTTGGCCAGACGCTCCACCTCCTTCAGGTCCAGCTTCAAGCCTTCGGCCACGCGGCGGCCATAGTCCTGGTCGGCTTTGTAAAACAAGGCGCATTGGCGCATTTGGATACGTTTTTGAGCGCCGCCCAGGTGATCCACGATATTGCCAATGAGATGGTCTCGATCCTCGTCTTTCATGACGGTGCGATAGAGGTCACCGGGTTGCACGAAATCATCATTAGGATATGTGAAATTGTAATGCCCCGCTTGTCCTGAAACCTCGAAAGGAGGCTCGGCTGCCTTCCGGTCCGGTGCTGGCCCACCGAAGCTATTGGGCCAGTAATTGGGCCCAGCGCCTCCATTGGCATCAACACGCATGAAACCATCACGCTGGTAGCTGTTTTCAAGGGCATATTTGGGCGCATTAATCGGAATTAAGTGGTAATTGGGACCCAATCGGTGAATGTGGGTATCGTGATAGGAAAAAACCCTGGCTTGCAGCATCTTGTCCGGTGAAATGGCAATCCCTGGCACCAGGTTGCCAGGACTGAAGGAAGCCTGCTCCACTTCTGCAAAATAATTGACCGGGTTTCGGTTCAGCACCAACTTACCAATTTTGATGGGCGGAACCTCCCCATGCGGCCATACCTTGGTAATATCCAAGATGTCCCAGGGGAAATTCTTAGCCTTCTCCGGTGTCAGGATTTGCATCTCAAGCGTCCAGGAAGGGTAATCGCGCCGTTCAATCGCTTCATACAGGTCTCGTGTGGCGTGATTTGAATCTTCACCTGAGATACGCTTTGCTTCCTGCCGGGTGAGATTCTTGATGCCCTGGTCCGTCTTAAAGTGATACTGTACCCAGAAGTACTCGCCCCTGTCGTTATACCACTTATAGGTATGACTACTATAGCCATTCATATGGCGGTAGGTGGCAGGCGTGCCTCTGTCGGAGAAGAGAATGGTCACCTGATGGATCGACTCTGGCGTCAAGGACAGGAAGTCCCAAAACATGTTGGGATCTGGTAAGTTTGTGGATGGGTGACGCTTTTGTGTGTGAATGAAGTCAGGGAATTTGAGCGGGTCCCGGATGAAGAAGACCGGAGTGTTATTGCCAGTAAGATCGTAGTTGCCCTCCTCGGTATAAAATTTCACCGCAAAACCACGTGGGTCACGGGCTGCATCGGCTGAACCCCTCTCACCTCCGACCGTGGAAAAGCGGGCGAAGACCTCGGTCCTCTTGCCGACCTTCGATAGGAATTTCGCTTTGGTGTATTTTGTCACGTCAGCCGTGACCTCAAAATAGCCATGTGCGCCCGCACCCTTAGCGTGGACCACACGTTCGGGAATACGCTCTCTGTCAAAGTGACCCAGCTTCTCCAAAAGGTGAACGTCCTGCATCAGGACTGGACCGCGTTCTCCAGCGGTTAGGCTGTTTTGATCATCACCCACAGGAATTCCAAAAGCAGTGGTCAGTCTCTTTTCTTGATTCGACATTTTCATTTACCTCCTTTTTGTGGATTTGTGACTATCTGAGACTTACTCGCCTTCTCCTCAGAATCATAATCTGGAATGATTCCGAATTAGACTTAAAAACTTTTTTGGCCTAAGAGGCTTACCTCTTCCTACACGCTTGACAATACCCGTAATATTCCAACCTGCTATCAATTACCCGGAAACGGCATTTTTGGGCAATCTGACTGGTATCTATGATAAAGGGGGGCTTGTAATCCATAATTTTCTTACACCCCTTGCAGATGAGATTGATGTGCTCTGTCATGTTTGCCTCATAACGGTTTTCCATTTTGTCAAACTCGAGCATTTTAATCATTCCATGTTTAGAAAATTCATTCAGAGTGGCGTAGACCGTGGATAGACTCAGCCTCTTGGCCCTTTTTCTTGCTTCCTGCAAGATAAGGTTCGCACTTGGATGAAGAGGAGTTTTGTCGACTAACACTTCAATGACTGCCAGCCTCTGGGGGGTTAATTTCAATCCCTTTTCTCTCAGCTTCTTGGTAATCGATTCTTTCATGAATTTCCGTCAATCTGGACCCATTCCGATTACCAAATGATGATATCTCGTTTTTGATTAAGAAAGAAATAGGGTGAATACCGTATTCTAGTGAGAAAAGGACCCTATTTTGAAGCTACCTCATTATGAAGGCATGGCAATATTCGAGAATTTTTAACAGTAAGGGCAAGAAATTATCAGACCGGAGTTGACCAATTCTAGAGTCTCATCTGCGAATATCACTACTACCCACCCCTTCAAGAAAGGTCAAGAAAGGAAGGCATCAGATTTTTTGAAATAACTTTAGGAATTGAGGAAAAAAGCAATTGGCGCCAAGAGGCATATTTCAGGAGAGACATTGAAAAAATCCGGAGGCCCTCGCAATTTGATTTTAGTCTCCACATAGCATAGCACAGATGAATGGCAAAATTGGGAAAGCAATCCAGAAAGGGCGGAGATCCAGGCGAAAATCGAAAAACTGTTGGTCAGGCCGACAAGAACAAACCAATTGGCCGCTGGGCTTATTCATCGAACTTGCGAGACACAAACATTGTTGTCTCTCGTTAGTAAATCATTCGAATGATGCATACACATGGACTTTCCTTATTTCCATTCTACTCATTCTCTTTTTGCTTTAGCTTAGCTCGCAATTTGATTAAGTATTGGCATAATATATTGTTTGAAAGCATCAAAATTCTCGCTCATCCCGAAGTGACCTAGGCCCTTCATGACTACGAACTTCGCACCTTTGATCTCTTCAACCAATTTCCTCGTGTCCTCGATGGAGACAGCAGGATCCGAATCACCTGTAAGAAAATATATGGAAACACGCGAGGTATCAATGTGTTGAGCCTTCCCTGTTAGGTCATGCTCGAAGAAGAAGTAATATACATCTCCTTTGAATACAGCTGGAACACTTTGACTGCACTTCCAGGCAGTTTCTCGCCTATATTTTTCTGGACTGGTTGGGCTCATCATATAAAACATTGCTGCATACTTGAAGTCATCACTTATCCTCGGATGATGCCACCAATTCAGGGTAGACCGGCCGCTGATCACCGTCCCTGATCGATCATCATATTCAGTTGCCAAGCCAGGAGAGCTGTTTCCTCCCATTGTCGATTCGACCCCAATGACCGCTCTATATTCATCCGGGCAATCCAGCGCCAAGTCAGCCGCCAAATTCCCTCCCACAGACACGCCGATGAAGACTGGTCTCTCGAGTCCCAGTGCATGATTAAATGCCACATGAAAATCGATCAGGAAAGCCTTCGTCGCTACATATTCTTCCTTCCACCACTCCACTGATTCGGGAGGAAGAGACTTGCCGTGATACGGAAGATCGGGAACAATAACTCGATATTTCGAAGTAATTTCCTCATCATTTATGAAATGGCGCCATTGTTGACCATCTGATCCAGCGGTATGCTGGCAAACAATAGGAATCCCTTTCCCATTTTCTTCAAAGTATACCCGATATTCTCTACCTTGAGCTTTAACATAAACATATTTTCCTGTTATCCCCTCGAATTTTGCCATTACTTGGCCCCCTATGATTTCTCTTCTTAATAACAATTATCCGTTCTGTAGCTGTCTCATAACATCCAACATCCGATTGACCGCCCAAAAGTGAGCAAATGCTGCTTCGAGGTTCCCGTCGAGGCTGAAGGTGCCACGATGCATTCCTGCAAATAGACCGTGATAGAATGCAGGTGGCAAAGGGCTCAATAATTTCTCCCACGATTCAGTTGTGGCCCTTATTGAAAAATCCCAAGAGTCCATAAAAGTAGGGGAAAGATTAAATTCTGCTACGATGCCATCCCGAATGCTGACGATGCACTTTGAATCACCAACGCCCAAAAGAATATTTTGCGACATGAACTTGGCAGCCAACTTAAACTCCGGATCACTGCTGATACCTTCACAAAAACGTCTTATATGTCTTGGATCTAAGAAACGAATACCCATAATTCGACCTCCGGCTGCTTCAAAATTAGACATAATCCTTCCATTAGCTCAGATAGGCTCTTTTTACTTGTTCGCTGTTTAATAGCTCCTCACACTGTCCCTGCAAAATTATGTTTCCCATCTCCATTACATAGCCTTTATTGGCAACTGTGAGAGCTAACTGGGCGTTTTGTTCTACCAGCAAGACACTCGTACCACGTTGGTTGATATCGATCGTAATTCTACCTATTTCTCGGACCATCATCGGAGAAAGTCCGAGAGAAGGTTCATCCATGAGAAGCAACTCTGGATTCGACATCAAACTGCGGCCGATAACCAACATCTGTTGTTCGCCGCCGCTAAGGGTCCTTGCCAGTTGTTTTTTTCTTCCTTTCAACACCGGAAATCGCATAAAAATCTTTTCCAATTCCTCATTGATCTGTTGCTTATCTTTTTGCACATAGGCGCCTATCATGAGATTTTCCATAACCGTCATATAAGGGAAAACCCATCTCCCTTGCGGGATGTGACTAATGCCGGTCTTGACGATCGCTTCCGTTGATGCATGCTCCATTCTTTGCCCTTTAAACCAGATCTCACCGGATTCAGGAGCTTTTAATCCAGATATTGTTATTAAAGTTGTTGTCTTGCCAGCCCCATTGCTTCCAATCAGGGTTACTATTTCCCCCTTATCCACTTCCAGAGAGATACCTTTCACTATTTGTGCTCCCTTGTAATTAACTTTCAGCTCCTTAACGCTAAATAGCATGTTCTGCTGCTCCAAGGTAAGCTTCGATTACTTCCGGGTTCTTACTTATCTCCGTTGGCGGACCTTCAGCAATCTTCTTTCCATAATTGATCACAGCGATACGGTCACATAGCCTCATAATTGCTTTCATATTGTGTTCCACTATGATAAATGTGATTCCTTTCTTTTCCCTCAGTCCGCGAACCACAATTAGCATCGATGCTACCTCTTCGGCAGTCATTCCTGCTAAGGGCTCATCCAGAAGTAAAAGAGAAGGATCGACAGCAAGGGCTATGGCAAGGCATAACCTGCGCTGGCTTGCATGGGCCAAACTCGCCGCTTCCTTTTCCCTCTCCTCATAGAGACCAACAAACTTCAAGATTTCTTCAGCCTTTTCGTATAAGAGCATCTCCTGCCTGTCAATCCTCTTTTTAATGCCCAAAAAGGATGCCCAAAAACGAATACCGGAGTGCAAGTAGCAGCCGATCCGTACGTTTGTCATCGCAGGAATATCCGAAAAAAGGATGTTCGATTGGAAAACGCGTGCGATACCTCTTCGTGCACGCTCATGGGGTGCACAAGATGTTACATCTTCTTCCTTAAAAATCACCTTGCCACTGGTCGGCCTGAGATAACCGTCTATCATATTAAGAATGGTGCTCTTACCGGCACCATTGGGGCCAATGATACCGAATATTTCTCCCCCCTTAACATTCAAGTCCAGATTGGCAACCGCTGCCAGACCTCCGAAGTGTTTTGACAGATTATTAATTTCAAGCAATAGTAAGGCTCCTTGGCTCTATCTAGAGCTAACTCTCTGGACGGCGTACTTTTTCAGATGCCGCCCTACCCTTATCCACCCTATCCTAAGATTATGAGGTAGACTGACAAGTCCCTGCCGCATGAAGAACATGATGAGGATTACCAGTAACCCAAAAAATATAGGCTGATACTCTTTTAGTGGTCGAAATATCTCAGGCATGATTGTTAGAAGGCCAGCACCCAGGATAGGACCCCAAAAGGATCCTGCACCACCAACTACCATATAGATAATAATATATATTGAGGACAGCATCGCAAATTTTCCGAGTTCGCTGGCCTCCAGTAATCCCATGTAGTGTGCAAACAGAGCACCCGCAATCCCCGTGAAGAAGCAGCTGATGACAAACGCAACATGCCGATAGCCAGAAACATCAATTCCTATCGATTCAGACAGGACATCACTCTTTTTCAGAGCCGTCCAAGGAAGTCCGAGTGAGCGTTCGAGGCGGAAAAGGGCGAGAAGACATAAAGCAACTATAACAAGTATGAAATAATACATTGTAAATCTGGTATCAAACGTGATGGTTTTCAATCCAAAAATGGTAATCGCATTTGGTCGAGGAATATCGTTCAAGCCCTGCGACCCACCCGACAAATCTTTCCAATACCACATGGTCAATCTGAGGATCTCAGATACCAGGAGGGTCATGATAGAAAAATAAACCCCCTTTGTCCTCATGACAACAAACCCTAATAAGAAAGCCGTGATAGCGGTCATCAAGCCACCGAGTAACATACTTAGCCATACGGAAAGTCCCAACTTCATCGCCAACAGGGCTGAACCATAGGCTCCAACAAGCAAAAAGCCGCCTGTCCCCAGAGAAACATCTCCCGTCAGATTAATGGTCCGTAAGCTAGAAGTTAGGAGAACATTGATAAAAACAATGGAAAGAATATGAATCCAGTACATATTTCTAGACAAAATTGGATATAAGAACATAAAGGCGATAAACACGACCAAAGTGAATGATTTAGTTAACTTCCTATTGGGCATGTCCCAGAAACCCCTGAGGTCTAATTAATAAAATGATAACGACTATAACTAATGATGCTATTGAGGCGACTGCAGGACCGAATAGAACAGGAAAAATCCCGTCCACGAGACCGACAAGCAGACCTGCCAAAACGACCCCTAGAATACTATCTTTGCCTCCTGTAATGACAACGATAAGCCCCTTTAGGAGAGCCGCCCCTCCCATGAATGGGTCAAATCGAAATATGCTTCCCATTAGACCTCCCGCCACAGCGGCTAAGGCACTGCCAATGGCCATGGCGGTGGCTGCCATGTGATTAGGATTGATCCCCATTAAGCGGGCAGCAGCAAAGTGCTGGGCAGATGCGATGAGCGCCTGGCCTAATTTCGTCTTTTTGAGGCCAAAAAATAATCCTAAAATGGCGGCAATGCTAATGCCTACTACCATAAGTCTGTCAGCCGCCATTTTCATTCCCATGATATTAGCGACAGCGGCATGCGAAATAATGGGATAGCTTTTTGGAGTAACCCCGAACCCCACTTGCACACCTGCTTGTAAGATGATCATCAGTCCCAGGGAAACAATGAGGGTGGTTAAGAGTTCCCCTCCCAAGGGACGGAAAATGAATCTTTCCAAGAAAAGGCCAAGCAGTGCCATCAAGGCGATACTTATGATCAAAGCAAGGAAGAAATTAAGCCCGACCATGACAGAGAAGGCATAAACACAGTACGATCCGAGCATATATACTTCACCGTGGGCAAATTGCAAGATATTCATAATCCCAAAGATGAGGCTCAGCCCTATAGCAATGAGAATATAACTCCAACCTAGGCAGAACCCATTCAAAACACTCTGAGCTATTGCTTCACCTGTGATATCAAACATCTTTATCTCTAAACATCATCCTTTCTATGAATTTCGCTAGATGCCGTCACCCGGTAAATAACCTTCGCGGGTTATCAACCATGATCGTACTAATCATCTCGTCGGCAACTCCGGCCTGTTTAAGAGCCGGAATGATATTTTTAAAAATATGGCTTGGATTCATATTGATTGGCGTCTTGCCGAGAAAATACCATACGTAGTCATGGGATATCATGATCCTTTTTTCATACCCAATGCTAATTAAGCCAATGACGCAGGCTTTGCTCAATTCGTCCGAAAATCCAAAAGCCTCGAGACCCATCATGTAGCGGTGAAGTGCTTGGGTGCCAAACCTGTCAAAAACAATATAAACCCCCTTACCAACAATGGCAAGATGGTATTGGATATTCGAGGAACCATTCATATGTCCAATGGATATGCGCTTCGGGTCTGCCCCTTCGGAAATAAGGAGGTCAGCCTGCTCAATGCCCATCGTGGCATCACCTCCGGTGTGTGTGATAATCGGGACCTCTGTCTCCTTTTGGGCCCTTCCTGCTGCTCGAAGAACCATCTCTTCGTAAGGGCTAATGTTTCCATCGCCTGTAGCTACTTTGATCACACCTGGTTTAATCCCTGTAGTCCCAATTCCCTGCTTGATCTCTTTTGCAAATAGTTCATAGATTTCGTCAGTCGCATCACCGGTCACCATCTTCCGAAACTTGAAATATCCAGAACCTCCATCACCTTCTGTATAAAGTCCTGTTGAACAGATAATGTTCATCTCAGATTTCTCTGAAATCTCTTTGAGTAACTCCGGGTCCCGTCCACAATCTCCGGGAGTCACATCGACAACCGTTTTCACCCCATATGTTTTAAGCTCCTTTATTGTATCGAGGGCAGTGTTGATGCACATTTCTCGATCAAATGGCGTGATCGAATAATTGGCATACCACCCCCCATACCCAAATATAACGTGTTCATGCACAAGAGTAATACCCATCTCATGTGGAAAAATCGGCCCGGTCACGGTATTAATTTTTGATATTTTTTCCATGGGTCTCCTCCAAGGCTGGCCTTTTTTAAAACTTATCCGGAGAAAAAAATCTCTTTTTCTCCCTTGGTTCCCGATGGAATGGCTCAGGAACCAAGGGTTCTCCATTTCCTAAGAATACCCGGAGACGAAAAAGTCCTCGCAGAAGCCACACAGGAAAGGCTCGGAAGCTCTTAAAGTCGAATATCGAGGGTCTATTCAACTGACTTATTCACTAGTCTTCAGCTCCCATAAAAGCCGTAAACGGCAATACTTCAAATTCCCACTTATGGGAATACAGGGTCAATCCATTTTACATTCTTTATCTTCCCATCCTTGAGCAGGCTGACGGTGAATGGCCTGAGCAGCCAGCGGTTGGCCCCAATGGTCTTTAAGCCACCAA
The DNA here is from genome assembly GCA_050014415.1 of Thermodesulfobacteriota bacterium. Classification (GTDB taxonomy): domain Bacteria; phylum Desulfobacterota; class BSN033; order BSN033; family UBA1163; genus JBEKDJ01. Next base: position 14,365 of record JBEKDJ010000038.1, on the reverse strand, counting down.
ACCACCCGGGCCCGGAGGTTGTCATGGCGTCCCCGCGTTTGGTCATGCTTTCTAAAGTCTTCATGATGAGATCCCGATTGCTGATGATATCACTTGTGTTCGCTTTTTCAAATATCGCTTGTATGGCCAGGATTTCATCATAAGCCATCAAGGAGTCAGCGGAAAATTCCTCGCTCCACTTTGCTTTCCAGGCTTTTACCACGCCTTTCATCAATTGTGGTACGTCGTCACCCATAGCATATGGTGAGAGACATATTATGTCATGAGCCTTGTCCGGTCCAGCTATCGTCATAGGGTAAGTAGGGGCAACCGGGTTGGCACTTGAAATGGGTCCACTGAAACCCTGTTCACGCAATGCTTTGATAATAGCACCTTCTTGATCTGGAGAACACATCGCAATGTTGACATAATCCGGCTTGTGCTTTAGGACTGAGGTCGCAAAAGGATACTGATCGGTAGCAGCCAGATCAAACCGTTCAACACCCAAAACCTCAAACCCTAGTTTTACCAGTTCCTTTTTTGTATACTCGATCACTGGCTCGTGGGAGTAAGTATTATCGGTGGTCACCACCTTCTTCGCCTTTGGGTAAGCCTGTTTCACATACGCAAACAAACCGGGAAATCCCACATGAGGCCCTGGACACATTAAAGCCAGATAGGGGATCTCTTTCTTGGCACCCCATGGACCTAATGGAGGGGGATTGGTCGCACATGCCAGCCAGTGAAACTTACCGGCCTCCATGAGAATCTTGTAAATGGCCTGGGAGTCATTCTCCATGAGTTCACCAAGCACGACATCCACCTTATCCTGGTAGACAAGCTTATTTACAGCAGCACTACATGCCTCCGGGCTCGCCTTCCCATCCTCTTGGATAAGCTTAACAGTATATTTTTGACCCCCGATATTGATGCCACCCTTACCGTTCACATAATCAGTAGCCAATTCCCAGCCACGATCCCAGGCAAGACCAATCGCTCCTTGTGGCCCGGAAACCGGCATTATCGTACCAATCGTAATCATTTTTGTCTTGGTCTGTTGAGCTGCCGAAGAACTGACGATAACTCCTGCCATAAAGAACATCACCATCATTACGGAAATGACTGATCTGAAGTGTTTGCTACTCATTTCTTGTTACCTCCTTTCATTTTCTTGCTTTCTTCTTTAAGCTTACATCACGACAAACCTGATCTCCCCAATCGGTTCACTCTATCCTTGCCACCTCCTTTCATGCCCAATGGCCTGATATCTATTATGGCCGTGGTTGATTCCTCCGTTACCCCTTCATGATATGGACTGTTTCATCGCTCGTATCGAGTGCCGCTTCATAGAACGCCTCAGAGAAATTGGGATGGGCAAAGATCATCTCTTTAATGTCTTCGACTCCGATTTCATGCTTCATGGCCATGGCACCCAGATGGATCAATTCCGTCGCGCAAGGACCAAGGATATGTACCCCGAGAATCTCGCCATATTTGGCTTCTGAAATGATTTTTACCATCCCATCCTGTTCTGAAGCGGCGACGGCTCTGCCACATCCGACGAATGGAAATTTTCCAATCTTGATCTCTCCCCATTTTCCTTTTGCCTCTTCTTCGCTGAGACCTATGGAGGCAGCCTCGGGGTAGGAATAGAGGCAGATTGGGACGAACTGGTAATCCACTTCATTCTCTTCGCCCAAAAGGTTATTAACCGCTATCTTTGCTTCAAAGAACGCCTTATGGGCGAAAAACCATTTGCCGACTATATCTCCAGCGGCATAGATCCCAGGAGAGTGGGTTTTCATCCGGGAGTCTACCGAAATGAAACCGTTTTCCAAACTGAGGTTGGCCTTTTCAAGATCAAGTCCATCCGTATTTCCACGTCTGTCCCCCACAATCAGTATTTTCTGAAACTCTGACTTTTCCTCCTTGCCTTTTTGCGTAATGCTGAGCGTGACTACTTTTTTCTTCTCTGATATGTCAGCTGCCGCAACCTGTGCGTCCGTCAATATTTTTACTCCTCTTTTCGACAATAAACCCTTGTATCGGACGGAGATCTCCCGATCCATTTTGGGAAGGATTCGACTCTCTTTCTCAATAAGGGTTACCTGTACCCCGAACGTATTGAAGAGCGTACCAAACTCCACCCCCCGCCTTCCTCCTCCCACAATAGCCATGCTCGTAGGGAGATCGTTTAAATTGAGTGCTTCGTCACTCCCGATGACCCACTGTCCATCTTTTTCAAAAAGGGGTAATTCCGCGGGAACTGCCCCCGACGCAATAAGGATTCGATCCGATTCCAATCTTCCAATGATCTTCCCGTCCCTTTTAATTGAGAGCGTTCTCGGATTGATAAAGGAGGCCTCTCCAAGAACAACTGTAATATGATCCCGGTTCAATATTGTGCGAACACCTGAAACCACTTGGTTTACAGCAGCGTTCTTTTTCTCCAAAGCGTATCTAAAATAAGAAGCTGCTTCCGCTCTATTTCTCATCAATCCAGAATTTGCAATGTGATTCCAGTGGAGGGCTTCATGAAGCAGTGTCTTAGTAGGAATACATCCCCGATTGAGGCATGTCCCTCCCAAATCGCTTTTCTCAATAATTGCAGTCGAAACTCCTTTTCGTGCGGCCAGAATTGCCGAGAGGTATCCTGCTGGACCACTCCCGATAATGATTAAGTCAAATCTTTCTGTTGGAACATCCATTCAGTTTCTCCTTCTAGAAGAGGAAGGCGACGATTCATAATTACCGACTTTGTCTATGCCTTCTTCCAAAATGGTAGTTTTACCAGGAACATTTATTGAAGCAAGTCGCCTCTCACTGCCATTCATCCATTCTCACGATTATCTTAATCAGGTCTCTGGAGGCGAGCAGAGACTCAAACCCTTTTTCCACCAAATCCTTTGGTGAGATGATGTTGGATATAAATAAACCGGTATTGATTTTCCCCTTCGCCAACAGCTCGATCGCCTCTTGGAATTCGTCATAGCTGCTATAAACTCCCTTCACCTCTATCTCCCTGTGCAACAGGTTGTAAAGACTGAAAGGTACATTTTGTTCATAGACTCCTATCACCAATATTTGACCGCCGCTCTTGACACAATCCATGGACGTTTGAAATGCCATCGGTACACCCGCACAGTCAAAAACCCTATCCGCACCGATTCCACCTGTGAGATCAAAAATGCGGTCTCTTAAGCCTTCCCCTTCAGAAATTGGATCAAGGACGATGTCAGCTCCCAATGCTTGGGCGACCAAAGACTTTTTTTCTGAAATTTCCAAAACGATGATTTTACTGGTGCCCACTAGCTTCAGAAGCTGAAGAACAGCAAGGCCGATCATTCCAGCCCCGATAATCATGACGCAATCTCCGGATTTGAATCGCGAGAGCCTTACCCCATGGAGAGCGATGGAAAAAGGCTCGGCGAGAGCAGCCTCCTTTGCCTCTAAACCGGAAGGCAGCTTAAAAAGCATTTGTCCAGGATACCTGACCCTTACGTATTCTGCAAAGGCGCCATCGTTTTCTGGATTAACGCCAATGACCGTTTTCCGACGATTAGGGCAGATTGAATATTGCCCCTTTCGACACCAGTAACAATTTCGGCATGGAGCAGATGGTTTTACGACAACCCGGTCTCCGGGCTGGACACTGCAAACCCCCGCACCGACCTCAGCGACCACACCGCTGAACTCGTGTCCCATTACTGTACCCACTGGGATGACGATGCCATTCTGGTAACCATGGACATCCGAACCACATATCCCACAATATTCTACTTTCACCAGCACCTCACCTGATTGGATCACAGGTTTCGGCTTGTTTTGAATTTCTATTCTTCTCAAATCAACGAGTACCGCGGCTTTCATTGTCGATCACCTCTGGCTATGATTGATTCACATTATTTGCTGCAAGTATCCTGGGTAAAAAAGAAGCCCTTTAGCTCATGAATCCTTTAGACAGTCTTTTACACCCTCCCAAATGACTTAATTGAAGACTACTCCACCGTCTACATTGATGGCTTGTCCTGTAACATCTTCAGCCTCATCAGAGGCAAGAAATACCGCAGCATTGCCGATCGAATCCGGTGTTTGAGGTCTCCCTAGAGGGACCCGGGTCCTGATGATTTCATTGAAAACTTCAGTGGGATTCATGTCCTTAAACTGGGGGTATGTTTTCGACATTACTTTTCCAGCAATCACCGACATGGAAGTCCAAACAAATCCAGGACAGATCGTGTTCACATTGACATTATAAGGCCCCAGTTGAATGGCCATTACCTGGCTAAAAACGATCACACCCGCCTTACTCGCAGAATAGTGCGGAAGCCAGTCTGAACCCCTCCGCCCGGCGATGGAAGAAATGTTAATGATCTTGCCTTTCCTTTGTTGCTTAAAGTAGGGTACAATGGCCCGGTTGCACAGGAAGACCCCCTTCAGGTTCGTATTAAGGGTCAAATCCCAGTCGTCCTCAGAGATATTTTCAACCCGGGTCATCTCATCGCTGATAATGGTCTTGTCAGAATAGCCGGGAACACCGGTACAGCAAACCAAGATATCGATTTGCCCCATTTCTTTCAAACTGAACTCAATGAGATCTTTACAATCTTTTGCCATGCAAACATTGGTTTGAATGGCCAAAGTCTTCCTGCCCAGCTTCGAAATCTCGGCAGCCACCTTCTCTGCCGAGGATCGATTCTGGTCACTCACGACGATATGTGCACCCTCTCGGGCCATACAAAGGCATATCCCTTTACCTATACCACCGCCACCTCCGGTCACGACCGCAACACGATCCTTCAGCCTCATAGGACCAGCTCCTTTCATTGAGATGATGACCCTTTAAATGACATCGCTCTCTCAAATACAGCCTCACCTTTAGACTTTCGTTTTTCCTTCAATCACCTCAAGAATGATCCCATCAGGATCCCTGAAATACATGATCAAGTTTGAAATGCCTTCTTGTGGACTGCAGTGCACCTTCACATTGCTCGATTGAAGCCTTTTGTAAAGTGCTTTAATATCATCTGTCTTGAAGCAAATATGAGATGCTCCGATATCGCTCGCTTTGTGATCTTCCAATGCCTTTCCAGTGGGACTATATTCGACGAGTTCTAAAAAACTTCCACCAATGCCCATATACACGACGCGCTGCTCAGTCCCCGGACAGCCCGTGATTTTATCGCAAACCAACCCTTCATACCTCACACCCTCCTGAACCGAGTCCCAGACAACCTCCATCCCTAATATGTCTCGATAGAAAGCTATCGATCTTTCCATGTTGCTTACTGTGAAGGCTGCGTGATGGATAAAGCTAACTGGCTGCATAGACTCCTCTTGAAACGTCAGATGGATCAGGATCGATGTCTGTACATTCCTTTTCTGCATAGTGAATGGCCTCTTCAATTTCCTTCTTCACGCGCTGCTCTATTTCCATATATTCATCCTCGGACAATAGGCCTTCAGCAATTAATTCCTTCTTGAACCTCAGGACCGGATCTTTCTCCCTTGCCTCTTCCCTTTCTTTCTCGGTTCGATAGGTATCGGGATCGCTCATGGAATGACCTGTCCACCTCTGAATCATGCATTCCAGCAAGGTTGGGCCTTCTCCTTTCCTTGCCCTCTCAATTGCCCTGCCGGCTTCTTCGTAGACTTTACGAACGTCATTCCCGTCTACCGATACCCCAGGTATTCCATAGCCGGCAGCACGCACGGAAAGTTGGCTGAGCCCTGCCGTGGCCTTTTGAAGTACCGTAGAGATAGCTAATCCATTGTTTGCTAAAACAAATATGACGGGTAAGTGGAGTGCTGCAGCCAGATTTAATCCTTCATGAAAGTCCCCTCTGTTCGTGGCACCGTCACCAAAGATACAAACCACCACCCTTCCCTTCCGCTCCAACTTAAGACCAAGGCCTACGCCAGCTGCCACAGGAATGATCGAACCAATAATGCCCGGAGATGGAATAATCCCTTTGGAGAGATCCCCATACATATGGGAACCCGTAGGAGTCCTTCCTTCTCCCATTCCCTCCTTTTTACACATCTGCCCTGCCATCATATCTTTCAGGCTATACCCCTTAATTAATTCAGGTTCCTTTCCACGGTGGGAAAGCGTTATATAATCTCCCTCTCCCAAACCATAACAGGTCCCTATGTGGACCGCTTCCTGACCTTGACCAGGATGGAGATGGCCACGGATACGACCTTGACGATGAAGCACCATCTTGCGCTCTTCAAATCTTCTACCGAGCACCATCCAGTAAAGCATCTGCCTTAAATCCTTTTCTGATATTCTCATTCCATAACCTCCCTGAATTAACGCATCCTTAAAATCAAACCCTTCGGATCTTCCAGGTGCGTTTTCAATTCTCTCAGAAATCTTGCACCAGAGGCCCCATTAATCACCCGGTGATCGAAAACACCGGTAACCATCATTCTCTTTCTGACCTCGATCGATCCATTCACCACCGAAGGCTCTTCTTGAACGGCCCCAATGCCGATAATCGTTGTCTGTGGTTGAAGGATGAGCGGCACCGCTGCATATGCCCCAAAAGGCCCAAGATTGGTAATGGTAATCGTCCCTCCTTCCACATCTTTGGGCTCAAGCTTCTCTGCCCGAGCTTTTTTTGCCAAATCCCGTACTTCTTCAGCCAATTCTAGAATGGATTTTTCCCGGACTCCTTTGACTACCGGAACAATCAACTTTTCCCCTAAGTCTACTGCTACCCCAATATTCAGGTCCTTCTGTAAGACAAATCCATCCTCATAACAGTAGGCATTAATCTCCGGTGCCACATGAATGCCCAACTGGATCGCCTTCATGATGAAGGGAAGATAGGTCAGCCTCACCTGATCCGGCCCTGCTTTGCTTGATGCAATCAGCCTTGCTATTTCCGTCACATCGATTTCCATTAATGTACTGGCCTGGGGGACATTCCTCGCACTCGAAATCATCCGATCTGCAATCACTTTCCTCCAACCCAAGAACTTCACCTTTTCCATCTCCTCCATCTTTTCCGCAGCCTTTTTTATCTCTGGGGGAGCAGCTTTTTTCTTTTCAATAAGGTTCAATACATCTTCTTTTACAATCCTCCCTCTTGGTCCGCTCCCAACGGATATTTCGGATAGATCGATTCCTTCTCGCCGCGCAATATCCCTTGCTAAAGGAGAAATCTTCTTCTTCTCTTGGGTAGAAAAGCCCCCTGCCAGAAACTCTTCTTTCTTTTCAAGCCCTGACTTCGCAGCTAATGCCTCCTGCTTCACCCCTATTTCTTCTTTCAATTTGCTAACAGCAACTGCCCCTTCAACCCCTTCTTCGGAAATAGTCCCTAATACAGTTCCTATAGGAACCGTTTCTCCTACCTCATGCTTTATTTCGATGAGAACCCCTGTGCACTGCGCTGGAATTTCGACAACAACCTTATCGGTTTCAACAGAGACGATTGTTTCTCCCTCTTGAACCTTTTGGCCAACACTCTTGTGCCACTGGACAATGATCCCCTCGGTAATGCCGAAGCCAGCTTGCCCAACTTTGATCTCGTAAACCATTCGCTCTGCCTCCTAAAAAACAAGAATCTCCCGGGCAGCCTGGATGATTCGATCTACACTCGGGAGGTATAGCTGTTCCATGGTTGGAGAAAATGGGATCGGACAAAACAACGCCCCTACCCTTTTGACCGGAGCATCAAGACAGTCAAATGCTTTATCTGCCAAGAGAGCCGCTATTTCCCCTCCAAATCCCCCAAAGGTGGGGGCTTCATGGACGATGATTGCTTTTCCGGTTTTCTCTACCGATTTTAGGATGATCTCTTCATCAAGAGGCAATATTGTTCTGGGGTCTACCACCTCCACACTGATTCCATTTTTTTCCAAAACATTTGCCGCCTCAAGCGCATAGTGTACCATCGCAGAGATTGCTATAATGGTGATATCCTTTCCTTCACGCTTTACATCCCCTTTTCCTATGGGCACTACATAATCTCCCTCAAGCACAGGCCCTTTGAGTTGTCGATACAGGAATTTGTGCTCAAAAAAAATGACGGGATCATCGTCTCTTATCGCTGCTTTGAGAAGACCTTTTGCATCAGCTGGAGTCGATGGCAATATGATTTTTATACCTGGGACGTTTGCAAACCAGGCTTCCACACATTGGGAATGCTGAAGTGCAGACCCCACCCCTCCACCATAAGCCGATCGATAGACGATGGGGACTCCCCTATCCCCTCCCAAACACCACCTTATTTTCGCTGCAAAGTTCACAATCTGATCCATAGCGATCGTCATGAAATCAGAAAACATGAATTCGACAATCGGGCGATATCCAACTAATGCGGCCCCGACGGCACATCCAGCTATCGCGGACTCCGAAATAGGAGTTTCGATCACCCTCTCCGGCCCATATTTATCTAAAAGACCTTTCGTGGCCCCAAAAATACCTCCCCCATACCCCCTTCCGATATCCTCGCCCATAATAAATACCTTTTCATCTCGGGCCATTTCTTCTGTGAGCGCCTCATTAATCGCTTCCAAATAGGTTATCTCTTTCATAAACCTGTCCCCTTCTTAGAAATCTTGAACTTATAGATTAAGTCTGAGAAAACGTCTATCATAACTAAAATGAATTGTCAAGAATTTTTTAAACATTATATACAATCTGTTGCTTTTTGCAAATAATTATGATTTAATGAAATGCATCATCATTTTTTTCTGAAGTTTCCTGAGTTTTTAAAACAAAAACTCTTTCGTATCGGAATACCGATACGTTAAAAATATCAGGATCAGGAATTACTATTTTGAAAATCGTGGTCTAAGTATTTCAAGTAATTAGGAAAGTTATTTTCCTATGATTGGCTATGAAAACTGATAGTTCTCAAAAAAGCTAGGAGACTCCAGTTGTATTTTTCTCTTAAAAAGTTGTATGATTTCACACATAATCGATTTGCGAGGTGATTGAAATGGGAAAAGATATATCTACTAATACTTATTCCAATCGCAAAGGGATACCCGAAGTTATCAAGGGCAAGATTGCAAACTGGACCTTTGGGCCAGGTCAAAGACTCACTGAAATCTATCTTATCAACGTTCTAAGCACAACGAGGAACAAGATCAGGGAAGCCTTGAGACAGCTTGAACAGGAAGGGTTTGTGAAGATCATACCGAATGTGGGCGCTAAAGTTATTGAGTTTTCTCAGAAGGATATTGAGAATATATACGACATTTTAGGGGCTCTTGAGGGGCTGGCTGTGAGAATAATAACTCCCTTTCTTAGGGCTGAACAGCTTGAGAGTTTAAGAATCCTTATTAATAAAATGGAGGCCACCAATAGGATTTCCTTATTTCATAAATATAACATGAAATTTCACTCCTTAATTATCGAATTGAGCGAAAATGAACGTTTGATAAAACTGGCAGAAAATTTAAGGTTCAGTATAAGATGCGCCAGTTTCCAAAGCATGTCCAGCCCCGGGCAGATGGAGGCATCGATTAAAGAACACCGGAGGATATTTGGAGCTATAAAAGACAGGAAGTCGGTGAAGGCTGAACAGTTGGTGCGAAATCACATCCTCCATGCAAAGAACCGCCTAATGAAGTACATGAACAAATCCCTCTAGGTGGAGAACCTTCCTTTACAAGGAACCCTCATGGATCAAACTATTCAACTTATTCAGGATATAGTTGATTATGAGAGGTGTCCAAGATACATACAAAGGAGATCATGTGTCTTCTTATCAGATCGCAATCATACCGGGGGATGGAGTTGGGAATGAGGTGGCGTCAGAAGCCACCAAGATTCTGAATGCCGTCGCTGATAAACATGCATTCCATGTCGAAACTGAAAATTTCAATTGGGGGTGTGACTATTTTTTAAAGAATGGAGAGATGATGCCCTCCAATGCTCTGGAGACACTACGAGAATTTGATGCTATTTTTTTAGGATGTATCGGGGATGCTAATAAACTCCCTGACCAAATCTCCCTCACACTCCTTCTTACAATTCGCAGAGGGTTTGACCAATATATCAATTTAAGGCCAATTAAACTTTATCCTGGAGTTGAATCATTGGTGAAAACGGCAACACCTGAGACTGTCGATATGGTGGTAATCCGAGAGAATACCGAAGGAGAATATTCAGCTACAGGGGGTTTTTTCAAATGGGGAAGTCCCGATGCATTTGCCATTCAGACAAGTATTTTTACCCAAAAAGGATGTGAACGAGCGATTCACTATGCTTTTGAGCTCGCCCGGGACCGCAAAAAGCTCGGGGACAAGGCCCCGGTCGGAATGGTAACGAACTGTACCAAATCGAATGCACTCAACTATTCCATGGTTTTTTGGGACTTCGTTTATCAAAAAGTGGCAAAAGAATACCCGGACATCAAGACCGATATGGCGTTGGTAGATGCCTTGACTATGTGGTTTGTCAAGAAGCCTGAATACTTCGACGTGATCGTGGCTTCCAATCTCTTCGGAGACATCCTCACGGATCTCGGAGCTATGCTCCAAGGGGGGATGGGGTTTGCAGCCGGTGGGAACATCAATCCGGAGAGAATCTACCCGTCGATGTTCGAACCCATTCATGGATCAGCCCCTAAGTATGCCGGGAAAGCAGTTGTCAATCCCATTGCATCGATTGAATCAATTCGCATGATGCTAAACCACCTGGGAGAAAAGCAGGCCGCCCGGGATATACAAAGGGCTGTGATGAAAACTCTGGCCTTTGGGGAGATTAAGACTCCTGATATGGGGGGAACAGATAAGACCCATGAAGTCGGTGATGCGATCAAGGAGGCCATTCTCAATGAATAATTGGATAGGAAGGACCGTTGTAATACTCTTTATGCCGTCTTCTTTCACTTAAACTCTAATGGCCAGAAACCTTTTTTCAAACCCAGACCTTGCTGCTCGGAAGTTTGGATCTATGTTATTGAAAGGTATTCCCCTTTAATAAGGAGAATTTCTATGGGCTATGGGTATCGAGGTAAAATTCTTCATGTCAATCTGAACAATCGAAAGATTGAGTTTGAAGAGAAAGACGATATATTCTACCGAACTTACCTGGGTGGACGAGGGATTGGCTACCACTATCTTATTAAAGAAGTTCCGCCCCGAATTGACCCTTTTTCACCAGATAATCTTCTGATCTTTGCTACTGGAGTAATGACAGGTTCGCCTCTGGCGGCATCATGTAGGTTTGCCACTATAGGAAAGTCGCCCCTTACGGGGACAGCCGCTGAATCCGAGGCAGCCGGCTTTTTCGGCCCTGAGCTAAAGAGGGCGGGTTTTGACGCAATTGTGTTCCGGGGAAGATCGGATAAACCCATTTATCTTTGGATCACTGACGAAAAAGCTGAGATTAAGGATGCCTCTCATCTGGCAGGCCAGGGAGCCCGGGAGGTTGAGGATATGATTCGTCAGGAGATGGGGAGTAATAGAATTCGGGTTGCCCAGACAGGTCTTGCTGGAATGAATCTCGTTCGTTTTGCCAATATCACAAACAATCTGGGCCATTTCAACGGTCGAGATGGATTCGGAGCCCTCATGGGTTCAAAGAATGTTCGGGCTGTCGCTGCTTTGGGGGAAGGAAAAATCGAATTTTTTGATTCTGAGTTCCTTCGCAAAACGGCACAGAACTATGCTAAAGCTTTCAAAGATAATCCCCAAGGGAAAACCCTGTTTGTTTATGGGACCACCAGCTTTTGTGAAATCCTGTCTGAGGCAGGGGCTTTACCTATTAACAACTTTCGGCAAACCAAGCTCGATGATTCCAAGCCCGTAAGCGGGGACACTTACAATGAACTTCTTCTGAAACAGAGAAAAGGATGTTACCTTTGCCCTATCCGATGTAAGCGCGGTATCGCTCTCGAACATTCAAAATATGGTGTTGATTCACGTTATGGGGGCCCTGAATATGAGACCATTGCGGCCCTCGGAACCAATCTCAATATTCTTGACCTTAAGGCCATCGCCAAGGCCAATGAGGTCTGCAATCGATACTGCATGGATACCATCTCAGCAGGAATGGTAATCGCCTTTGCCTGCGAATGTTTTGAGAAAGGGGTGATCACAAAAGCTGACACGGATGGGCTGGAGCTTCGTTTCGGGGATCCGGATCTGGTGATTCAATTGTTGAAGATGATTGCGAAGCGAGAGGGCTTTGGCGATCTTCTGGCAGAAGGAGTGACGCGGCTTGCAAGTAAATGGAGGGTTTCAGACCAGCCATATCATCTTGCGGTCAAGGGCCTCGAGTTACCCATGCATGACCCTCGTGTGAAAGTTGGAGTGGGCATAGGTTATGCCACTTGCCCCTATGGAGCTGATCATATGAATGCCCCTCACGATACTCTATTCTTTGATGAAAATTTCTATTCTTTCCATTCTGTCAAGCCATTGGGGATTTACAAAGCAATGCATCCGACGCGGATCACCAATGAAAAGATTAGAGCTTATATATTACTTGATCACCTCTGGAAGATGATGGATGCCCTGGGGCTCTGCGTTTTCGGATTTGTCCCCCGGGGCGTAATGCCACTGGATTTAATGATCCAGTGCTTGAATGCGGTAACAGGTTGGAATGCTAGCCTCTTTGAACTGATGAAGGCCGCTGAACGGGGCACCATGATGGCCAGAGCCTTTAACAGCCTTGAAGGATTTACGATTAAAGACGATCAATTGCCACGGCGGCTCTTCGATCCTAAACCGAATGGACCGAATGCCGGAGAGAGGATTTTCACAGAGAGGGATTTTCAAAAGGGGATTGAGATGTTCTATGACGTAATCGGCTGCAATCCTGAAACAGGCCAGCCAAACCGGGGCAAACTAATTGAGCTCGGTTTGGAATGGGTGGAAGACCTCTTAAAGGAAAGACAGGCTTTGTAAAGTGAAACCCACCTCCTCGGGCGATGCTGTTTTGTTATTTACTTTCCAAGATGGTTTAAATTTTAGGGGACAAGATAGAACAGCGAGAAGACCCATATGCTTATAAAACAGATTAGAGTCAGAAATTATTGGACACGTCCAATCAAAGATCAGTTGGTCCGGTGCAACAGTCTCACAGCGTTAGTGGGAAGAAATGGTAGTGGAAAGTCATCGTTCCAACATGCGATTGATGTGTTTTACGACCATGCAGCCCTGTTAGTGAGGAAGATTTCTTTGCCCAAGATCTAAACTCACCTATTGAGATTCAGGTGTGCTTTGGGAATCTCCGAGAGGAAGAGCATATAGAGTTTAGACCATATATAGAAAGTAATTTACCTATTCTAAGAAAAAGGATCGGTGTTGAAATTAGCCAAATCATTCAGCGTTACTATGCCACAGCTTTGCAGATTCCAAAATTTGCCGAAATTGGAGGGATTGACAGGAAAAAGGAGAAAATCGGCGTCTGGAACAATTTGATAGGATCTGTAGAGTTGCCAGGTTTTGGAATTTTAGGGTCAGACGTACGGTCCGCTTGAAAAGCAGGTTTGAGGAAGCAGGGAAAACAAATGGTGCAAGTGATTGGTTTGGAGGAAATTGGTGAGCCCTGCATCCTTGAAGGGACCTTCTCCCGATCTATTGCAGGCGAATCAAGGAATAATAGCTTTTCTGATTTTCACTCTGCGAGGCTCCCTTTGGATCAAGACATTCTTGGGCTTTTATGGTGTCGAGATATAAGACGGCTCAATATTCAAGAAAGGAGGAAAGAATAATGGACTTAGAGCTAGCAGGGAAAACTGTAATGGTGGTGGGAGGGAGCTCCAATCTTGGGCGAGCCTGCTGTTTAGTCTTTGCCAAGGAGGGCTCAAATATCGTCGTTGTTGCGAGGCACATTCAGGATTGCCAAAAGGTTGTAGACAAGTGTAATGCCTTGGAGGGGGGTGGTACAGCGATAGCAATTCCTGCAGACGCTACCAAGCTTGACCAGTGTGAAGAATTAGTCAAGAAAACATTGGAGAGATTCAAAAGGATAGATTGTCTGGTTATAAGCATAGGATGGAACAGATTAGGTTACTTTTTGGATCTCAGTCCCGAAGATTGGGAATTGATCATAGCTACCAATTATTGGGCTACCCTTACCCTTCTTAAGGTCGTGTTGCCTGTAATGATTGAACAGAAGGGCGGAAGCGTAGTGACAATGAGCAGCGTTATCGGACGGAGAGGAGACCCACATGAGCCAGTTTACGGTGGCTGCAAGGCTGCGCAGATCAACCTTACACACAGTCTTGCCATGGAGATGTCCAAGCATGGGATTAGGCTCAATGTTGTTGCCCCTGCAATGACCATGCCGGAAAGCCCTGATGAGATTGGCGGAGATAGCCTTTGGAGTGCGACAGTCAAAGGTGCACTATCTCCTGGGGACAAACAGAATATGCTCAAGGATTTTGAGTCTAAGACACCTATGGGCAGGATA
>JBEKDJ010000037.1:0-24364 GCA_050014415.1 Thermodesulfobacteriota bacterium | reverse complement strand
AATTAGAAACATTATATGATAAACTACATTCCTAAATCTATCATTTTCTTCTTTTTCAAATGCCAGGAATGCGTTATAGTAGTCATTGATTATGCACAAGGAGGAGCCGGATGAAGATCCATGAGTACCAAGCGAAGGAGATCCTGAAAAGTTTCGGAGTTCCAGTTCCGAAAGGGAAGATTGCTGAGACTCCTGAGGAGGCCCGAAAGGTCGCTGAGGAGATTGGTGGGAAAACGATCGTCGTAAAAGCCCAGATCCACGCAGGAGGCAGGGGGAAAGGCGGAGGAGTAAAATTGGTGAGCAGTTACCAAGAGGCTGAAGAAGCTGCCAGGGAGATATTGAAAATGACACTCGTCACGCCTCAGACGGGCCCCCTCGGTCGGGTGGTCCGGAAGGTTCTGGTTGAGGAAGGGTTGAAGATTAAGGAAGAGCTTTACTTGGGGGTGGTCATTGATCGTACGAATGCCTCTCCCGTGGTGATGGCGAGTCGTGAAGGAGGGGTTGAGATCGAAAAGGTTGCAACAGAGACCCCTGAGAAAATCGTGAAGGAATTGATTGATCCTTTCATGGGCTTCAAGCCCTTCTACGCCAACAAGATTGGCTATGCACTCGGGCTGGAACCAAGTCGAGTTGGCAAGATGAGAAATGTCCTGTCAGGCCTCTATAAAGCCTTTTACGAGAAGGATTGTCTACTTGCTGAGATCAATCCATTGGTTCTGACGGAGAGTGAAGATTTCATTGCCCTCGATGTCAAGATGAATTTTGATGACAATGGCCTCTTTCGGCATAAAGAGATTGCCGCACTAAGGGATCTCAATGAGGAGGCCCCTTTAGAGATTGAGGCTTCGAAATACAATCTGAATTACATCAAGCTCGACGGAAACGTCGGTTGTATGGTCAACGGAGCTGGCCTCGCCATGGCAACTATGGACATCATCAAGGTGGTTGGAGCTGAACCAGCTAATTTTCTTGATGTAGGGGGAGGGGCTACGGTCGAGATGGTGAAAAAAGGCTTCGAGATCCTCATGTCTGACCCTGGCGTGGAGGTTGTCTTTATCAACATATTCGGTGGTATCCTTCGATGCGATACGTTGGCAATGGGGGTTACCGAAGCTGTTCGAGAGGTGAAAGTTAAGATACCTGTAGTTGTGAGGTTGGAAGGGACCAATGTGGAGGAGGGGAGAAGAATCCTAAGGGAGTCGGGACTCAATTTCACGGTGGCGATGGGGATGAAAGACGGAGCGGAGAAGGTCGCTCAAGCCCTTCAACACAAAGGTCGAGGCCGAGGTTAAGGTTAAGACCACGATTGAATCCCCAAAGCTCAAGAATCTTAACCTTAGCCTGAACCTTAACCCAAATTCGGAGGGATTCTATGAGTATTCTAGTCGATGAGAAGACAAGGGTAATCGTACAGGGGATCACTGGAAATGAAGGCATGTTTCATGCCCGGCAAATGGTGGAATATGGGACAAAGGTTGTCGCTGGAGTCACCCCTGGAAAAGGGGGACAGAAGGTCGACGGGATTCCTGTGTTCAATACGGTTGTGGAAGCCGCCAAAAAGACCGGTGCCAATGTCTCAGCGATTTTCGTCCCTCCAGCCTTTGCTGCCGATGCGATTCTCGAAGCTGCTGACGCCGGGGTGTCGATCATCGTCTGTCTGACGGAGGGCATTCCCACATTGGATATGGTGATGCTCAAGAAGGTTATCAGAGAAAAAGGGGCAAAATTGATTGGCCCCAATACCCCTGGAGTCATTTCTCCAGGAAAATGCAAGATCGGAGTGATGGCCGGTTATATTCATACCCCGGGAGCGATCGGAATCATGTCGCGGAGTGGAACGCTCACCTATGAAGTGGTAGACCAGTTGACAAAAAAGGGAATTGGACAATCAACCTGTATTGGCATCGGGGGGGATCAGATCATCGGGCTTAACTTTGTTGACCTTCTGGGGATGTTCGAAAAGGACACGGGAACAGAGGCGCTCATCATGATTGGCGAGATTGGAGGAACAGCCGAGGAGGAGGCAGCCCAGTACGTCGCGAAAAATGTACACAAGCCGGTCGTAGCCTTCATTGCCGGTTTGACTGCTCCCCCTGGAAGGAGGATGGGCCATGCTGGGGCCATCATTTCCGGAGGAAAGGGAACCGCCAAAGCCAAGATGGAGGCCTTGCAAGTGGCAGGGGTGCGGGTCGTCAGAAACCCGGCATTGGTGGGGGAGGAGATGGCCTCCATCTTGAGGAAGGATAAGAATTATTGAAAAAGTAAATAATGTCAAGAAGTTATACCTATATGTTTATCTTTTTCTTGATTTATGTTATCTTGATTTCTAAGATTAAAAAAGAAGGTGGTATCTATGTTACCAGAATTGAAGGATCGAATGAAGGAACTGTCTGACCGTTTGGAAATGCTTCGAGGACATCTTTGACGTCGAAGCTAAGGGAAAGAGGTTGGATGAGATTGCGAAGATGATGGCCGAACCACATTTTTGGGAAACGGACGGTAATACCCAAAAGATCTTGAAGGAACGAGCCTCCCTGCTAGAGGCCATTTCTCCTTGGAAACAGGAGAAGCATCAATTGGAGGAAATGGAGATTCTTCTCCAATTGATTGAGGAACAGAAGGATGAAATGGAAGCCCAAGAACTGCTAGAGAAAATACGGAAAAGCGAAGACGCCGTCAGCCAAATGGAGTTTAAGAGAATGCTGGGCGGAAAACACGATTCCAGCAATGCAATCGTCAGTATCAACGCGGGTGCCGGTGGAACAGAGGCTCAGGATTGGGTCGAGATGCTTCTTAGGATGTATCTAAGGTGGGGAGAGAAAAGAAGGTATCAGACGGAGATCATCGACATTCTTGTGGGTGAAGAGGCAGGGCTGAAGAATGTCACCTTCACGGTCAATGGGTCTTACGCCTACGGCCATTTGAAGGCAGAATCGGGCATCCACCGGCTCGTTCGCATCTCCCCTTTCGACGCAGGAGCCCGACGACATACTTCTTTTGCTTCAGTTTTCGTCTATCCTGAAGTTCCTGATGATATTGTGATCGAGATCGATGAAAAGGACTTGAGGATTGATACATTTCGCTCCAGTGGAGCGGGTGGGCAACACGTGAATAAGACCGATTCCGCTGTACGGATTACCCATTTTCCGACAGGGATTGTTGTCCAATGCCAAAATGAACGATCGCAACACAAGAACAAAGCGACGGCCCTGAAAATACTAAGAGCGCGCCTTTACGAAAAGGAACGAGAGGAAAAAGCGGAGCAATTGGAGGAACTCCACAGCACGAAAAAGGAGATTGCCTGGGGCAGTCAGATCCGGTCTTATGTGATGCACCCTTACAGGATGGTCAAAGATCACCGCACGAACAAAGTGATCCATGACGTCGATCGGGTAATGGATGGAGAGATTGATGAGCTCATAAAGGCTTACCTCCTCAGTCAATCCTAAGATGTCATTCTTTCAGTCGCCCTGAAAGGCCAGACAGAGGAGCATAGAAAAGATTTCTGAAAAAGCCCGGAAATCTCGGAAATCTGAGTCATCAAGGAGTGTCATGCTTTTTTTCAGATTCCCTTTCGAAAAAGGGTTGATCCATTCCAGGGCCCCTGACCGCTGTCGCCTATTAGAAGAAGGGGAAGGTGCCGCTCAGGAATCATCCTGAGCAAAAGACGAAGGGATAGTTCGGAACGACAGATGGAGGGTTGACTTTTTGTGACTGGGGAAATATCATTGGACGAGCGAACCGAAAAGATGGCGCCAGAGGAAGAAAGAGGCCTTCTGGGAGATCTGGAGGAGAAGATTGGATATCTCTTGATGAAATATCAGGAACTCAAGAATGAGAGAGACGAATTGGCCGCTGCGCTCGGTTTGGAGAAAGAGAAGATGATCCGACTGGAAAGAAAATTGGAGCTTTTCTCTCAAGATAAAGAAAAGGTGAAGACGCGGATCGACCAACTCCTTCATCGTTTGAAAGGCGTTGGCATCTGATCATGGCCAGGGTGTTGAAGCCACGCTGAGTCAGAGGAAATGAAAAAAGAAAGACTGGTTGAAATAAGCGTATTTGGCCAAACGTACACAGTGAGGACTGATGCAGAGGAGAGTTATATTCAAGCGGTGGCTCAGTATGTCAATGAGAAAAAGGAAGAGATCTTGCAAAAGACGAAGAGCGTCTCGACTTTGAATGTGGCGATTTTGACAGCACTCAACATTGCAGACGACCTGTTGCGAGAGAAGGCGAAGAGAAAGGCACTTTTCGAAGAGATCGAGGCCAAATCGAAGGACTTGGCCGAGAAGATCGATCTGGAAATGGGGAACAAGGGACTAGAGAAAGTTGTCATCACCGGGTGACGCTCGTGCAGGGAAGGGGTGGTCAGGTTTTTTTTAGAATACGCCCTTTGAGGAGATTCACTTTACTAGGTGGGTCTGAGCCGCTGACCCAAGACCTCGGGCAAGGGATCTGAGATAAGCACTGTCGTGGCCAAATCCTGCAACCGCGTAAGAGAACATGGAGGTTTCTTTGGGGTGAATGCCTAACGTACCCCCAGATCTCTGTTCTGAAGAGCGGGGTTTTACGGGCGCGGGGTAGATGAAAGACGTGCGAGAATAGAGGGAAAGGATTTGATCGATTCTGATATGAGAAGGAGTGAGTTTGATATCGATGACCATTCGGAAAATGATTGAGATCCTACTGGAGTATCTAAAGATATGGAGCCGATTGAGGGGCTTTGTATCGAATCTGGGATTGGAGACACGGGAAAAGACCGTTGTCTCCTCCTTTCGAAAGAAGGTAGGTTTTCGGAATAGAGAAGAGTCGAATCGAAAATTACCATCAGGATCCCCTTCATTTTTTCTTCCCTATCGGGTTCCTCCGGACCCGTCTTTTTCTCTATCGCGTCTTAAGCTTCTTTTTGCGCTTGTCTGACGGTCTTGTTCTTATCCGACTTTGCAGAAGGCCAGGCGATGTCCGCTATTTCAGTCTTCGTCCTACTTCAAGGTTATGGACGGTGTGCCCACAAAGGTTGGGGCAGGGGGGTGGGATGCGGAAGAGATTGATTTTGCCGATACGGCATGAGAAAAGGCATACCATGAGTCTGCCGGTTTCCCGATTTGAGGTTTGAAAAGGAGGTGAATGGACCATTGAAGTTATCCATTGAGATGAATATTATCGTCATTTGTGTCATTGCGTTTCTTGGAGGAGTCATTGGATTCCTCCTAAGGAAGAGGTATTCCGATGCCAGGATTGGTTCGGCCAAAGAGGTCGCCAAACGTCTGATCGAAGAAGCGGAGAAGAGAGCTGAGATCTTGAAAAAAGAGGCCCTCCTCCAAACCAAGGACAAATTCTATCAAGAGAAGGCTGAGTTTGAAAAAGAAACGACAGAGAAACGCCAAGAGCTGCAGAATCTGGAGAGGAGAATCATCCAAAAGGAATCCCATCTGGACAAGAAGGTTGAACTGCTCGAAACGAAGGAGACGGAGATCTCTCGTAAGGAAAAGACTGTGGTTCAGCAAGAAAAGGCGATTTTGGAACAGGAGAAGAAGGTGGTCCTTCTCCTTGAAAGACAACGAACGCAATTAGAGAATATTGCTAAGATGTCCTCTGACGAAGCGAAGCGGCTCCTGATGGAATCCATGGAGAATGAAGCGAAACATGAAGGAGCCAAGAGAATTAAGAAGATTGAAGACAAAACGAGGGAACTGGCCGATAAGAAGGCCAAGGAAATCATCAGTCTAGCGGTTCAGCGCTATGCCGGAGAGTACGTTGCGGAGAAGACCGTCTCAGTAGTCAATTTGCCAAATGAGGAGATGAAGGGGCGTATCATTGGCCGAGAGGGTAGAAACATCCGAGCTCTCGAAGCGGCCACAGGGATCGATCTAATCATTGACGATACACCAGAGGCGGTGATTCTCTCAGGATTCAATCCCGTTCGCAGGGAGATTGCCCGAATCTCATTGGAACGTCTCGTGAGCGACGGCCGAATCCACCCGGCACGGATCGAAGAGATCGTTCAAAAAGTGGAGCAAGAGGTAGAGGTGTCGATCCGCGAAGCGGGCGAACAGGCGACCTTCGATGTGGGAGTTCACGGCATTCATGCAGAGTTGATCAAACTCATCGGCCGTCTCAAGTATCGAACCAGTTTTGCCCAGAATGTGTACCAGCACTCTTTAGAAGTGGCGTTCCTGTGCGGAATTATGGCTTCCGAATTGGGGATCAATGTGAAGCAAGCCAAAAGAGCGGGCCTCCTTCATGATATCGGAAAAGCCGTTGATCACGAAGTAGAAGGGTCCCATGGGAAGATCGGGGCGGATTTGGCAAGAAAGTACGGAGAATCACCTGTGATTGTTCATTCGATTGCTTCCCATCATGAAGAAGAAAAACCAGAATCAATCCTTGATGTCTTAGTGGAGGCCGCAGACGCTCTTTCGGGGGCACGGCCAGGGGCCAGGAGAGAAATGCTTGAGACCTATGTCAAGCGGTTAGAGGATCTGGAGAATATCGCTCAGTCTTTTCCCGGCGTGGAAAAATCCTACGCCATCCAAGCGGGGAGGGAGATTCGAATTATGGTCCAGCCTGATCGTATCTCCGATGAGGATTCAGTGATCCTTTGCAAAGACATTGCCCGTAAGATTGAGAAGGAGTTGACCTACCCCGGCCAGATCAAGGTCACCGTGATCAGGGAAATGCGGTCGGTGGATATCGCCAAATGAAATTTCGTTCAAAGAGCGAAATCCGAATTTCGGAATCCAATCCCGCTAAAGCGGGATCAAATGAATATCGTATCTAAAGAATAGAAAGATTTTAGGTTTCAATCAGCATTGGATGGGGAAGGCTTTAGCGTTCAACTCAGCTCACGCCGAAGCCCTCCCCTTTGGGGGACCAGGGTTGTTTTTCTTTCCTTGCGATGAAAACGTGTAGTGCCTACGCTTTCGAGCTGATTTGACATTTTGGGTTTGGTTAGAATTGTGTAAGGTGGGATAGAATGCGTATTCTTTTCATTGGAGACATCGTTGGCAAACCGGGTCGACAAGCCATCCACGGGGTTTTAGAAAAAGTGATTGCAGACTACGCGATAGAATTTACGATCGCTAACGGAGAGAATGCGGCTGGGGGGATGGGAATAACGCCTGCTATTGCGGTAGAGATTCTGGATGAAGGTGTGGATGTCTTGACTTCAGGAAACCATATCTGGGCAAAGAAGGAGATTTTGCCCTTCTTGAATGAAGAGCCTCGCCTCTTAAGACCGGCCAATTATCCGCCGGGGGTTCCAGGGAGGGGGGCAGGTGTCTACCCTGGGAGCAATGGAGAGAAGGTGGGAGTCTTGAACTTGGAAGGACGGGTCTTCATGAAGCATCTCGATTGTCCTTTCCGTGCAGGAGAAAGGGAGGTTGCCGTATTGAGAAAGGAGACCAATATTATCATTGTCGATTTTCATGCAGAAGCTACTTCGGAGAAGATAGCCATGGGTTGGTTTTTGAACGGCAAGGCGAGTGCGGTGTTAGGAACACACACGCACGTACAGACTAGTGATGAGAGGATATTGAATGAAGGAACGGCATGCATTACTGATGTGGGAATGACAGGACCCTTGGGCTCTGTGATCGGAATTCGCAAAGAGGTCGCTTTGGAGCGTCTATTAACTCAAATCCCATGGAAATTTGATGTGGCCGTTGAGGAGATCGAACTTCAAGGTGTGGTGCTTGAGGTCGATTCGGAAACAGGTAAATCAAGGGATATCCAGAGGATTAGGATACCGTTGAATGGCAAGTAGTCAATTGGTTTTTGCTTCAAATCTTAACCTAAACCTTAGCCTTGTGTTCTTAGGAGTTACTGTGGATCAAAAGACTGTCTTCGATGTCTTAAAAGAAAGGGGGTTTATCGAGCAGGTAACTGATGAGAAAAGAATCTCTGAAATATTGCAGGGAAGGGTCACCTGTTACATTGGATTCGATCCAACGGCTTCGAGCTTCCATGTAGGAAATCTAGTACCGATCATGTCCCTTGCCCACATGCAGAAACATGGTCATCGGCCGATCGCCTTGGTAGGTGGCGGGACAGGGCTAGTAGGAGATCCGAGTGGAAAGGATGAAATGCGGCAGATTATGACGTATGAGGAGATCAATAAGAATGCGGAGGTCCAAAAAAGACAATTCTCCCGGTTTCTAGATTTTTCAGGAAATCGGGCTTTGCTTCTGAACAATGCCGAATGGCTAACCAAACTTAACTACATCGATTTTCTTCGGGACATCGGCGCCCATTTCAGCGTCAATCGGATGCTGGCAGCCGAGTCCGTAAAGATTCGTTTGGAGGCCGGTCTTTCCTTCCTTGAATTTAACTATCAGCTTCTCCAAGCCTACGATTTCTGGTACCAGTTTAAGCATTACGACTGTCTGGTTCAGATGGGCGGGAGTGATCAATGGGGCAATATTGTGGCGGGCATCGATCTGATCCGGCGTCTTGAAGGCAAACAGGCCTATGGAATTACTTTTCCACTGATCATGACCGCTGATGGGAGAAAAATGGGGAAGACCGAAAAGGGAGCAGTCTGGTTAGATCCGGAGAAGACATCGCCGTATGAATACTATCAGTTCTGGATTAATACGGACGACCGGGATGTGAAAAGATTTTTAGCTCTGTTCACTTTCCTCCCGATGGAGGAAGTTGAGGAATTCGGGAAGATGGAGGGGGCAGACCTCAGGAAAGGGAAAGAAGTACTGGCCTTTGAAGCAACTAAAATTGTGCATGGTGAAGAGGAGGCACAGAACGCCAGGCATGCCTCGAGAAGAGTTTTTGGGAGTGGACATGATACCTTGCCACCTCTGAGAGGATATGGGGAAGCTCACCAAGAAGATTCTGTTCCTACGACGGTTATGAAAAAGGAAGAATTTTTTCAAGGTATTCCAGTCTTCAAACTCTTTGAAAAGACAGGACTCTGCTCCTCAGGCTCAGAGGCCCGAAGGTTGATCGAACAAGGCGGAGCCTATTTAGATAGAGAGAAGGTGGACAAGTTTGACCTTCCTATTAGATTGGATGATTTTGGCGAGAAGGGTGAGATCTTGTTGAGGGCAGGAAAGAAGAAGGTCCACCGCATAAAGATTCCTAGCGGCAGTTGAGAAGTACGTTCCTTGAAGTTCAATGGCGTGCTCTCCTGTGAGATCGATGTTCAAAAGGATCAAATCCACCAGGGCACGATAGACTTACCCGCTCAAATCAATCAGCCTAAAATACCGTATTATTCCTTAAAAAATAAGGGATTCACCTTATTCTCTTTCTACTTGAGTTGGGTTTTAATGTAATGAAGAGGACAAGGGATTGCTAATTAAACTCTGCTCAAAGGAGGAAAGAGAAATGAAACGGAATCAATATCTAGCGGGTTTGATGGTTTTTTCCCTTTTGGGATTTTTATTGATCGGATGCCATCCCAAGATGGATGTCATGTCTAAAGCTGAAAGGATTTTTATTAAAATGGTGGACAAGGGGGCAGCGAAGCTCAACCTGAATGAGGAGCAGAAGGCACAGTTGGAGCAGCTCAAGATGGACATCCGGAAGAATTTCCAGGATGGCCAGGTCGAGAAGAAGGAGTCCCTGAAGAAGATTAAAGAAGAAGGAATGAACGAAAACCCGGACATCCAAACGATGACTTCCTCCCTTCAAGGGTTATTCCGGGATGAAGCCCAGCGGATTAATCAAGCCTTCGATCTCATGCTGGACTATCAGAAGAATCTGAATGATGATCAAAAGAAGAAACTCATGCACATGATCTCTGAGTGGGTTAAGAAATGGGATTGAAGAAAAATGGAAACAGGTTTGTTTGGCCCTCTGCTATGGCCTGGTCTTGGGTGCTGACTTCATTCCTGAAGAGGCCGACAGGCGGCCCCGTTCTTTCTAATATGATCGGGTCCTCTTCTAACCGGTAGAGGCTCAAAGGCAAGGACCGTGGTTCCTGATCAGCGTCCCTTTGGAATGACATTCCGGCCAAAAGGCGGGGTCCTCTGCTGCGTTTGAAGGTTTGATCACGAACGCGATGCTTCTTAGAGATGAACCTTACGTTACAAGGCTTTCACCCTTCGGTTCATCACCCTATTTTCTGGGACAATTCCTGGAACAATTCTCCGCTTCTTTTCTGAACCTCGTTAACAAATCCGTCTCTCCCTAACTTGAACCAGTAAGGTTCCCACTCCATATCCTTCAAATTCTCTATTAAGCCGGAGATTGAGTTGAAGGGAACGGTTATAATTATCAGACCATCAGGCAGTACCTGTCTGGCTTTCATGCTGAAGCCGAGGCCGCTGATGGTGCAATTCAATTCGCCGCTTAAGTATGGAGAAGCATAGATCCAGGCGCACGCCAAACATGTCGATCCCTTAAACGACCACATTTTCCCGTCCGAATAGCTACTGGCTCTTAGTATAATCTCCGCTTGAGTCGTATTAGCCGTAATAATCAATAGATCCGGGTCGAATGACATTTGGTCAACAGGAGAACAAGCGACATATCTTACGGAATCCTTCGGCAATATCGGAACATAATCATAGATTCTTCTGTTGGCCCCTGGATTCTTAAACATGGCGAACATGGGTCCCAATTGCCCGCTGTACATGATCGGTGGAAAATCCTCCATTCCTACCACATGTTCTCCACACTGTACATTTTCTTTTGTGGCGTAGAAGGGTTTACTGGTTTGGGCTTCTTTGAACATCTCGCAAAGCGC
This sequence comes from Thermodesulfobacteriota bacterium, assembly GCA_050014415.1. Classification (GTDB taxonomy): domain Bacteria; phylum Desulfobacterota; class BSN033; order BSN033; family UBA1163; genus JBEKDJ01. The sequence goes on along the minus strand of JBEKDJ010000037.1, from coordinate 13,659 downwards.
CAAACTCTTATCGAGTTGCTTAATTCCCTCTGGTTTTTTAAGTGAGTACTTGACGCCTACGGGCTTTCTCTCAAAGTTGAATTTGTTGAATATCGAGTAGTCTTGCTGTCTTGAGCTCATAGCAGCAGCCTCCTTCTTGTTTTAAGTATGCCTATGCTTCATCTTGTATGATTTCTTATTCTTGTTGTATTTTCTGCCTTAATTCGCTAAATAGTCTATCAACACGCTTCTTATGTTCTTCTCCGGTTACGGTGTCTGAGATAAGAGTCCACTTCATTTTCTGAAGGTTTTCCATGATCATGGGGAGCTTGGTCCAGGGTATAGAGATAAGGATCAGGCCTTCCGGCAATACCTGTAATGCTCGCATTCCGAGGCTGATTCCGGTGACGGTGAAATTCAATTCGCCGCTTATGACGGGATAAATATACAACCATGAGCAAGCCGCCACGGGTGTTCCCTTGCATGACCACATGTCCCCGGATGAGTAGCCCCATGCCCTTAGCATGCGATGTGCCTGGCTCACATTGGCCGTGACAATTAACACATCCGGATCAAATGTCAGCTGGTCTACGGGTGAGAAAACGACATAGTTGACTGAGCCTTTCAGCATTTTGGGCATGTACTGATAGACTTTTCGGTTGGCACGTGCTTCCTCATAAAGGCCATCTACCTCTCCAACCAGCCCGCTGAGGAGCATCGGGTCAGGGTCCTCCATGCCCAAAATCAATGGCTCTATGCAGTGGAAGTCTTCCTTCTGTACATAAAAAGGTTTGCTTGTTTGTGCTTCCTTGAACATCTCGCAAAAAGACAGCCTTTTATTTATCCTCTCGATTCCTTCAGGTTTGGTTGGTAAGAACTTAACACCTACGGGCTTCCTTTCAAAACTAAATCTGTTAAATATGGAAAAGTCACGAGAGACAGGAATCATTTCGACCTCCATACAGTTTCTCAGAAGACGGTTTCCGAATCCCTCCATCCCCCTTTACCAAATGGGGCGAGGGAGGAATTCCGATCTATTTGCCGATAACGGTCGGACTTTTGCCTGGGGTAGATAGCTTAGGGATGATTGCATCATTAAGGGTTATCCCTAAACCAGGGCCTTCTGGGGGATACAGATAGCCGTTTTCATATCTGGGTACATTGAGCGCTATGTCATCATGAATGGGCTTGCTGACCGTATCAAAAACATCATGAATGTGGAGCGGACCGATGTTTTCATGTACCAGCTTGGACATCCACTCATCGGACACAAGTAGATGCGTATAAGCGGCTGCTTCAAGTCCTGAACCCATCATACACCCACAAACTACGGGCAAGCCGGCCGCTTTCGCCACAGAGACCCATTTTTGGGATTTTAGCAATCCGCCAGCTTTTGGGATCTTAATGAAAAATCCGTCCGCAGCGTTCTTCTGGACAATTTCGAGCAAATGCTTGAGCTCAATAGCCGACTCATCAGCAAACACGGGAATTCCAATTTTCTGACGCAGGCGTGCCATACCATCCACATCCCACCATGGGACAGGCTGCTCTACCATCGCCAAATCATACTTGTCTAATTTCTTCAATATCATGAGAGCCTGATAGTAATTCCAACTGCCATTGGCATCAATAAAGAGCTGGATCTTGTCGCCCACCGCTTCTCTGAGTTTTTTCACATTTTCAATATCATCTTCCTCTTGACCATAGGCAACCTTCAGCTTGAGTACGCCGAAGCCTGCGCGGACAGCCTGCATCCCTATCGATACCACCTCATCTGGTGGACCGGCAGGCAAAACGAAACCCAGAGGAACTTTCTCAGTGGTCAGTCCTCCCAGAAGCTTGTAAACCGGTACTCCCAGCGCCTTCCCAACAATATCATGCAAGGCATAATCCACCACTGCCTTAGCCTGGTTGTTATCTCTGGCTGCCTGGTCCATCCTGGCTACAATCTTCTCGATATTAAAAGGGTCTTCCCCTAATAGGATGGATGGGCCCAATACATTGTTGATCAGACTCATGATTGAGTCCTGGGTTTCACCTCGGTACCAGGTCGAGGTACCCCCAGTATCCGCAATACCCACGATCCCCTCATCGGTATGCACCTTTATGACGACACTCGCTGAACCTTTCTCCACACCGCCACCCATGGGAAACGGTTTCTTGAAATTACTGGTAACAGGTATGCACTCGATTTTGACTATGCGCAATTCATTCCTCCTTCAGTGATGAAGTGATAAGAACTCGTTTTGGGTGAGATGAATATACAAAAAAGGAAGATTCTGTGTCAAGTGAAAAGAACCGGGAAAAGGGACCACCACCCTGTATATACTTAAGATATCTCTTAGGTTAGACATCGCTCCATAATGTGTTCTGCATTTTTCATCAGGGTGCGGTAATCGTCCCTCGTCAAACCGGCCCCCACGACAATCTCGTACAGGCGAGCCGCTGGCCAGATATCACCAGGCGCATGGGCATCGCTATTTAATACCATAGGGGCTCCTGTTTTGTACGCCAGCTGCGCCACATGACCATTGGTCAACGAGTGGCCCTTGCGCGAGGTTAATTCCAGGTATACGGAGTGCTCCTTGACCAATAGGACCTCCTCTTCTGTGATCAGACCGGGGTGGGCCAAGATGTCCACAGAAGACTCGATGGCCATTCTATTAGTCCCTGGAGCCACGGGCTCGACGATACTCTCTCCATGAACCACTACTAATTTCGCCCCCAACGCCCTGCTTCTGGTGACCAAAGCTGGTATGAACTGAGGCGGGATGTGGGTCAGTTCGATCCCCGGAATAACCCGTATCCCCTCCCGACGGTTGATCTCTTCACAAAAGGCCACGAGTCGAGGGATGATCAGGTCGATATTCGACTGGTCACCATGATCAGTGATGGCGACGGCTCTGTAGCCCGCCACTTCGAATCTCCGAACTAACTCAGCAGGAGTGAGTTCTCCATCGCTAAATAGAGAGTGGGTGTGTAGGTCGATCATAGATTGCCTCCGAGTGATGTCGCAACAAGTATTTTTGAATCTAGTTTGCTCCGTTCATAATTGGAATGATGGAATACTGGAATGTTGGAACAATGGGTTTTGCGGGATGAGCTCTTTTTCAGATCCATGGGCTCTGCGTGAATTGGGACCTTTTCTGCTTTTTGTCCCACTATTCCATCGTTCCATTTTTCCAGCATAGTATAAGTCATTTGTAAAATCCCCTAGGCGTCCGGTTATCTATAGACACCGTACTCAATGGTAAAGTCAATTAAGGCTTTCAGGGTATCGGGTTTAACATCATCTACCGGACTTCTAGTGGACATGATGAAGCCACCATCTTTTCCACAGACATCGATGAGCTTCTTGGCGTGTGCTTTTACATCATCAGGTGTTCCTGCCTGAAGTAAAGAACAGGGGACATTCCCGCTGATACACGTATGCCCTTTGAGCACTTCCTTCGCTCTAAACATATCGGTGGTATCGAAATGGGCGTAGATCTTACCTTTGGGTAACTCCAGCAAGTATTCAAGCCTTGAGGTATAATCGCCCTCGTAAAAAACAAGTGGTGTTTGACCCTTCTCTATCAGACCTAAAATGAGCCCCTTTAAGGTAGGCCAATAGAACTTCTCAAATTGCTTGATCGACATGAAGCCTTCGGAACCTCTATGTAAAGGTATAGCGACCGTATTTACGGCACCAGGTGCGGCTGGCGGTATTTGTTCCAACATCTTCTTCAATATCCCATCTACCCCTTCGAGGAGTTTATCTGGCTGCCTGTACATGTCCAACATGGTGCCTTTCATTCCTCTCAGGTTATCAGAAATGACATCGAATGGAGCTAGCGCCATACCACCAACAAATGGAGGGAAACCCAGCTTGTGTATTTCCTCATCAAAGGCTTCCAACTTAGCACGCCATTTGTGGAGCTCTCTGCCAGCCTTTTGTAGTCTCTCGATTGCACTGGCAATTTCAGGTGTACCAAAAGCATCAGCCACAATCAATGCTCCCCTGTAGCCCCCCATTGGCGATGAGAGCGAAGCCATCATTTTGAAATGTTCCATAGCCCCGGAAACACGCGGCAAATAGAATCGCAGCATATAGTCGGTCGGATCCCCGAGGAGCGCATCATACTCATCTGGTTTCATGAATTCGGACTCTATAAATTGATGCGTAGCAAAAGCCCCATGACCGGGCCACATCATATTTTTGGGATCGATCAAATCCAAGACCTTTCCGGGGAAGAATGATTGAACACCACTAACGTCCGCCCCAAAATCCAGCACTGTTTTCTTACAGGCTGCCAGCCATTGATCATAATCATAATAGGCGGTTTCATAGGCGACTCCAGCGTACTTGGCAGGGAAATAGCCAAAAGCTATCTCGAGCGGAACTCGATCAGGCACTTTCAATTGAAGCGCTTCTGCTACCCGCGTTGCCCTTTCATGATGTAGTTCCTCAGGTGTTTTTTCCATTTCTTGTCCTCTTTCTACTACTTCCTGGGATTTTCTACTGACGACCCATTGTTGATCGACGAGATCAATAAGAACTTGTTTTCGGGCGAGTTGAGTATAAGAAAAAGGAGGGTTGTGTGTCAAGAAGCATATTGTTAGTCATTCCATAATTGTGTAGACACTGGAGACTAAATCCCTCTTTCCCTCCCTTGCCATTCATTGCTGCAAAGGGTATCATTCTCGCCCCGTATCAAGTACGGGGGTAAACTCCAGCGGGAATCCAGAAAAACACTGGATTCCGGGTCAAGCCCGGAATGACAAACCGTATGAGAATCATGTCGTCATGTATCAAAGACACGGGATGAAGCCTCAAGCTTCATCCCGTGATATCCATACCATCGTCTTCGGTGCTTCATTTGCCTGTAATGGGATGCTTGTAATGAGGCTGTAGATGGACTCCTGCCGGATATGGATGATAGAAGGTGGGGGGTGCATCTGGCGGAACTTCTGTGCTGGGTCCGTTCTGGCCAACCACGGGCACCTTTAACCAGCCATCCTCATAGGGTGTACGGAAATTCAGGAAGAAGAAGACTTTTTTAAACAACCATTTTCCATTTTCTTTGACATATTCGTTCTCAAAGATACCGTTGCCCCAGAGTTGCCGTAGTTCGCCCTCGTGAAGTGAGAGGGTGGGTTTGGCTTCTATCATTATGCAGTACCACCTGCCCTTAGCGGTCTTACCATTCGGGTCTACGTTCACCACACCCTGCATGATCATCCCAATGGATAGCTCGCCGACTCTGGGTGGCTTACCTCTCAGCAGATCCAGATAGAACCTTTTCACTCCCTTCTTGCCCTTGTACACACCATAGTCCGCTATCTCTACGGATTCAACATTTTCCGAGAACAGGTCTACCACATTCTGCCACTGATGGGAATCAAAGTAATAAGCGTATATCCTTTGGAGGTTTTCTATCTCCTGGATATCTTCCATGAGAGTCACTTGCTTTTCTAATTCTTCAAGATCCATAAGCATCCTCAATCGAATGACGAATAGCTTTTGCAACTTCAGGCACAAAGTCAGGAAGAGCTTGATATTCGAAGGTCAAACTTCTTTGATGCCTCATTGCAGGCTAAACTTTTTGTTTGAAAAGGACTCCTTTTCGAATAAATCAAACATACAATACGGAGGATTGTGTGTCAACAAAACAACCACCTTAATACCTCGCCCCCCTGTCTTTGCCTGTCTGAATATTGGTGATAACTGGGTGAATCAGTGGATCTGTGGACAGATTGGGGGGGTGAAGGTTATTATTAAATCAAAGGGGTTCAAGGGGTCAAAGAATCAAGAATTCGAGTGAAATGATAATGAATTTTAATCCATCTTTTCTGCCAATTGGCATTGGAAGCCTGCCTTATAAAGACCCGTATCAGGCGAGTGAAACTATATTGAATCATTTTCCCGAATCGCCCTATTGGCCTCAACTTCCCTCCAGGGGATTTCGAGAAGGAATGCTTGCCCAGTTCACAGAAGGCATGCCAGGGTTGGCCATCGAGGGAGAAAGGGTCTATTTTCACACCCCTTTCAACCCTTCATCAGAATGGGAAAGATTCCATGAGCTTTCTCAGGAAGAAAATGAGGATCATTTTGGAATCGGAAAGGAATATGCTTCCGGCTTTCATACTATGTTGGAATTACTGAAAGGCAAGGCGCCTAAGCTCATCAAAGGCCAGCTGGCTGGTCCGGTCACTCTGGGCTTAGGCCTTCTGGATGAGAAAAGAATCCCGATTCTTTATGATCCGAACCTGATGGAGATGCTTTTAAAGACGATCTCTCTGCGGGCAAGATGGCAGGAGAAGGAGTTTAGAAAGGTAGCTCCGGATGCTGAAACCTTAATCTTTTTTGATGAGCCTTTCCTGAGCAGCTATGGCTCAATCAGCATGAATTTGGGTAAACAGGGAATCATTGAGTATCTGAGAAATGCCGTCTCCTCCCTCCGGGGGCTATCCGGAATCCATGTTTGCGGGGCTACCGATTGGTCCATCATCATGGAAACCGGAATCAAGGTCATCCACTTCGATGCCTACCGGTATTTTCCCAATATGCTCGCTTACGCTTCCGAACTAAAAGGATTCCTTCTGAACGGTGGTATCTTAGGTTGGGGAATTGTGCCTTCAGAGGAAGAGTTTCTAAAAGTGGAGACGACTTCAAGTCTGCTCACAAGTTTGGAAGAGAAGATAGATTTCTTAATGAAAGAGGGAATTCCAGAAGAGGTCATTGTTAAAAACTCCCTCCTCTCTCAAAGCTGTGGCCTTGCTTCGATTTCGGAGGAATTAGCTGAAAAGGCTTTGAAGCTAACCAGAGATCTATCTTTTGAAATTAAGAAAAGGCTCCACTCCAAGGTCCTCAATGGATGAAGTCAATGATTAGCGATGGCTGGATTCCTTGGTTGGATCGTTCTTCGTCTTGCCGAGAAGTTCCGCAACACATCGGATGTGCTCAGGCAATGTGCCACAACACCCTCCGACCAGTTTGGCACCAGCACTAAGACACGCAGCGATTCCCTTGGCAAATGTCTCTGGCTTCATGTCAAAGCGGGTCTGGCCGTTTATGAATTTCGGTCGCCCGGCGTTTGGCTGCGCCAGAATGGGAAGATCGATGGCCTCCTTCATGATGGCTACAATAACGGCTGTGTCAACCGGGGAAAGATCGCCGCAGTTAGCGCCCACGGCAACAACCCCTGCCTCTGCCAATGCAACAGCGGCCTCGTGAGCTGAGTTGCCCATGATTGTGCGACCGCCCTTTTTCGTGGTCCGGAAGGAAAGCGATGCTAATACGGGCAACTTTGCAGCATCCCTGCAAGCATGGACTGCACATAAGGCCTCCCGCAAGTCAATCATGGTTTCAACAATGAAACCGTCTACGCCCCCTTCACGCAAATACTCAGCCTGTTCTCTATAGGTTTCATAGAACTCGGTTTCCGTGTACTTACCGTAGGGTTTAAGCATCTGTCCGGTCGAGCCTATGTCTCCCAACACGTACTGCTCGGGGGTTGCTGCAGACTTAGCCAGTCGTACCCCAACCAGATTTACCTCCTTCACGTCTACTCCGACATGGTGGGTCTCAATGGAGATTCGATTCATAGTTAGGGTATTTGTGATCAGGATGTCGCAGCCAGTCTCAGCGTATGCCCTATGGATCGCCAAGATCTTGTCAGGATGTGAGATATTGTTCTGACCTCCCATATCCATTAGACCCATCGCAACAAGACTGGTGCCCATTGCGCCATCGAGCAAAATCGTTTTCTTAATGTTTGAGAGAAATTCTGAGAGGTTCATTATATATCCTTTTTCGGCACGATTGATGAAGCTAAGTGACGTGGCGGCCTTTTGCCGTATCTCTCTTAAGCGATTTGTTAGGCTTCATTTTATTGTCTTTCCAATTCCACCACTTCAGCCAATGCGGTTCGTGTTGCTTCTCTTTGGCAAAATAGATTGCACACCGAAACACATAGAGAACACAACGGTCTATGTGTTGGCCTCGTAGGAGACATAGTTTCTGATACAATCTTTCTGGATTGCGATTTCTTAAATCTTTGACATACCGAACACCTAAATCATTTAAATCCTGAGCTATGCTCCTGCCCACACCTGGAATCTTCTGTAAGTCTTGTATCGATTTATTCATAAGCGGAAAGATTGGATTCAAATCTTTATCTTTGACTTTACTTTCAATTTGTATCAAGAGCAACCGCATAGAAGCTCTCCTCCAACCAGCTATGTCAAGATTAAAGATTTAACCCCATTTCCCTTCCGACAATATGTCACCTGACTCAGATCTATCATTTCATTTCACCTCCCAACGGCACGCGCTTCAGCCGCACGCGGAGCGTGTCGGCTGGAAGTGGTTGTTGGGTGGGCTCATCAATCTAACAGCCACTCAGCCAATTGAGACAGGTTCTCCACAATGCCTGCAACCGTGTAGCGGCCAAATTCTTCCCGTGGCGTTACACCAGAGAGAACAGCCACAAACGGTATATCACCCCGTTGCGCTGTCTCCGCATCTATGACGCTATCTCCTATATACAACGTCTGCGAGAATAAACTGTTTAATCGCTCTTTCGCTCTTTGCAGCCCTTCGGGATTGGGCTTGTGCTGAGTGACATCTTCTCCCCCGATGACCACATCAAAGGCATCAAGCAAATTATCCCGTGTCAATATGCCTTCTATTCGATACCGAAATTTGGTTGAGACAATTCCCAATTTCAAGCCGTGTTTCTTCAATCGATGTACCGTCGGTGGCACGGTTTCATATAGAACTGTTAACGCGGCCATCACCTCATCAGCACGCGTTGCAAACAACCTGGCAAATTCTTTGCTCTGGGCTGGAGATGCTTGACCAGTGAGTTTCACCAACGTATCGGCGAGAGACAAACCTATAGTTTGATATATGGCTTCAGGTGAGGTGGTCGGCAATCCCAAGCTGTTTAGCGCAAAATTGATACACTCCACTGCCCCTTTGGAAGAGTCAGCCAAGGTGTAATCAAAATCAAAGATGATGGCCTGGAATTGGCGTTGCATTCTTGAACGATTCGTCGCGACCTAACGGCCCACTCAACAATGAGTATACGGATTTACTTTTCTATCAAGATATCATAAGCATTTTATGAAAACAATAGGAGGAATCTTGTGAAATTTGATATTTTGTTGCCTTATGTTTCGTTTTGCTCTACAATACCGGGTAAAAACGAACTTCGTATATTATCGAACAGTGTTTAAGCAAAGACAATATATCCTCTTGAATGCAACGCGAAGATGTCCCCTTAATTGGGTTTCAATTTGATGCATTTTATTCCACCCTCGAATACGATAAAAGGAGACTCAAGAATGGATCTGAATGGAAAAGTTGCTTTGATTACAGGAGCAGGTAGCGGTATTGGCGCCGCGACTGCAAAGCGATTTTTGGCTGATGGGGCGAAGGTGTGTATGGCCGATATTGCGCAGGACGCTCTGGAGCAGACGGCCGGTTCCTTACCCTCCGGATCGCTCGTGACTTGTGCCGGAGATGTGACTAGCCTCAAAGATGTCGAACATATGGTTGAGACTACCCTGGCCATCGGGGACAAGATCGATATACTGGTGAACAGCGCTGGGATAGACCCCCCCGGAAGTGTCGTCGATGCTGACACCAGTCTTTGGCACAGGATTCACGAAGTCAATCTCACTGGGCCGTATCTAACGATGAAGACTGCCATACCCCATATGATAAAAGCCGGAGGAGGTTCAATCGTGAATATCTCTTCTCTTTCCGGGTTACGCTATATAGCAGGCAGGGCGGCATACTCTTCCTCAAAAGGGGGTCTGATTTCGCTCAGTCAAGCGGTCGCCGTAGAATATGGCCCTGTTAATATTCGATGCAACGTTATCTGCCCGGGGGCAATCAGAACACCGATGTTTGAAAATAATACGCGTCCGCTGGCACAAATGCTGGGTAAAGATCTCAATTGGATTTTTGAAAAATTCACCTCTTTTTCACCGCTTCGCCGGATCGGAAGTCCTGATGAGATCGCCAGTATTTGCAGTTTCCTGGCCAGCGAGGACTCATCATTATTAACCGGGGGAGTCCTGGTCGCAGATGGCGGCACATCCATTGTCGATGCTAACGGAGCAGCCATAAGCACTGTCTTCCCGGATCGGCAAGAACAGAAATAGTCCCGATTTCAACAAAGGGTGTCATGAATTCAATATCTAATGGCTTTTCAAGATGATGGTCGGCAAATAGAGAGCTCTTTCATCCGTTGATATTGTTCACGAGTGATCTCCGGATAAGTATCTTCTCTTTGTCTGAAATACCTTGCCTTTTTAATTAACGAAGGGGTGGAGGAAAGAACGATTCTTCCTCCAACCTTTATCAGCAGCTATCTTAGGATTAATTCTCCCGAAGCTGTTTTCACCTCTTCCTTACACGGCCATGGGATGCTGGTATTGAAAGATAGGCTTATCAACCTCTCCGGTAATAGGGTGCGGGAAAGAATAGGGGAAATGATAACCGGAGGGGTAAGGATAAAAAGCAGTAGGCGGATGGTCCGGGTTGGGCATGGGCAGGAAGCCGACGATCGGTTGTACCAACCAGCCCGTTTCGAAACGGGTATAGAACGTGGTATTCCAGAACAATTTCTTGAAAAGCCACTTCCCGTTTTCTTTCATGAATTCATTCTCATAATACCCATGCAGCCAGTATTGTCCCAGAACACCTGCAAAAGGAAAGGTCTCTGCCAGCCATGTATGCCATCTTCCTTTCGCTGTCTTTCCATCAGGGGCCAAGGTAATTACCCCACCTATTTGAATAATGATGGTACCACCCCCGACACTTCTAGGTCTGGAGGGTGTGGTGGGCTTGCCAGGCTCGGTTTGACTTTCTCCGCCGGCACCCTGCAAGTACATTTTTCTGACTCCTTCCTTGCCCAGGAATTGACCATGGCTCTCAATCTCCACGGATTCCGTATCCTCTGAAAAAAGGTCTACGATCTCCTTCATCTTCCTGGTGTCAAAATAGTAGCCGTATATCCTCTCTAGATTCTCTATCTCATGAATATCCTCTAAACGAGTCACTTCTGTCTCTAGTTCTTTCAGATTCATGGAATACCTCCTTTTCTCCTTCTCATCAGCGATTCAGATTTTCCGGGGGATCTACTTTCCGGTCACCGGATGTTTAAAGTGGACCGGGACATGGTACCCGGAAGGGTAAGGGGCGTAGGAGGTGGGTGGCGCATCGGGCTTCACAACCGGATCCGGCCCATTCTGCCCTACCACCGGCACCTTTAGCCAACCATCCTCATAAGGCGTACGGAAGGTGAGATTAAAATGGAGTTTCTTAATCTTCCATTTCCCGCCTTCTTTGACATATTCATTTTCATAGATGCCATTGATCCAGGTTTGTCTGAGGTCGCCTTCATGCAGAGAAGCAGTGGGTTTGGCCTCCATTCCCATACCGTACCACCTTCCCCTGGCGGTCTTGCCACTGGGGTCCACAGTAACCACCCCTTGAAGTTGAAAGAGAATAGACAACCATCCCGGTCTCCGCGGCTTGTTCAGACCGTTTCCCAGGAGGTCTATGTAATATCTCTTTAGGCCTTCTTTGCCCTTATAGACGCCACGGTCTGCTTCCTCAACTGATGGCTCGCTATCGGCAAACAGGTCGACTATCTTTTGCCATTCACCATAATCTTGATAATAGCCATAGATCTTTTGTAACTGTTCTATCTGCTTGATATCATCCAATCGTTGAATCCTCACCTGCAGTTCCTCCAATGTAGCCATTTGATCCTCCTTTTCTTTTTAAGTGGTTATATAAAACAACTAATCAAGACGATTTTGCAATAGTATCGACTTCTCTCTGTAGAAAAAGTCTTTTTTTAAAAACTGCTTCTTCTGCGGGATTAAAAATAGGAAGTTATTTTCTGTCATCGTAACTTTTTGCGATCCTTTGTGCAATGTTCTTATTTTCGTAACCTATTTCTTACCGCAATACTCGATCACCTAAAACTTCTGCTCAGGATCTGTTTGTCAAAGTGTATCGGTACGAACTTCCCCTGGGAATAATCATACTCTTTGTATCTCGCCATATCTCTCCTCTTCTTACTCAGCGGTCTCTTGCTGTCGTACTATCGAGTATATGGCGATATTACCATGCTTTTAAGACTTCTTCTACAGCCTCAACGGTTGAGCTAAGAGGTGCGGCGGGTTTTTGCCGCGTCCCGCTTCAGCGACAAGTTAGACCAAGATTCTTTAATGTTCAGGTTCCTGTAACGTTTCATCGAGCTCATCAGCTCTTCTAATTGCTTCTCTGTCGGAAACCAGGAACATATGCGGAACTTCGATTCTATTTGGGGCGAACCAAAAAGCGAAATTGTATTCAAAGCACGGATGTATACCGTTCTTTGCTCTTTTTAGAGAAATTATAGAAAGCACCGTTGGTGCGACATTAGCTTCCTTCTTAAGAATTGTTTGCTGTGCTTTTGACAAAAATACAACTCTTTTCGTTTCAACTGTAAGCAATTGCTCGTCTGTGAGGGTCAGAACCGTCACTTTTTCAATGTCGAGTCTGCCATTCTTTATCATAATATTATCCGCAAAGACAGTTAGGGCACACATCACTTGGAATAGTACCAGTATTGTGACCATGATTTTTCTTTTCATTTTTGTCTCCTGGGTTTAACGGCCATGCTTACCGGCTGGTGCGGAGCGGTAGCGGAGCACCAGTCCGAGTAAAGCATGATGTTATCTCTCTCCTAGTTTGTTTCGCTTTCAATAACCGAACGGACGGCACAATACCGGTTACCGCTGAGCCGACCAAGAGCATCCAGACCAAGCCAATCAACCTCTCTTTCATTCTTCAATAAATCATCTCGCACATGAACAAGCTGTATCCGACCAAGAATCAAATTTCCTGCATCCGGTCCTTCACTAACAGTAACTATACGTTCCAGAGTACATTCAAATGAAATCTTAGCTTCCTGAACCCGGTAAGGCTTTATCTTTTTGCTGGGAATCCAATGGATCCCTTTTATTGAATGCTTATCGCTTCCATAAGGTAATGGTTTAGCCGAGAACTCCATGATGGAAAGGAGATTCACCGAGACAATGTTTACAACAAACTCTGGGACCTCTCGAATGTTTATCACCGTGTCTTTCATAGTTCCGTCTGATCGGTTGACCACTGAAAATGCAAGGATAGGAGGTGACCATGATACACCAGTGAAAAAACTGAAAGGAGCCAGATTAGCCTGGCCGTCTTCATTAATCGTGGATACCCAAGCAATAGGTCGGGGTATTATGGCACTTGTAAGGAGATCATGAGCATGTCTCGGTTCCAATTCCATCAAGTTTATTTCCATAGTTCGATATTTCTTTCACAATTTAATGAGATAACGACTGAAATAACCCGCTCAGGCAACCACCCGCGCAAATCAACCCGACGCTATTCTGCGTCGGGTTGATTGATTTGTGTACGCCCGGCATGGGCGTGAGCTTATGGGGTGAAAGTCCCCTGTACGAGAACCTATGGTGTTCATGGTAATAAATACTACCAAAAGTACGAGTCGAAGGCAAGGGTGGAAGGGCGACCGACCGTCTGAAGGAAGCCCCGCCGAAGGGCCGGGATGAACCTCCGCGCAACGCTTCGAGCCAAGCCTGCCCCGGACTTGATCCGGGGGATCCCGCCACTGGGCGGGACAT
>JBEKDJ010000036.1:0-24559 GCA_050014415.1 Thermodesulfobacteriota bacterium | reverse complement strand
GAATCAACCCGAATCCTTCATGACTTTCTGCATCGCCCCTGAAGCCATCATTTTTCATCTATTTTTCATCTTCCCTTCATAATCTCTTCATACTGAAAGAATATTCTTCTGTGCAGTCTTCATCATAAAAAAGAAAGGAGATTATTTTGAACGAAAGCAAACTCAAGTCTTCAGTGATGTTCAGGATGTTTGTAACGGCTATGGTGGTCATCTTCCTTCTTATTCTCGCCAGCATTGTAGGGTCCCTCATCTCCGAACGGGAGCGGCGCAGGAATGAAGCCATCCAGGAGGTGAGCCAGAAGTGGGGAAGCGCCCAAACGATTACAGGCCCCATCTTGACCATCCCTTTCAAGAGATTTACAAGAAACGAGAAGGGAAAGATAACATCTTACACAGACAATCTTCACATCATGCCCGAGACACTCTATGCAGAGGTCGATCTGAACCCGGAAATACGGTACCGGGGAATCTACGAAGTGATCCTCTATCAAGCCTTGATTAAAATCAGTGGAGCTTTCGTACTCCCCAAATTCGAGGCATACGATATTTCTCCGGAAAATCTTATCCTAAGAGATGCCTTTATCACAGTGGGAATCACAGACTTGCGGGGAATCAAGAATACGATCATTCTCAACTGGGATAGCGTAAGACTTCCTGCAAGCCCCGGGGTTAAGTCATCGGAGGCGGGACAAGCAGGGTTTACGGTATTCCCTGGAGTGAGCGTCTCAAAAAAGGAATATGTCTTTTCAGTAGATCTCCGTCTCAATGGCAGCGGAGAATTCAATATGACTCCCGTGGGAAAAGAAATCTTTGTAAGCATGTCTTCCAAATGGGACTGTCCGAGTTTTATTGGAAATTTTCTCCCGGAGAAAAGGGAAATCACCCCTCATGGTTTCAAAGCAGGATGGAAGGTGCAGTACCTCAATCGAAATTTCCCGCAGACCTGGACAGGGTGTAACTATAAATTGGACGATTCTCAGTTCGGTGTAAGATTACACCTGCCCGTGGATCAATACCAAAAGGTAACCAGAGCAGTGAAGTATGCGATCATGTTCATCGTCCTAACCTTCATGGCCTTCTTTCTTACGGAGATCTTCTCAAGGGCCGTGATCCATCCGGTCCAGTACACCCTTATCGGGCTCGCCATCATCCTCTTCTACGCTATCCTTCTTTCCCTTTCAGAGCACATCCCCTTTAACATTTCTTATGCTATCGCAAGCATGGGAGTGATCTGCCTGATATCCGCCTATGCAAAGAGTGTGCTCAAATCAAGAACGGTCATGATGATGATTGCGGGGATTCTTGCAGTTCTATACCTTTTTCTCTTTGTGACGCTGCAGCTTGAGGATTATGCGTTGCTCCTCGGAAGCATCGGCTTGTTCGTCATCCTTGCCGCGGTGATGTATGTGACACGGCGTATCGACTGGTTTGATATCGGAAGGACTGACGGGGCGAAGAAGGCTCCTGATCCCGGAAAGGAAGGGGATTTCCTTGAGACCGAGAGATAGAAGGCAATATGATTGTAATGCGTCACTGAAACGTGGGACGAAGCCACTCGGTCTAACCCCACCCCAGGCAGAGCTTCCAAAAACTTTAGAAAGCGGTTTGATTGAAATTTCTTGGGTTACAAACTGCATCACGGAATCGCTTTCGCATCGTCTCTCTTCTTGATTTGGGTCAAAGAGAGGTTACCGCTCTAAAGTTTTTCTCAGCCCCGTCTGGGGTAGGGTCGAATGGAACGCAGAGCTGCAGCAAGAAAAACCCACGCTTCACTGAGGCATGACCCATATTCTGTTGTATTTGAAAAGAATTCTTTGTAACATAGGAAACGAGCGGGAAGCTCCCTTTTTCAATCCAATCGCTGAAGAGGTGCCAAATCGGCTATGAAACCGAGGGTCCTGATCGTAGAGGATGAACCTGCCATTGCGGATACGATCCAATATGCCCTTGAAACGGATGGTTTCAGCACGATCTGTCTCACATCAGGCCAGGGAGTCCTATCTCTTCTCTCCAAGGAACCAGTGGATCTCATCTTGTTGGACATCGGTCTGCCTGACATCAACGGATTTGATCTCTGTAAGGAGATCAGAAAAACACGGGCCATTCCCATTCTCTTCTTGACGGCGAGAACCGATGAGATCGACAAGGTCGTAGGGCTCGAGATCGGCGGCGATGACTACATGACCAAACCGTTCAGTCCCAGGGAGTTATCCGCAAGAGTGAAGGCCATCCTTCGCCGGACCCGACCCTCTCCCTTTCCGCCGATGCCGATCCCGGGTTTTCACATTGATGAATCGAGACGGCAGATCTTCTATTTCGGGAAGCCCCTGGACCTGTCTCGATACGAGTATGCGTTATTGAAAACCTTCATCCGGAGACCCGGATATGTTTTCTCGCGGGATCAATTATAGAAAGCAACATAAGCAATGCAACAACCAGCCGCCACAAAAAGCCCACAAACACAGACTAAAACGGGGGGCCGTTGCATTACTTTTGCGGTTCTCTATAATGGAGTTGTGCTGGGATGAACCGGACACCAGCCTGGATCGAACTGTAGACGCCCATGTCAAGAACATTCGGAACAAACTCAGAAACGTCAAACCTGACCTGGACCCTATTGTCACCCATCGGGGTATGGGATATTCGCTGAAAGAGGATCTATGAGACTCGGCACTCGGATTTTCATCTGTTATCTGGTGATTTTTATCCTTTGCTTCTATTATCCCATCAACTGGACGCTGAAGAATCTTCGCGTCCGTTATCTCGAAGGCGTTGAAGACCCCTTAGTGGATCAGGCCAATATCCTGTCGGGTATGGTAGGTGCTCAAATAGAAAGAAAGGAATTCAAACCCGAAAGGCTTTTCGAAACATTTTCGACCATCTATCAACGTCCTTTGTCGGCTAAGATCTATAACCTTAACAAGGACCGTGTGGACACGCGGGTCTACATTACGGACGCCGCCGGGAAGGTCCTTTTTGATTCGGAAGACAGGACGCTCGTCGGAGAAGACTATTCTCATTGGCGGGACGTGAGGTTAACCCTCAACGGACAGTATGGGGCAAGGTCCACGAAACAAGACCCAAAGGATTCTACCTCTACCATCCTCTATGTTGCATCACCTATCAGGTTGAAAGATAAGACCATTGGGGTGCTGACCGTTGCTAAGCCGACGACCAATATCAACCGTTTTCTGAAGAGTGCCAAGCCCCGGCTCTTGGAGGTATTCGGGATTTCCGGAGCAGCCGCCGTGCTACTGGGTCTGCTCGTCTCAATATGGATCACGCGGCCGATCAGAAGACTGACCCAATATGCGAATGACGTCAGGGAGGGCAGGAGGGGTTTTCTCCCCAAGCTGAATCGAAGTGAAATCGGTGAAATGGGGAACGCCTTTGAAAAGATGCGTGAAGCCCTTGAAGGGAAAAGGTATGTGGAGGAGTATGTCTATACCCTCACCCATGAGATCAAGAGCCCGCTGTCTGCGATTCGTGGAGCGGCTGAACTGCTAGAAGAAAAAATGGAACCCCCGCAGAAGGCCCGCTTTCTAGCCAACATCCGGAATGAGGCCAGCCGGATTCAGGATATCGTCGACCGGATGCTGGACCTCTCCAGGCTGGAGAACCTCAAAAGCCTTGAGAAGAGGGAGAGGATATCGTTCCATTCTCTGGTGGAATCGGTGCTTGAAAGCAAACAGGTTCTCCTATCGAAGAAAGGCCTGAGGGTCTTATCTCAAATTCCTTCTGATATCCGGATCGAGGGAGATACCTTCCTGCTCCATCAAGCCCTTTCGAACCTCATCCAGAATGCGATTGACTTCAGCCCTGCGAGAAACCCGATTGATTTGTCCGGCCACGTGGAAGGGGAGAGATTCCGATTCACAGTTAGAGACTACGGCCAGGGAATACCCGAATACGCAAAGACGAGGGTCTTCGAGAAGTTCTTTTCTCTTCAAAGGCCGGACACGGGTAAAAAGAGTACGGGACTTGGTTTAAATTTCGTCAGAGAAGTGGCCATACTCCATCAGGGAGAGATTACTCTTGAAAACTGTCCGGGGGGTGGAGTTTGCGCAATACTGGCACTCCCCTATCTCTCCTAGTCAGAGACCAAAAAGCATCGTGTTCTGGGTTTTGGTAGCATTCGGTATTTTGGCAGTCAAACGATATTTCTTCCTTTGATCTCAATCCACGCTCGTCTGTCCGGGGAGGGGGGCGATGGGAAACAGGGAGAGGCTGGATCAGAAGCCTGTTTTTGGTCTGAAAGACCGAGAATAGGCTTTTGTCATCTCCGGGAAAAAATGAGAGCAGAGAAAGACGAACCATCGGACTTAAGGTCACCCACGGCATCCTTGTTTTGAAAGGGGGAAAAATGGAGACAATCGTACGTGCAATGCGCTGGCTTGGGAAGACACTGTCCAGGATCTTTTTCCCAATCGTGTGGATGGGTCGGAAGTTCGCTTGGCTCTTAGGGGCCGTCTTTGGCCGTCTCGTGTGGCAGCCGCCACGCTGGGTCGTTTAGATTTCGGAACGAGGGGCGTGGCTGCGAAACTGGGCGCACAAGCACGAAGAGCGCCTGCTGGGCATCGGTGGTATCGTTCTGCTCGCGGCACTGATCATCGGAGGAGGCGGATTGATTTGGTCGCTCCTTCCAAAACCTCTCCCACCGGAACTGGTTCATTTTAAGGTGACTCCTCCCCCGCGCACGCCCATCGAGGACCCCGAAGCGAAACCCAGGCCAATGCGTATCGGATTCGACAGGTCGGTGGCGTCGATCTCGCTCATAGGGAAGGAAGCCTCCGGCTTCTCGGTCCATCCCCCTATCGAGGGTGCGTGGATCTGGATCAACGACAAGCGGCTCGAGTTCCAGCCGCGCGGCGATTGGCCCATCGGCACTCAATATTCAGTGGAGATTGATCCAAAGGTCGCCATTGCACCTCACCAGAAGCTTGCCATGACGCGTTTCGAGTTCAGGACCGAGCCATTTGTCGCTTCCGTCCGGTCGAGCGAGTTCTACCAAGACCCCACGGATCCAAAACTGAAGAAAGTGGTCGTCGAATTCAAGTTCTCTTACCCCGTTGATTCGGCCGAGTTCGAGAAGAAATTAGCGCTGGGCTTTGTCGAGCGTCGCGACGGCAAGGATGCATCCGCAGTAGCCAAGAAGTTCACAGTCAGTTACGACAAACTGAAGCTCACAGCTTATGCCCATTCAGAACCCCTTGTCATTCCGGCCGAGGATTCACGCATGGAAATCAAGCTGGCATCGGGCTTGCGCAGCAGCCGCGGCGGTCCAGGCGCCAGTGCTTTGACGAGCAGCGTGGGGGTCCCCGGCAGGTTCAGCCTGACGATCCGTAACATTTCGCTCACGCTCGTGGATAATGAACGCTTTGAACCGGAACAGGTTGCAATCTTCGAGGCTTCGGAAGTGATACCGGATCGCACGTGGCAGACGGCGGTGGGTGCCTATCTACTGCCTGTCTATCATCCGCGTAGCAAACCGGAGGATCGCCAAAGACCCCATTCATGGGATTTACGTGACGTAACGGCAGAGATTCTCAAACAGGCCACACCGCTGAGACTGGAGGCGATTGCCAGTGAGGTTGAGAACACTAAGACCGCAGGGTTCAAATACCACGCCGACCCGGAACGCTATGTCTACTTCACTGTCGCGAAGGATATACGCTCATTCGGTGGCTATCAGCTCTTTCGCACCCATGGAGAGGTCCAGAAGGTTCCGCAGTATCCAAAGACATTGAAGATCCTCGGAAACGGTGCCCTGCTCACCATGAGTGGTGAGAAGAAGCTGGGTGTGTTTGCGCGCGATGTGGAGGCTGTGGAGTACGAAATTGCACGGGTGGCACCGAATCAGTTGCACCATCTGCTTGATCGGCAGGGAAATTGGGCCAAGTTCTCCGACGTGCGTGAAGTGCTTGGCAACCAGTACCAGGACCGAGTCAGCGAGCGCTTTATCGACAAGATTGAGCTTGAAAAACTGGGGTCGGGCAAGCCGCAGTTCCTTTCAATTGATTTGGGCAAGTATCTTCATGGCGATCCCAACAATCGGCGCGGTTTGTTCCTGGTGCAGATCCGGCCATGGCATAAGCCCCCTCCGGAGAAAAAGCTTGATATCTATGAGGAGCGAAGAACCGAGGGTGAGGGTGAAGGAGATGCGACGGAGGGGAGAGGGGAAGAAGACGATGTTGACGACGGTGGCAGTGAAAGGAGAAGGGCGGAGGACCATTCGGGACCGGCCGCAGATTCGCGCCTCATCTTGGTGACGGATCTGGGCGTGGTGGTCAAGCGCGCCCTGGACGGCACCCAGGACGTTTTCGTCCAGTCGATCCAGAGCGGTGATCCAGTATCCGGCGTGACGGTGGAGGTGATTGGCATCAACGGTCAGCCGGTTGCAACAGCCCACACCGATGCAGGCGGAGCAGCACACTTGCTGTCACTCCAAGGGATGACCCGCGAAAAAACCCCTGCCTATTATCTGGTGCGCAAGGGCGGCGATTACTCATTTCTCCCCTTGGGACGGGCCGACCGGGGGCTCGACTATTCGCGGTTCGATGTCGGCGGAGTTGCCAACACGCAGCCCGAACGGTTGTCCGCCTATCTGTTCTCGGACCGTGGCATCTATCGGCCCGGAGAGATGATGCACTTCGGCATGGTGGTGCGCGCGACGGACTGGGGCAAGAACCTGGCCGGTGTACCGCTTGAGATAGATATTATTGATGCACGTGGGGCCGTCGTCAAGCGGGAGAAGCTGAAGCTTTCTTCCGTTGGCTTCGAATCGGTCAGCCACAAGACCCAAGAGTCCAGTCCTACGGGCACGTATACGGCTAACCTCTACCTCGTCCGAAGCACCGAACAGGAAGCAAAGTCCGGCGAGGCGCTGCCGAACGTTCTGCTGGGTTCGACCGTAGTAAGAGTCCAGGAATTTCAGCCGGACCGCATGAAACTATCTGTCAGACTTTCGGCGGAGCAGCCGGAAGGATGGGTCTCGCCACAGGATTTGAAAGTGCGCATCAATCTGCAAAACCTGTTCGGCACGCCTGCTGCCAACCGGCGTGTTACCGCCAGGTTATCATTGTCACCCGTCTATCCCGCATTTCCGTCTTATCGGGATTACAGATTTTATGATCCGCAACGGGCAAAGAACGGCTTCGACGAGGATTTGCCAGAAGCACAGACAGATGCGCAAGGCAACGCCGAGATCGATCTTCGCTTGAATCGCTTTGTCAGCGCGACCTACCTCGTGCACGTCATTGCGCAAGGTTTTGAGCCTGAGGGCGGGCGCAGTGTGGCTGCGGAGACGGCACAGATCGTGTCGTCTCTACCCTGCCTGATCGGCACCAAGTCAGATGGAGATCTGAACTACATCAGCCGAGATGGGAAGCGCAGTGTGCAGATCATCGCAATCAATGCACAGGCAAAGAAGATTCCTGTCGATCATCTGAAGCAGGTATTCTTCGAACGGCGCTACGTGTCGGTGCTGACGAAACAGCCCAGCGGGGTGTACAAGTACGAATCCAAGCCCAAGGACATACGCCTCGATGAAAAACCCCTGGCCATCACGACAGCAGGGGCAACCATTCCACTTGGGACCCAAAGGCCGGGAAGTTACTTCCTGCTGATCACGGATCCTTCCGGCGTTGAGCTGAACCGGGTAAGCTACACCGTTGCAGGTGATGCGAACCTCACCCGATCACTCGACAAGAACGCCGAATTGCAGATCGTTCTCGACAAACAAGACTACACGCCGGGAGACCAGATCAAGCTGAACATTCGTGCGCCTTATACAGGCGCTGGGCTGATCACGATTGAGCGCGACCGGGTCTATGCCTCCAAATGGTTCAAGACCCGAACCACCTCCTCGGTACAGACGATGACCTTGCCGGCCGGGCTCGAAGGAAACGGCTATGTCAATGTCACGTTTGTGCGCGATCCGGCTTCGAACGAGATCTTTATGAGTCCGTTGTCCTACGGTGTCGCACCGTTTTCGGTCAATGTGGAGAAACGGCGTCTGAAAGTCGACGTCAAGACTCCGGACTTGGTGAAGCCTGGTGATCCATTCACGATGCGTGTCAATCTCGACCGTGCGGCACGTCTCGTGGTGGTGGCAGTGGATGAAGGGATTTTGCAGGTCGCACGCTACAAGAACCCCGATCCCCTCGGCTACTTCTTCCAGAAGCGTTCGATGGACGTGCGCACACAGCAGATTCTCGATATGATTCTGCCGGAGTTCAAGCGCTTTCTCAGTGCTGCCGCACCGGGTGGAGGCGAGGGAGGCGAACTCGGTAAGCATCTCAACCCATTCAAGCGCAAACGCGACAAGCCGGTGACTTATTGGTCCGGGTTGGTTGACGTCAAACCAGGCGAGCACGATTTCACTTACACCGTGCCTGATACTTTCAACGGCACATTGCGGGTTTACACGGTAGCCGTATCTGAGGACGCGATCGGTGTGCAGTCAAACAAGGCACTGGTGAGAGGCGATTTCGTGCTGACGCCAAACGTGCCGCTGATGGTGGCGCCGGGCGATGAGTTCGAGGTCAGTGTCGGGGTCGCTAATAATGTCATAGGCTCCGGGCAGGATGTTCAGATCGCGTTGCGCCTCGAAACCTCACCTCACCTGGAAGTCATCGGTCCGGCCCAGGCCGACTTACGCATCGGAGAGCTACGCGAAGGAGTCGCCGCTTTCCACGTCCGTGCCAAGGATAGGCTCGGGTCTGGCAATCTGACGTTTCTCGCCAGTGCGCTCGGCAAATCGGCCAAAGCTTCTGTGGATACGAGTGTGCGGCCGCCCGTGCCATTACGCACGGAACTGACGATTGGCAGCATCGCCGATGGGAAGGCCGACGTGACCGTGACGCGCAGTCTCTATCCCGAGTATCGCGATGTCTACGCATCAATGTCATATATGCCACAATCGTTGGCATATGGCATCAACACCTATCTTGGCCATTACCAGTACCTGTGTACGGAACAACTCCTTTCTTGCGGGATGCCGGCAGTGGTTTTCGCCGGTCGTGACGACTTCAATATTCCCAGGGCAAAGGCCGTGACTTCGATTGCGGAACTGATGTCGACGTTGCGCTCCCGCCAGCAGCTCGAGGGTGGGTTTGTCCTTTGGGGAGGTCACCATGAGATCAACGATTTTATAAGCGTTTATGCGGTGCACGTCATGATCGAGGCGCGCGAGCGCGGATTTGCAGTGCCGGACGATATGTTGACCAATGCTACTTTGTTCCTGCGACAGATTGCGGCGGGCGACGGACGCAATCTTGCGGATGAGCGCAATCGTGCCTACGCAGTCTATATACTGACTCGCTTAGGTAATGTGACAACCAATTACTTGACCGCATTGCAACAACGCATGGAGCAGCGCGCACCCAAGACCTGGAAGCAGGATCTGGCTGCGGCGTATATGGCATCAAGCTATCAGATCATGAAGCAGGATAAACTCGCCGACGCAATGATTGGCCGGCTCAACCTGGGCCTCCCGTCTGTGGAGGAAAGGAAACACCTGGGGATTGAGTACGCACCGGTGGGGAGTCCTTATTACAACGATGCGGTGCGCGACGCGCAGATCATCTATCTGCTGGCACAGCATTTTCCACAGCGAGCTGCAAAACTGACGCCGGAATCACTCAGTGGCTTGGTATATGCCTTGCAGAAAGGGTACTACCACTCGCTCTCCTCCGCCTACATGTTGTTGGCGTTCGATCGAATCGAAAAGTACTTACAAGGCGGTAAAACCGCCACCCTGCGCCTCCTGCAGTTTGCGGCGGACGACAAAGCAGAGACGCTCGCAGGGCCGGCGTTCAAAATCGATCGAACAGAGGTGCCGCCCACAGCGGCACGCTTACAGTTTGTGAATGAGGCGAAGTTTCCTGCTTACTATGTGCTCAGTCAAACCGGCTTCGACCTCAGTTTGCCGACCAAGACCATCGCCAGTGGGTTCGAAATCGTGCGGGAATTCGTGGATGCCTCTGGCAAGGCACTTCAGCGCGTCAGACAGGGTGATGAGTTTGAGGTTGTCCTACGGGTTCGAGCAATCGATCGCGAGGCGGCGACCAACGTTGCCATCGTTGATTTGCTACCGGGTGGTTTTGAGGTGGTGCTTCAACCACCCGCCCTGCAGGAGTCTGGCGGTGGAGAACCTCAGACAGGTCAAAGATATCAGTGGCGGTCTCGGCTCGCCACCCACAAATCGACATGGGCACTGGAATACAACGATGTGCGCGAAGACCGCGTGCTCTTGTTTGGCAATCTGACGCGTGACGTGTCTACCTTTGTATATCGGGTGAAGGCAACGGCGGCCGGGACATTCACGGTACCACCGCCATTTGGCGAGGGTATGTACGACCGCACATTAGTTGCACAAGGGCTGGGCACACGCATCGTCGTCGAAAAGCCAGAGGAGCCGAAGCGCTAAGGCAAACTCCGCAAGGAATAATCTACTGATCGCCTCCCTCCCTCTTTCCTCTGAGGGTAGGGTGAGTGTTCACCCTAGGTGACATGCTGCAACCCGGTCAGAGGGACATTTTTCAGTCGATAGAATGAGTCTGTTTTCGATCTTTTTAACATTCTTTTTGGAACAATGGGGTTCTCTTTTTTGCGACAGGTTTTGTGTGTGGTGATGGAATTGACGTGGCTAGGACGTTTATTGGTGCGCCGGGTTCCAACGCGAAGGAGCCTTGGTGTGATAGCCGTTGTTTTGTCTGTGTTGTCATTGCTGGCCATGGTGCGGGTTTGGCCAAAGCCACCCATCTCTTCGTTCTATAGTTCTTCGGTCGCGCTCTATGACGATCAGGGCCGCCTGTTGCGCCTGACGACTGCCGCGGACGAGCAATTTCGTCTGTGGGTGCCGCTGGGCAAAATCTCGCCCGCCCTGGTCGAGGCCACACTCCTTCAGGAGGACCGCTGGTTCCACTGGCACCCGGGCATCAATCCGGTTGCACTGGTACGGGGCGGCTGGCGTACCTATGCGGCCGGTGGTCGCCGACAGGGGGGATCCACACTGACCATGCAGCTCGCTCGCTTGCATTGGCGGCTCGATTCGCGCAGCCTTCGCGGCAAGATGGTGCAAATCATACGAGCTTCACAGCTTGAAGCCTTCTACTCCAAGAGTGAGATCCTTGAGGCCTATCTCAACCTTGTTCCGTACGGACGAAACATCGTTGGGGTAGGGGCTGCGAGTTTGGCGTACTTCGGGCAGCGTGCCGATGAACTCACTTTGCCACAGGCATTGATCCTAGCCGTGATACCGCAAAGTCCGGCGCAGCGTGGAAAGCTCGATACCCAGCCTTTACAAGAGGCTCGCATTCATCTCTTTGACCGCTGGCTGTTGGCGCATCGGAGTCTTGCTGCTGAGGAGCAGACGAAACTGCAAGCGCTGATGGCATTACCCATCCAGTTCCGTGATCCCTCCCAGCTGCCGTTCGCCGCCCCTCACCTGACCGAGATGTTGCTCGCACAGCGGGGCGTACGATCGGGGAATCAGATTCGAACAACCCTTTCGCACAATTTGCAGTACCTGATCGAGCGGCAGGTGGGCAGCTGCGTGGACACACAACGCCGGCTTGGCATTCACAACGCAGTCGCCCTGTTGGTGGATTACCGCACGATGGAGACAAAGGCATTGGTGGGGTCGGCTGACTTTCACAACCCGCTCATTGCGGGCCAGGTCAATGGGTCGCAAGGCAAGCGATCTCCCGGTTCCACGTTGAAGCCCTTTGTCTATGCCTTAGCATTGGATCAGGGGGTGCTCCATCCGCTCACGGTACTGAGAGACGCCCCAACCGCATTCGGTCCATTCAGCCCTGAAAATTTCGACGGCGATTTTCTCGGACCCCTCGCAGCCAAAGACGCTTTGAACCGGAGCCGCAACGTTCCGGCCGTGGCGGTTGCCGCGAGGTTGCACGATCCAACGCTCTATCAGTTTCTGAAATCCGCAGGGATCAGTAGAATGAAGCCTGAGAGTCATTATGGGTTGGCGCTGGTTCTGGGCGGCGGCGAGACAACGATGGAGGAGCTGGTTGCCTTGTACGCAATGCTTGGCAACGGTGGGATCCTCAGACCTGTGCGTTACCGTGCCGATAGTCCCATTTCGGACGGAATACGCCTGCTGTCTGAGGAAGCCAGTTTCATCACGCTTCAAATGCTTAAGGAGAATCCTCGGCCTGACCAGTCCCTGGTGAGCGATACGGGATTCCCTGTCTACTGGAAAACCGGGACGTCGTGGAGTTTCCGCGATGCCTGGACGGTCGGTCTGTTTGGACCCTATGCGCTTGCTGTGTGGGTCGGCAATTTCGATGGGGAATCCAATCCGGCATTCGTCGGCATCCGGAGTGCAGCGCCCCTCTTTTTTCGAATTGTCGACGCGGTGCGGGCTCACCAACCGCAATTGTCCGAACCGGCCTGGCGTCTACCGGCAAACCTGGCGCACGTCGAAGTGTGCACCGTTTCAGGAGATTTACCAAACCAATATTGCCCGGTGCGGGCGAAGACTTGGTATATCCCCGGCAAGTCGCCGATCAAGATCTGCGATGTGCACCGCGCCGTCGTAGTGGATCTACGGAGCGGGCACGTCGCATGTCCATCCTTCGATCCGCATCCTACACGCACCGAGGTGCATGAATACTGGCCATCGGACATGCTCCGTTTATTCGCACAAGCAGGCATGCCGCGCCGCGTACCACCCCGTGCGGCAGATTGCTCCGAAAGGGCGCTCGCTGGCAATGAAGCGGACAACGGCCGCGCCCCGAGAATTACAACACCCTTACGAAGTGTCACCTATACGCTGCGCTTGAGCGATCCCGAACGGCAAGTCATTCCTCTGTCGGCTTCAATCGATGCCGACAGCGCCCAGTTGTACTGGTTCGCCAACACCAGTTTCATCGGGGCGGTCTCGCGCGGCACCACCTTGCACTGGCAGCATCCCGCAGCAGGGTCCTATGTTCTGCGTGCTGTGGATGAGCGAGGCCGGAGTACCACAAGAGATCTGCATATTGAGTGGGTTCAATAGCGGGAAAACTCGTGGGTAACATGCGATGTCACTTGAAGTGACCTTTGAAATCTGTCAGGAAACGAAGGAGCGAAACGGTGAAAGGCTCCGCTGTAAAAGTTTCCTCGTACACCCAACTACCTTTTGAAAGATTTCTTATCAACGAATGGATCTTGTTAAGCCTTCTACTTAGTTCTGTTCGGGTTTTTTCACCCGGTACCGAATAATCGTGACATACTTCTCCGGATCTTCCTTGCCATACATCGAGGGGCCTTTACTGTATTCCTCTTCATGGTCACCGACAATCACATATCCCTGTTCCTTTATAAAATCCAACAGCCGTTTTATCGTAGGCTCTTCTCTATCGTAAGGACCGATATACAGAATCTCAGCCACCTCGCCATATTCCCATGTTGTCAGTGATGTCTTTAGGCCTTCTTGCACCTCATGTTGTGGAAGCTCGGTTATAGTTTCAGGAACGGGCAGGGCATACGCACCGATCCATGTTGATTTTGGTTTATCCACTAGTGATACGGGCCAGCGCGCACGCGGGGCGGCCTGCATTGGACCTTTCGGCGTTTCTGGCATACTGTAATAAAGTCGGAACAGCAGACCAAACGCCTTTCCACCCACAACGTTCGGGTCGCCTTTGGCTTCGACCACCAGCATCTTCTGATTCTTCTGGGTCGATATTTTCGGCTCCTTTAAATGCTCGAATTGCGACACATTGGATTCCTGCGCTATCAAAGGCATTGAAACTACAGCAACGACAACCAGGACGATTAGAATTTGAATAACCTTCATCACGTATCCCTCCTCAGATTGATTTTGTCAAACAGTTCATAGCGCTCAAGTAAGACTTTTATCGAGGTTTGGGTAGTTCAGTTAACCTCCCTTTCATGCATCACTTTTTCCAATGTCTTAAATGCTTCTTGTTCCTTTTCAGAACACTTCTGGATTCCATCCTGTAAATCTTTTAATAATCCCATGACTTCTCTGTTTTTGCTTGACAATTCCTGAGAAGCTAAGCCCATGATTTCGTTCAATTCCATTCCTATTCTTTTCATCTTTTCAAGCGCATTTATTTCTTGCTCTTCAAAGATTCTGTTGCTGTCAATCATCAGTTCACGAATACGTTTCAATGAGCTCCAAGAGTCTGGAAGTGCTGCTTTGGCAATTCTACTCCATAGCTCTCCTGATGCTTCAAACAATTCTGCGACTTCAAGTAAAGCAGGTTTTTTGATCACTTTCGCTGATTCTTTAAGGAATCGTGCATACATGGGTCTGAAAGCACTTCCACCCGTCCCCCCAATCTCAATGTAAACGAATGTATTGAAGAGGCACCCCAATAGGCTTATCCCCTGGAACTGTTTTGGCCATTCAATGACAAGTTTTGCCCATTTCTGCATACCTAAAAGACCAATATTTTTAATGGGTGGGTGAAGCATCGTATCACAGCTATCTTTGATTGCTCCGACAATACCTTTCTCAAGACTCTTTGTTTCAATCGGGTATTGAATTTTTAGTAGTTTATTCTTTGGTGGGTAGGGTGGGAACTTAGAATTCCGAGCTTTTTCTAATTCTTCAATCGTTACCGTCATGGCTTTCTTTCCTCTATCGGCAATGTAAACTTTATGATTCATTTCATCTATTCCAAATACAACAATGGTATGAGCTCCAAAGTGAGAGTTTTCGGGTAAGGCGAAATAAGGGAAGTAGACCATATCAACGAATAGGTAAGCAGGTTTTCCAATCCGCAAAACATCTTTTAATTCCTCATATCCCTTACTTTTACTTGAAGTTTGTAAAAGGGACGCCTTTGCTCCGATTCGTTTACAGATATTCAGGGTGAAATCTTCTGGTTTTGCATTTCTTCCTCCGATAAACGGTGCAGACATGAGTTTGATGTACCAGTAAATGAACCCAATGCCTCCACCTAAACCCAGCAGCATCTCTTCGGATAGAGGATACCCACTATAATCAAGGATGCCTTTCATGGCTGTTGTCTGGCAATGTTTACCCCCTGTACAGGTGAAATCTTTTAATAAAAAGGTTTCATTCATTCTCTCTTTACCTCCATCAAATTATTTCATTAAATTTCCTATTAACTCATCAATGAACTTCAATTCATTTCCTATCAAATAAAGTGGATGCTTAAATAAATATCTCGCATGAACAGGTAATTGGTGGCCGCCGTCCTTCTTGAATTTCTTGTGAATTTTTTCTAAGTGTTCGTTGAGAAACTTTTTCCTTTGTAAGAGGGCTTCTTTGACTTTTTTGGGGGTAACGAATGGAATGCCAGCCACTCCTAAATCAAATACGCGTTCTCTTTCCCTGCTTCCAGAAAGAATGAAAAGAACTTCATCAGAAAGGACTTCCCTCCCTTTTTCGGCAAGAAAAAATATCTTGGGCATTGGTCCTTTTCCTGTTTTAGTCGTGTGCATCCTAGATTTCACCAAGTTTTTATCTTCGAGTTTTTTAAGTCCCACGTAGATTGAAGTCATCCCGATATCCGCCCATTCCCGATATCCCCTTTCCTTTACGATCTGGTTAATCCCATAGCCAGAAATACCTTCCTTTTCTGCGATAATCTGTAAAAGCACCATTTCGACGTTTGTCAATGTTCTCATCGTCACCTCAAATAAATATAATACCTATATAATACCTATGTAATATATCAGATATGAAATTATTTGTCAAGGGCAAAAATGAGAATCTTTTTTTGACTTTTTGACTTAGATTCTTAATTCCGTCCTCTCATTCTTTCTAAGGTGATCATGAAACTTGATGGATTCCCATGTAAGCTGAGTGAATCTCGGATCTGGTGCAGGGGATGGGGTAAGGAGTTCGTTAGCCTGGGGGATCGTTACTCTTTCCACGGTTTGGGGATGGTCCATTGGCTATGGAACATATGGTTCTGATTCTTTCTACCCTGTTTGGCTCCGGCTAGGCCGGCCTAGGGTTTATGGGGACGTCATTGACTTGGTTAAAACGTTTGCTACCGCACAGGGCTCCGATTCGAAAACGCGCCCTTGGCGAGACCACCTATCAATTGCGGATAGCGATTTGTGTGATTCCGAAACTCTTAACGATAGGAGAGGGCAAACTTCTCAATCTCTTCCTATGACGCCCCTGTTCTTCACCCTCCTCATCCCCTTCTCAGACCTTGAATGCTTCTTCTCTGCCGATATACCTCTTCCTTAGCTTTGTCTTCTCTATCTTGCCGGTAGGATTCCGGGGAATCTCGCCGAGAAAGGCCTTGCGGGGCCGCTTGTATTTCGGCAATTTCTCACAGTATTGAAGAATCTCTTCTTCGCCGAGTGATTTACCAGGAACCACATCAACCACAATGGCAACCAGTTCACCCATTCGCTCGTCCGGGTAGCCAATCGCGGCTGCATCCTTCACGCTCGGGTGTGTATGGAGGAAGTTTTCGACTTCAACGGGGAAGACATTTTCACCGCCTGTGATGATGACATCTTTCTTTCTGTCCACGATATAGATAAAACCATCTTCATCTTGTCTCGCCATATCTCCCGTATAGAGCCATCCATCTTTTAATGCTTGGGCCGTTGCTTCGGGGTTCTTGTAATACTCTCGCATCACCCCGTTCCCGCGAAGGAGGATCTCGCCCGTCTTTCCGAGGCTGACATCCTTTCCTGCCTCGTCTACAATACGGACCTCCCAGTTGAATCCCGGCCGCCCGATCGCCCCGACCTTATGGATGTTCTCAATCCCCAGGTGCACAGAATTCGGACCCGTGCTTTCACTCAAACCATAGGTTGTGTCATAGGCCATGTCAGGGAAATACTTTTTCCAGTGGATAATCAGGGAAGGTGGAACCGGCTGCGCCCCTATGTGCATCAGACGCCATTGGGAAAGCCTGTAATCCTTCAGTTTCAGTTCCCCGCTATCCAGTTTCACCAGTATATCCTGGGCCCAGGGTACAAGAAGCCAGACAATCGTACCCCCTTCCTCACTCACGGCTTCCAGAGTCCATTCTGGCGAAACACCTCTCAGTATCACGGCAGCCCCCCCCACGACAAGGCTCCCGAACCAGTGCATCTTCGCGCCCGTGTGATAGAGGGGTGGGATGAGAATGAAGATATCCTTCTTCGTCTGGAAGTGGTGGATGTTCTCAGTGTAACAGGCATTGGCCATGTTCAGGTGGGTCAACAGGATCGGTTTTGGCTGACCCGTTGTCCCGGAGGTAAAATAAAGCCCGCAGGGGTCGTCAAAGGTGATGCGCACTCCAAGGGGCGTGGGAGGCGCCCCGGCAAGGACCTGAGAAAATGATTCCGCGTAAGGAGGGATCTTCTCTCCAGCGCAGATAAAGTGTTTGACAGAAGAGAGTCTCTTTCGGATCGGCTCTATCCTGTCTCCGAATTCTCCACCAAATACAAAAATGTCCGGCTCTGCCACATCGGAACAATATTGAATGTCATCGCTTGTGAAGCGGAAGTTGAGGGGCACAACCCATGCGCCTGTCCGAATGATACCGAAATAGGCGATGAGCCAGTCAATCGAATTATTCATGAGGTGCATGACCTTGTTGCCTTTCTTAACCCCTTGAACCAAAAGCGCGTTTGCAAACCGGTTTGCACGCTCGTCGAATTTCCTCCATGTGATCGTGGTCCTCTTCTTTTCCGCCGGTATCCTTTCGACAAGAGCGATGTCATCAGGATACATCCTGGCATTTCTGGCCAGCATCTCCCCTACGTGAATATGAATATCAGTCATTTGCTCCCCCTGATGATGATTCAAAAATAATCAGACGAGGTTGTGGCATACCCAACCCAACGATTCTGCCCATCCGTCCACTTATTCCTCTTTTGCAGACTTTTCATAAATCTGTCTAACGTCCGCGCCAAGTAGAGAGGAAAACTTCCTGGCACTCTCGGCCACCATGGAACCATATTCCTGAACACATGATTCAGGAAAGGTCCCCATGATGAACATGGATCCGATCAGCCTCTCCTGTGAGTCGAAAACAGGGGAGGCGATGATATTGAGACCGGCGTGCAATTGGCCCATATCGACTGCAAAGCCAATCTCTCTGCATCGCTCAAGTTCGGTGTTCAGTCTGTCACGATCCAGCTTCAAATGATCGCCATGAAAGAAGAGCTTATTCTGCTTCAGAATTCTTTCTCGCTCCTCCTTCGGCAGAAAGGCGACGATGGCCTTTCCGTGCGCCCCGTGGGTGATATTGAACCGGTACCCCAGCCGAATGGTGACGCTGATCAGCTGATCTGCTTCTTGCTTCGCAACAACAAAGACATTCCCACCATTGATAATACCGAAGAGGGCCGTGCTGTGGGTCTTTGCTGCAAGCATCTCAAGAATGGGATCTGCACCGTCACTATAATTTAAGTTATCCAGAACCCTTCGGGAGAGGGAGATCAGTCCGAGTCCCAGAGAGTATGTTTTTCCTGAAGGATCTTTCAGCACCAGACCATACTTCTGAAGCGTATTGAGAATGGTGTACCCCTTGCTCTTGTGTATCCCAACACGCTTGCAGATATCGGTCAGGTTCACCTTCAGGGAAGGGCTTTTGGCGAGACAGAGAAGGATTCTTGATGCCTGATCAACTGCCGGGACCAAGCCGGTATATTCAGATTTCGTCTTTGGCTGTTTCTTGTCCGGGTGGACCACCTTCCCTCACCTCTCAAGGGCCTTTCTTCCTTCATAGAAAGCCTTGATGTTAAGCTCATGGAGTTTTGTCGCCAGCAGTGCCTGTATCGCGCCGGTCCACTGCTCCTCCTTGAATTCCGGGAAGAAATTGGAGAAGGCGCCAATGAGGACGACGTTCGCGGCCTGGATATTGCCGAGCTTCCTCGCGATCTCCTGTCCGTTGATGATCCAGGCGTGATCTTTGAAGTATTTCTTGAAGGTTTTTTCAATGTCCCCGGGATACTCCATCTGTCCAAGACTGACGGCAGGTGGCAGAATCGCCTGTTTATTAATAATGATCTTTCCTTCCGGCTTCACCCAGTTGACATATCGCAAAGCTTCGAGCAGCTCAAAGGAGATGAGAAAGTCGACGTCGCCGTACTTGATCAGGGGCGAGTAAACCTTTTTCCCGAATCTGAAGTGGGTGGTCACATCTCCCCCCCTCTGGGCCATGCCGTGAACCTCAGACTTCTTCACGTCGTACCCGGCTTTGAGGAAGACTTCACCCAGGATATTGCTCGCGAGGATCGTACCCTGACCGCCAACACCCGATAAGAATATGTTTGTCACTCTGCCGTTCTCTATCATGGCTCGCCTCCTCACTTTGTGCCCGGACCAATGGCTTCGAACTTGCAGATCTGAGCACAGACCTCGCAGCCAACGCACTGATCTTTGTTGATGAATACGGTTCCTTTCCGCTTATGGCCGTCTTTTGTCTGGCCTGCACCTTCCTGCCAGCTCATCGCGGGGCAGTTGATCTCAAGGCAAACCTTGCAGCCCCTGCACTTGTCGGTGTCAATCACATACAATCCGGCCTTGAATTTCTCTGAAGGTTTAGCCCTGCGGAGCAGCATACAGGGGCTGTTCTTTGTGATGATGACCGATGCGCCGTCCCTGTTCACCTCTTCTCTGATCACTTCCATTGTCTCGTTCACCCGATAGGGATCGACCTTTTTCACGTGCTGGACACCGACTGCCCTGGCTAATTGCTCATAGTCGATCATCGTTGCAGGTTCACTTTGTATCGTATATCCTGTTCCGGGGTGCTCCTGTTGTCCTGTCATGGCAGTCGTCCTGTTATCCAGAATAATCGTAGTGGAATAGCCTTTATTGTACACGGCGTCCATGAGAGGGGTGATACCGGAATGCAAGAACGTCGAGTCACCGAGAACGGCACAAATCTTCCCAAGCCCGTCCTTGCCGAGAACTTTTCCTGCACCATAGGCACCGCCGACACCAGCACCCATGCACGTTGAAGCGTGCATGGCGGAGAGCGGCGGTGAGACTGCCAGGGCATAACAGCCGATATCACCGAACACGTAGAGCCCGAGCTTTTTGAGGGCATAGAACAATGGCCTGTGAGAGCAACCGGCACATAGGTTCGGCGGTCTTTTCGGCAGGTCTTCCGGCTTGATCCACACCTTGGGGGCCTTATATCTCTTGCCTTCCACGGCCTTCATGAGTGACTGTTCGATGATACTCGGTGAGATCTCACCGATTGCCGGGATCAGGTCCTTGCCATGCCTCACCTTGTAGCCCATGGCTTTGATCTCTGTTTCCAGAAAAGGGTCAAGCTCCTCTACCACAATCACCTTCTTAACCTTTTTGAAGAATGCCGCGATCATTTTCGCTGGTAATGGCCACACCATGCCCAGCTTCAAGAAGGAGTACTGCGGGAAAACCTCTTTCGTATAGAGATAGGAGACCCCGGACGAGATGAATCCTATGGACGGATCATTGATTTCCATAGAATGATAGGGGAAATCCGTATCCGCGTAGGCAGAGAGTTTTGCTATCCTTTCTTCGACGGCAACCCGCCGCACTTTTGCATACATGGGTACCATCACGAGTTTTGGCGTCTCTTTCCGGTCAAGGCCCCTTTGAAGAATCGATTCTTTTCTCTCACCCAATTCCACAGGGGAATCGCAGTGGGAAACCCTGGTCTCACTTCTCAGGAGTACGGGGGTATCGAACCGCTCACTCATTTCGAAAGCAACCTTCGTAAAATCCTTGCATTCCTCAGAATCAGCCGGTTCGAGCATGGGGACCTTTCCAAAACGGGTCCAGTTTCTGCTATCCTGTTCATTCTGAGAACTATGCTGGCCCGGATCATCGGCCACAACAATGACCAAGCCACCTTTCACGCCCGTATAAGAAATAGTCATGAAGGGGTCGGCAGCGACGTTCAACCCCACGTGCTTCATGCAAGCCATGGCTCTTCCGCCAGCAAGAGAAGCCCCGTGGGCGACCTCCATCGCCACTTTCTCGTTCGGTGACCATTCCGTGTAGATCTCCTTGTACTTGGATAACTCGGCCATAATCTCGCTGCTCGGTGTCCCGGGATAGGCGGCCCCCACGATCACACCAGCCTCCCAGGCACCTCTGGCGATTGCTTCATTACCCTGCAATATCTTCTTCATTCATTCTCCTTTCGGTCTGATTCCTGATTCTCCATAATATGCCTCAGCTCGGGATGAAAGGGGCGGCTCCTTAGACGATCCTATTAGCTAAACCAGTTATTGCTGGTCTTTCCACATGCCATATTTCTCTCTCAGCATCCTGTGGAGTATTTTGCCTGCACCCGACCTCGGCATATCGTCATCCTTGATGAAGATGACGTTCTTCGGGACTTTGATGCCGGCAATCTTGCCTTTGCAGTAACTCGATATCTCTTCCGCTGTTGCCGTCTGTCCCTGGTGGAGCACGACAACTGCAGTGACTTGTTCACCCCACTTCTCGTGAGGTACCCCGATGACCGCCACGTCTTTGACTTTTGGATGACCGCCCACAATGCTCTCCACCTCGGATGGGAAGATATTCTCACCACCGGAAATGATCATGTTTGATTTTCTGTCAACGAGGAAGACATACCCGTCCTCGTCCTTGTAAGCCATATCCCCTGCGCTGAAATATTCACCCTTCATAGCTGCTGCCGTCTTTTCCGGTTCTTTCCAATACCCCTCGAAGATCATGGGGCTTCTCGAATAAAGCTCACCCACCCCATTCGGTTTTGTAATGAGATTTCCTTCCTCATCATAAAGCCTTATCAAATCTGTGCCGATAACCTCGCGGCCGCAGGAGCCGAGCTTTGTGAGCTGTTCCTCCGGTCTCAATACGGTGACGATACCTGCCTCTGTTGAGCCGTAGGCTTCGTCAAGCTTCGAATTGGGAAACAT
This sequence comes from Thermodesulfobacteriota bacterium, assembly GCA_050014415.1. Lineage (GTDB taxonomy): Bacteria > Desulfobacterota > BSN033 > BSN033 > UBA1163 > JBEKDJ01. The sequence continues at coordinate 2,713 of JBEKDJ010000036.1, read as the reverse complement.
TTTGAGAATGCCGAGCTTCGTATCCTTTCTTGCAGGGGCCGAAGAGATGAGTAGTTTCTTGATGGAGGTGAGATCGTATTTCTTCTTCACCTCGTCGCGGAGAGAAAGCATCATGATGTAGTGAGTCGGGACAAGGGAGGTAAAGGTAACCTTGTGATCAGAGAATGTCTTGAGCAGGTCTTCTGGGTCAAAGCTGACCATATTGTACGCCATGACCGTTGCACCCACCCAGGTGTTGACAAAGGAATAGTTGAGCGAATTGATGTGGCAGCAGGGCATGACGAGGAGCGTGATATCGTCAAAACTGAACTGGTGATCGTAGATCATGATCAGATATTGTGCGAACATGGACGCATGGCTTTTCATGACACCTTTCGGCCTGCCTGTGGTACCGCCTGTGTACATGATGACCCAGATGTCATCGGCGTCCACTTTTGCTGCCGGTTCTTCCGGACTCGCCGCCGCAATTGCATCTTCATAGGAAAGGAAACCCTCATAATGGGGATTATCCACGGCGAAGGAGACAAATTTCTCCACGGTATGGAGATTCTTTTTCATCCCATTGACTTGATCTATCCACGGAAAATCTTTGCCGCCTCTCGAGTCTTTCCCCCCCTGAACGATAAAAACTTTCGCTTCGCTATGATTGATGTTGTACTCCATCTCCGGCACAGCAAGCCTGAACATAATCGGTACACAGATAAATCCGCCCTTCGCGGCAGCGGCATAGATCTCCAGCCACTCCACGCAGTTGTACCCGAGGACCGCAAATCTGTCGCCTTTCTTCATGCCCAAGCCTGCAAGGGCGTTGGCAAGTCTGCATGCCCGCTCGTTCCACTGCTTGAAGGTGTACGCCTTGTGAAGATCCTTAATACCTATTTTGGCTGGCCATTTGAAGGCATTCAGCCTCAATACATCTTTTGCCGTCATCCAGTGACCATTTTTCATAGGAACCTCCTCCCTTTTTTCCCATCTTTAGACTGTTTGCCATTTACCATTGCCTTGGGCACCCTATCGAGGACATTGCGCACAACAGGCCAGATTACAGCTCTGTGTGGGCATCTGTTTCACCATTGGCTTGTTCAAGTCGCCATTCTGTGGTGTGGTAGTTCTGTATGTAGAATTGTATTCTGTATAAGGCTATATTATCGAATGAATACTAACGAATGAAGGGAGGCTTGTCAACAGGAATGGTCTCTTTGCTCACCCTCAGTCTTTATAGTGCTGAGACTCTTAGGAACAACCCCCTTGGCCGAGCCCCTCGTAGAGGCTTCACAGGCCGAACCCCTTCATAGCCCGGTTGATCACATGTCTCCTGAAAACTTCCAACCACTCAAACGACCATCTGTAATCCTTGCAATGATCTCTTCGCAGGCTTTTTCGTAATCATCAAATAGATCCTCCAAAACTAAGACGAGTCTGTTAATGCCTCCAATCTCCTTCACTTCCAGATGATGACCATTAAATGTTGGCTCTTCAGACCGTCGGATGAGTTCTAATCGTGACCCTGGTAAGATAACATGGAATAGGCTGCATCGAAGATTCTCGTACAGATCAAATGGCTTTCCACTTCCCTGATTATATCTGTGATAGGATGTTGGAAAAAGATCACCGATCGCCCTTCTGAAGCGTGGTGCGCTCAAGCCCTTGTTTGAAAAAGCGTCTGAGTCAAGGCAAGCTCCAAGAAATTCTATTCCCTGACAGATGAGGCCAAATGAAACATAATGATGCCTAGCGTCCTGTTGAATTTCCTTGAATTCATCTATCAAAACTCTTCGAATAAAATCCGAGATTCTCATCAAATGCGTCCCCGGTCGCGGTTGACCTGCGGCCTGCCCTTGGCCGCGTCTCCATTAGCCGATTGGACACATGTGGTTGTTTCCAAGAGTCCCAGGGCCCCTTCCTTGGTCTTGAGGACCCCCGGGCTCAATGGGTGCCTGATTTTCATGTGCCCTCTTCCCGCCTGGTCAGAGAGTATTCTACTCGATCAGAGATCGATACTCAACTTCGGAATCTAGCAACCGCATTTCAGGCACTGGACTCTCGCCAGCCAAAGAACTCGCCTGCGGGTCGCCCCTTCGCGAAGGCAGCTTCGGCGAGGAGGTCAGACTTCAGACACCAGACATCGTTGACTAAGTTGAATTACAGAGATAACATAGGCGTAAGCCGGTTTGCTGAGGAGGGACTTTGAATCGCCAGAGACAGGACCGAAGGATTTTTGAAGAACTGATGAGGTTTCTGGATAAAAAGAAACCCTTAGCAACATTCCCTGGTCAGCTCATGCTCGAGACTGGGAAATTCTTTCTGGGTGCGCCTTATATGGCCGGCACACTCGAAGCGAAAAAGGCTGAGCACCTGGTTGTCAATCTTAGAGAATTCGACTGTTTTACTTTTGTCGAAAACGTCGTCGCCCTGGTAAGACATGCAAAATCCCCGGAAAGATCTTTTGAAGCTTTTCAAACAGTACTCAAGAAGATACGTTACAGAAAAGGGCGGTTGCAGGGGTACTGCTCGCGGCTTCATTATTTTTCAGACTGGATTCATGATAACCAGAAAAAGGGCATCCTAAAGGATGTCACAACGAAAATCGGAGGCAGGCCTTTGAGGAAAACCATAACCTTCATGACGACAAATCCGGACCTCTATCCTCCGCTACAAGATCCAAGGAACCTTCGAAGAATGAAGTCCCTTGAAAGGACACTCAGCAGAAGAT
>JBEKDJ010000035.1:0-24563 GCA_050014415.1 Thermodesulfobacteriota bacterium | reverse complement strand
TTAGCCAGGCCCAGGAGAAAGATCGTGATGGACTAAGCCTAATAAATAAGGAAATCGAATTAAGGGCGACCTCAAAATAAAATGGGGCCGCCTTTTTTTATCTCTACGGAGAGAAAGGAGAACAATATGGAAAACGCAATGGAAATCGTAAAATGGGATAGGTACTTTGCTCTCTATGACAAGGAAGAGCTGGTCTGCGTCACGGTTTATAAAAAAGGCGCTCAAGAAGTCAGAAGAAGGATTGAGGAACTTAAAAGCATGATCGAAGAAGCACAAAGGCACCTGCAAAACGAGGAACCAGTTTTTAACAAAATTCAATAAAAAGGAGGAGTCCACCGATGAACGTATTGATACACAAAGAACAATTACTGGAAGGATTGGAAATAGTCAAAGATGCCGTTTCAAAGCAAAACGCTCTACCCATCTTGAAAGGGGTAAAGATTACCGCCGATGATGAAAACCTCTATCTCTACACCACCAACCTCACCCTGGGTATCAGAACCCGCATTAAAGAGGCGAAAGTTGTTGAATCAGGAGCAGCCGGCTGTGACGCCATGAAGCTTCTCTCCATCGTCAAGGAACTACCAGATGGCGAAGTCATCCTGAGAACCGAGGAAAACGGCCATGTGAGAGTGGAATGCCAGAACATTAACTTCAAACTGATCGGTCTTAGAGAAGAGGAGTTCCCACCGGAGATAAACCCCGAAGAGCAAAACAGCTTCCCGATAGGACCGGATTTCTTCTCAGCCCTCGTGAAGGTCAAACATGCCGCCTCCAGGGAAGAGTCTCGATACAACCTGAACGGAGTTTATTTCGACAAGGAGATCGTCGCCACTGACGGGCACCGAATGAGCCTGGCCAAGAAGAACCATCCATTAGAAAACACCATCGTTCCTATCGAATTTATCAACACCATTATACGGTTGGGGAGGAACGGAAATGAGAATATCAGACTCTGCCGGTCCGAGAACACCATTTTCATCTATTCAGAAGGCCTGACACTCCATTGCAGACTGATTGACGGATCATTCCCGGATTATGCGTCAGTGGTTCCAATGACTCATCAAAAGGCTGCTACTATGGACACACCTAAGCTCTTCCACGCTATAAAGAGGATCATGTTAATGTGCGATCGGTCCAACCATATCCGCTTCGATTTCAATAGAGACCATGTTCTTTTGACATCGGCCAGCCCAGAGGCAGGAGAAGCACAGGAAAAACTGGAGATCCGTGATCAATCAAACCCCTCTGGCGAAACACACTTCGTCATTGGCTTTGCAGGCAAATATCTTCTGGATGTGCTGGAAGTCCTGGGGGACGACCAGGTGACATTCCTAATGAGCAGCCCAGACCAACCCCTGAAGATTGAGAACAACGATTCCGTTCACATCATCATGCCAATACGCCTCCACTAAAGAGCCCAACTTCTCCATCATCACAAATCAACACTGTTAAGGAAAAACCTAAATTTCTTACCGAGAAGGGCGACTTACCTATTAAAGGCAGGTTGCCCTTTTTTTTAAAGAAAGGAGACTTTTATGGCGAGACTTGAATCAATAGCAAAGATGGGATACTACCCCACCCCGGAAGCATTAACCCCAATCATCACAAAATACCTGAAACCAAAAGACCAGGGAACCATCAGAATCTTTGACCCCTGCACAGGAGAAGGAACAGCCCTAAAAACCATCGGAGATTACCTCAAAGCAGAAACCTACGGAATCGAGATAGACAAAAAAAGAGGTAAAGAGGCCCAGAATAAGCTCACCAGATGCCTCATCACCGATTACAAAGCCATACAGATCACTCCAAAGTTCGCAAGCCTTCTTTGGCTCAACCCTCCCTACGACTGGGCGGCCAGAGAAGGAGAGCTTGAAAGGTCAGAAAGATATGAAAGAACCTTTCTGAGAGACACAACCAAATACCTCACCACAGGGGGAGTCCTGGTCTACCTTATTCCTCTCAAAAGACTGGACGGGACTATTGTAAAAATGCTCTCGTACAGATTCGAGAAGATCAGACTCTACAAATTCCCGGAAGAACTCTACCAGAGGTTTAAACAGATCGTCCTCTTCGGAGTACTAAAGAAATCCCCGTCAACTGACGAAAACCTTTGCGAATATCTGAACAATGCAGGCGCCGGGGAAATACCCCTCCCTTACCTGCCGGAAACACCGGAACAGATTTATGAAGTTCCGCCGTCCCCACAATTAAAGAAGTTCTTGTTCAGAACCCTCGAAATGAATCCACAAGAGCTTGAAAAAGAAATAAACTGGTATGGCCTGAATGAAGAAATCGAAAGAATGAATACCATCCACTCATTGTCTGAAAAAATGACCTCCATCATGCCCCTGAGACACGGACACCTGGCCCAGCTCATCGCTTGTGGGTTCATTAAGGGAGTAGTCTTTGACAAAGACCAGAAGAATCCTCTAATCGTCAAAGGCAGGACCAAAAAGGCAGTGGACTACAGAATAGAAAAGGAAGGGAATACGGAGAAACACATCGAGACCGAAAGACTCGTCATCACCATCAACGCCATTAACCCACAAGGAGAAATCCTCACCATCCAGGAAAGGAGAGAACCCTATGTTACACAAAATCAGGACCGGAGGAATTGAAGCCTACTGCTCAGACCTCATCGTAGACAATGAAACAAACCAGTACGTTTACCTCTTAGGCGTAGCAGGATACCAAACCACAGTCAAAGCAATCCTTGCAAACATGCTTAAAGGAGAAAGCCTCTCTATAGAAATCAAAGGAGAGAGTTGTTGGGTTGAAAGGTTTTCAACAAACTACCTCATGCAAATCAAGAAAATGCCTTCCGAATATTGCCATGGAATCACACTGATTAAAATGGGCACAAACCAATCTGATGAAGGAAGTCCACCTCGAGAATTCCTTCTCATAAACGAAGATCCCCTGAAAGTAAAAGGACCTTTTTATGATCACCTTGACCAAATAACAGAGTTGCCGCTCCATCCGGACTGGACAGATTGGCTCTGGAAAGTTTTTGGCGAGAAGGGATGGATCACAAGGCTTGAAACCCTTGTTGGCAAATATGACGCCTACCTAATTAATCTTCACCAGGAAGAATTGAGCTATGAAATCACCCAAGCCATAAGAAAAAAAGTACCTGAAGTCATTCACTGCATGAAAAGGAGATAACGATGCAAACAGAACTAAGCCTAAAAACATTCTTAGAAGACTATGGTGAATCCCTTGCGGAAAAAGCCACCAAAGACTTAAAGGTCATTCACGATCCGGCAAGGGACAAGGAAGATGAGCTCGACAGACAAATGGACCAGCTTCATAAAAACCCTTTTCCGGCACAAAGGGAGATCATCAAAGCCATTGTCAAATCCTTCAGGGCCGGAAACAAAGCTGTATACATGACTTGCGAAATGGGCTGCGGTAAAACGCTCATGGCAATAGCTGTAGCCTCCCTCTTAAAACCAAATCCGAGAGTATTGGTTATTTGCCCGCCCCACCTTGTAAGAAAATGGATTCAAGAAATCAAGGAAGCTATGCCCTGGGCAAATACCATAAACCTTAACGGTGAAAGCTGCTTTCAAACCCTTGAGAACTTAAGAAAGGGACCCATGCTAAATTCTCCTGAGTTTTACATTATCGGCAAGGAAAAGGCGAAACTCGGCTACCAGTGGCGGCCAGCCGTAATCAGAAGAAAAACCGGGGATTATTGTCCGAAGTGCGGACAGATCCTTCTTGACCAGGATGGAGTACCCTTGCCTGTATTTGAAACCAACACTCAGGGAAAGCTAAAGAAAAAATACTCCTGCCAAAATGTTGTTACCAAATGGAAATGGTCAGAAGAATACCAAATAATGAGGCCTAAAAAAGGAATCTGCGGTGAGCAGCTCTGGCAACCAGACCTAAATAAACGGAATTACCTCAAACCCATGCCTGCCCATTACATTAAGACAAAGCTCAAAGGGGTATTTGACCTCCTAATTGCTGATGAGTGCCACCAGTACAAGAATCAGACTGGACAGGGATGGGCCTTCGCAGCCTTGGCAAACACATGTAAGTACACAATCTGCCTTACGGGTACGCTTACAGGGGGATATGCTCAGGATATTTTTTATCTGCTCTACCGCACCCATCCAAAACTCATGGTCGAGGATGGGAATCCATGGGGAAATCCAATGCGGTTCATGGAAAAGTATGGGATCCTCGAAAGGATCACCACAGTCTCAGAAGAAGACGGTCTTACAACAAAGGCAAAAAAGAGAACTGTAGTCAAAGCAAAGCCGGGAATCAGCCCGCTCCTTTTGGGAAAGACCCTACTGCCAAACTCCGTATTTCTTAGACTCTCAGACTGCGTAGAAAACCTTGTTCCATATGAAGAAGAGGTTTACGAAATCGAGATGAGCCCAGAACAGGCGGAGCACTACCAGGAATTCGAAGAGCAGATGAGGAAGGCACTAAAAGAAGCACTGGCACAAAGAGATAATTCCTTGCTTGGGAGCTACCTCAATGCTCTCCTCAGTTACCCGGAGAGGATCTACAGAGGCATTAAGGTCCTTCACCCTCACACCAAGGAGCTTGTGGCTGAGGGACCTCCTGTTCAAGGAATAATGCCCAAGGAGCAGGAACTTTTGGACATCATCGAAAAAGAACTCAGGCAGAAAAGAAAAGTGCTCTTGTATATCCAGAACTCCAACACCACTGACATCAGCCCAAGACTCACGGAACTCATTGAGAAAAAAGGGTACAAAACCAGGGTTCTTCGCGCAGGAGACAGCGAAGGCCGAGATGAGAAGATTAGAAAATGGGTAAGCGATGGCCTGGATGTACTCATCTGCAATCCCAAGCTTGTCGAGGTGGGCCTCGATCTTCTGTTTGCCGTAACCGTCGTGTTCTATCAGAGCGGCTATAGCACTTATACCTTGAGACAGGCATCGAGGAGGTCCTGGAGAATCCCTCAAACCCAGCCGGTCAAGGTGTATTTCCTCACCTACGCCGATACCATGCAGACCCGGGCCATGAAGCTCATCGCAGACAAACTGACCTGCTCCCTGGCACTAGAAGGAGAACTGACGGACAAGGGACTGGCTGCTTTATCCGAGACCTCAGAGTCCATCACCAAAGAATTGGCAAAAATGCTGGTAGAAAAATCCCAAGACAACCGAAGATTAAAAGACCTCTGGGCTGCCTACCGAAAAAAAGAGGTTCAGTTAGAGTGCCAGATAACTGAAGCCCAACCCTTGGAAGTGAAACAGGAAGAGGTATCAACTCTGGACGAAAATATCAAAAAGGTGACAACGGATGCAGAGCAAATCGGGACCAAGGTGGTGAAGGTTCAGTTCATTGAATATTCCGGGAGAAGGAGGAAGAAAGTGACCCACATCGAGGTTACCCAGGCAGAGTTGAAGGGTATTCTTGATACTCGGGAGAAAAATGTGGTCGCACAATTCTCAATGTTCTAACCGGCGGGGAGGCCCTATGGGCTTCCCTTGCTGCATTTTCATGTTATGACCTTTGGGGACCCCAAAGCAGAACCTTCACTCAACCCTTTTCATCTTTCATCTCTTGCTTGAAGGTGTTGAATTCTCTTTTGGTAAGCCTCAGGAGCCTGTTTTCGAGTTCTTTCATTTCTTTGAAGATATTCATTGCTCCTTCTTCAAACGATATCGCCTTCAAAAGCCAATCTCTCGCTTGCCCGGGCTGGTTGGACCTAAGACATTCAACTGCCGAAGAAACAGAGTAACGAAAATCGCTATCATATTTCGAAAGGGTGGATTCAAATTGCCGGAGCTTCTCCTCGGACATGATTTTGTTCTTTTCCATATTGATTTCCTCTCTGACAATATCCTTTTCCCTTTCGGGTACTCTTCCCCACCTGGCACGAAGATCATTAAAAGACCGCAAGTCGAAATCTTCAATTTTCTGGCCCAAGTCCTTGAGATAAGCAAATTGTTTGAGAATTAGATTTTCCTTCGGAGCCATCTGATTCAGTCTTTCAGCAATAAGATTTCTGCCTTTGTCCGTGCTGCCATATTCATCGATGATCCTGATGATCTGTCGCAGGCGGCCCACGATATCCCCACTCTCTTTGATCCCTTCCTTCGTGACGCGTTCCAAGTCCTGCTTGATCGCAGAGATCTCCTGCTTCTCACCACTGATGTTTCTTCGTAGATTCGTATTCTCAGGACTTTTGGAACGTTCCAAGACTCGGCCAAAAGACTTCATGTCCCTGCTCGGCCAAAGGGAACTGATGATTTTCCAAATGGAAATCAGGACAGCCACCATTAAACCAAGGTCAAGCCATGCAAACCAAGAATTTCCTTCCAACGATAGAAAAAATTCAGGAAGGGTGGCTCTTACCAAGAAATAGGTAATGACAAAAGCAAAGGATCCAGCCCCGGTATTGCCCGCTCCGATAGCCTTAATGAGATAGAAAATAACCATCCCCACGACAAGGATCAAAATTCCTGCAGCAATTGAGCCGAAGGACTTAATGCTAAATCCAGCTTTGTATTCCAACAAGGAAAGAGACAAAGACAAAACCAGGCCAATGACAACTGACAATACTTTTCCCTCACGACCCCCGAATCTTCGCCCAAGAGTAAGCTTCCCAATTGAAACGAAAAGAGCAAGAAAGATGAAGAAATCTACCCAGTAATGGTAACTATCATAGACCGCACTGATGTCCAAATATTGAAGGGGACGAAACAGGTTATTCAAGATATTCTCTGAGGCAAATACACAGGGAATTAAGAGGAAGAAAAGCAAAATATTCAATTTCCATCTCATTCACCTTACACGAAAGACTGGGGTTTAAAAATGTTTCGATTCAACAGTTGTCCCGAAAAACGACGAAAGAAAAAGTTCGGTCGGAAATGCTCCAGCAAAATGTGAATTCACATATGAGATTTCAGAAACATCGGACGAGGCAAAGGAATTGCTGCTGCAAGTGTATAGCGCTGTATGAATGAGGTGTACCAAATTCGCAAAGTAACTTTAGCCATAGTAGGAAACCGTCTTGCCCGGAAGACCGGCTATCGTTAACTGTGCCCAGTGGTCCTCTGGAATGGTATTATTCCTTAACAACGTCACTTAATCCGAGGGATTGTGGGGAAACGATTTTATTTAGTTGGTGTGAGAGGGTATGTATGCTGTAAAGGAGAGTGTGCAATTCATTTCCTGGTATGTCATGGAGTGAATAGCAAAGCTGATTCGGATCATCTTTTTTCATTTCATCCACCCTTTTTTTAAGTACCATAATGGAGAAGTCTAACGAAGTTTCAGTCGGAATTGTACCCAACGTGCGGAGCGCAGACCAGGCTATTTCTTGTTCGTTTTTTTGCAGCAATTGGGTTACTATGGACACTAGTGTTGATGCAGCGAGTTCTGATCCCCCGATACCTAAGGCTTGTATGCAAGCCTTGCGTATTGTGAAGTTGTCGCCCATAAGAGCTTGTTCTTTGAGCTTTTCTATGGATTCATGCGATCCGATATTTCCCAATGCCCACGCGGATAGCTCACGCATATAGTCGTTATGGTCATACATAAGTACGTGCGAGAGTTTAGGCAGTGCTTCGCTTGAGCGGAGTTCTCCCAACTCCGTTATACAGGTTCTACGTAGTATTTCGTCGCAATCGGGATCTGTCACGAATGTTAGGATTTTATCGATTTGAGGGCTACCGATTTCACGAAGCAAAGTTAGGCATTCACTTCTGAGCCTGCTGTCTGCGTTCGGGTTGCACAACTCGGTAACAAGAATGTCTTTTAAGATGTTTTCAATGTTGGGAACAGATTGCCATAAACGGATTTCCTTTAATGTCCGGGCGCAGAAGATGCGGATTCCAAAGTCTTCGTTTGGATTTCCCAAGATTCCTACTAATTGTTCTGCACCCTTATCGTTTCCTTCGCTCGCAAGAGCCTCGGCGCATTCCGACCGAATGCTCCAGTCTTCATTTGGATCTGCGAGGAGTTCTGTCAGCTTGTTTACAGCCTCTTCGCTTTCATAGTTGCAAAGAGCCTTTGCGCAGGCGGCGCGGACTTCAGGGTGTTCTTTAGGATTGCCTAGGATTTCTAATAATTTGTCCATGGCCCTTTTATTTCCAAAGCCTGCAAGACCAATGGCGCATTCGGCGCGTAGGTAAGCATACGTATCATGTGTTAAGCAGTGCATGAAGGGGGCTAGTGCCTCCGTAACGCCGAAGTCTCTGAGAGCTCTTGCGCAAGCTAGGCGAACCTGGCGGTCCTTTGGGTCGTCGCTAGGTTTTGATAATACGGCCAAGAGAGTGCTCACTGCCTGGTGGGCATTCAAACTTCTGAGATGGTGCGCACATTCAATACGTAGAGAAGAGTTGTCTTCATCGTTTGCGAGAACTCGTATGAGGGCTTCAATGGAGCGAGATGACCCAATGTCTCCCAAGGCAATCATAGCAACCAGGCGCACATCTAGATATTTATTAGGTCTCAGCAGGGTTTCAATGAGTTTGTTCTCTGCCAGGTCTGAAGCGATTAATCCCAAGGCAAATGCACATGCGATGCGGACTTGTTCATAATCGTGTTCCAAGAGAGTAACCGCGAGAGTCTCAGGTCCAATCTGTTTACCGTAGTGGCTCACCAATTTGTGGAAATCGAAACACCCAACAGAATGGACGAACATAGCTTCAACGCACTTGTCAAGATATGGTGCTGCGCCTCTTTTAACGAGAGATTCTACGACAGGCCTATTAAAGTCAGGACCTGCCGTAAAAATGAAAAACGTTTTACTGCTCGAGTATGGGAGTCCAGTTTTCTTTCTAAAGAGTGAGTCAATAAAGACATAGTTTAAGGGATGCTTGTATAGAATCTTTCCAAGTGCGTCGATGATTTCTTCTGTTTGTGGGGGATATTCTGCCAGCTCGCTAATTGATTCAGCTGCTAAGAGGAGACCATTATAAAAATAATCGTCATGATGTGTGAGCAATTTATAAATTTCTGGGAATTTAATAACGCCAGATTGTGCAATAAAAAATAATATCATGTTCCTCCAAGAGGGGTCTACGTACTTGTTTAGCACAATCTCTTTCCAGCTGGTTGTGTTGGATAGCTGTTGAGCGGCGAAATATTCCATAAAAAGTGGGTGCACAAACGAATAACTGCCTTGCCGATTACCTGTAATGAGCAGGCCACAGTTTAGTACCGTATTTTTCAATTCAAACCGGTACTCGGATAGGTTGTACTCTTGGGCCACGGTCTCCACAAGGTTAACTATTGAAGGCTCGGAAAATTCTAATTCAGCCTGCGAAAAATGATAAAATGCCAATCTGCTGTAAATAGAATCAAATATATTGACTCCGTCATGCGTGATGTGTCTCACATATTTTATCACTGTATAGTCATCCTGAGAGTATTTGCTTAGTTTGTTTAGAAAGTGATCTAATAGTCCTGCTTGAACTTCCCTTAAAAGATCTATTCGGCGCGATGGCACAGCAATTCCTGACCGCGCAGCAAAACAGATGCAAAGAAGGAAGAAGGGATTTTGAGCTACATCCGCAACGGAGGAGAAGCCTCCAATATCCATGAGGAGTTTATCTTTGACACTTTGTTGGATATCAAAAATACATGCTGCTTTTTCGACAAATAATCTCTTTCTGACCCTATCAAATGGCTTTAATTCAACACGTAGGTCCGGGGCGAATCCCACATCAGGGCCGTATTTTCGGGAAGTCATAATTATTTTGCTAGCTCCTGGCAAAGATAGAATCTTGTTGAGGACTTCGGGGTTGCTACTCGCTTCGTCATAGCCGTCTAACAGGTATACCAGGCTATCTTTGTTCTCCGCTACGGACGCTTCGAACTCTAACTCCTCCCCTTGTGTAAAGTTGGCGTTCTTACATGCTATGTCAATGGCGTAGTTGTAAAGGGTCTGATCAGGGCTTGGGCAATATCCGCGGATTTCAACATAAAGAGGAATAAGATGGTCTCTATTGAAGTTCGTAGCGAGATTGAGGGCTATGTTGTGCAGGAGTACAGTCTTGCCACTGCCTGGTTCCCCCTCTATGAGGGTTTTTCTTTTTGTCAGTAGGTGCCGACAAGGGTCTGAGGTAGCAGTTCCGAGATCAAGTTTACGTGTTTTTCCCTGATAGGAAAGTGCATCACTTGGTCGTGTGAATTCTCTCTGGATATAAACCTCGTCATCGAGCATATCTTTGTACTGCCCCAAAAAAGGTATATTGCGAATCCTAAAGTCGGTTGAGAGACTTTTGATGTACTTATCAATTATGGTTGCCGATTCCGGTTCGCTTTCACCTGCTTCATCGTGGGGCTTCAGTGTTGGAAGAAACTGGCGTCTGAATATTAGGTGTGCCGGGTTGATGATATTTATCTTGAAGGGAAGTTCTTGGGAGACTTTCCTAGCAAGGGCGAATTGGTTGTCCATGAAGTTCGCTTTGTCTAGGATATGTAATTCTAGTTCCTCTCTTCCTGCTTTGTTGTAACCATAAAATCTATACTGTGTCCCCTTGCGAATATGCTTTCTCCACGCATGCTTGAGAGAACCCACTGTTTTTATCTTTCTGGGAGCCAGCACGATCTCATTTATTTGTTTTAAATAATGGAGAACCACGCCTGGGCTGACCCCATTCTTAAATTTCTTTGGATATTTCTTTTGTGTCTCTGCAACAATTTGAATTAGTAAATAGTAGTAAAGAGACTCCGGCTCAATCTCAATGGCGGGTTCGGTATGAATTATTATTCTTCCTATCTCGCCTTGTGCAAGCTTTTCCGGAGCAATAAACTCAATTCTTTTAAAAGGTCCTTTCGGCAGAGACATGCTGTCCTCGATTTGCGAGTGAAAGAGTTTAACGCCTAAAAGAACAGTTCGAGTACGCCTGTATTATCAGTAAGTTATGGAACTCCACTCGTTGACTTGACCTGGGCTTTGCGACATGGCCTATTTTATAACTGAAGGCAAGAAAATTGACAAGGTCGAAAACGTAGAAACAATGACGCAGAAGTTCCTGCAAAATCCATGAAGGTTTTCAGTGAATGATGAATAGGATGATGACGTTGAGTTAGTTTTGTAAAAAGATACTTGAAAAAATTATTAAATACAAGATGAATCGAAGAAGAAGGGATGTTTGACCCATTTAGGCAGGGTTCGATGAGACTGTGACCCATGAATCGCTCCAGAAAACCTACGGACATAGCGGACACAATTCTCTGCGCAATGCTTAATAGCGAAGATATCGCTTCGAAGGCACAAGGAATCTCCGCGGCCGAATTATTAGCGAAGCTTGAATCTAAAAATATCTCCCAAAGCACGAAACTCATTCTTGTCGGACTAATGATCTGCGCGATTATGAATCAGATGAAGCTCTCGGACTTTGCGGCGCTATTCGACAAAATATTTCCTCAACCGGTCCCGGGTGACCGGAGAAAAGACGATCTTCGTGAGCAAACAAAGTTGTTTGTCGAAACCTATAGAATCGACGAAATTAAAGGAACTACCTTAAAAGAATTCCCCACAAAATTAAAACTCTCCAAGAGCAACGCTAACAAAAAAATCAGAGCACTCTGGCAACACTTGGGCCTTGAGAATAGAGAACAACTGATGTTCGTCGCTGGATGGACGCGTATCATCTCTCCAAACCTGGAATGTCTCAAGATAGAGGAGAAAATGTCAAATTTGCACCAAACATGAAAGAATTGGGACAATCTTACACTCTTCCCAGGCTTTTTCGGGTGAGATATAAAGGAGCATGGAAAGCCAAAACTACTTATGAAATTGTTCGGAGAGCCTGTAATGAGAAACATTGTAGCCACTAATCTTCACCAGCAAAGGATACCCCTTTGTTGCTTCGTATCGCTTTATGAGACCGTCCAAGGTAGATGGCTGAAAAGCAATTCCGGAGATTTCGAAGATTACCTCCCGCAGGGTTCCAAGGCTCATGGCCTCTTGAGGAGCAACGCGTCGATAGCTCTCCCTTACCAACTCATCGATGTGACGCCTCGCGGCCATATACATGGCCTTGTGATCGGTTATTCGCTTTCGGATTGCGGGATTTTGTTTTTCATAGGACCATCTCTTGGATTGATATTTTTTTTGATACTGTCTGTATTGGGGAAACAGATAATACATCACCGTCTGCCTGCTTACTCCATATTGGTGGCCGATGATTTCGAGGGTTCTCGATTTAGGGTAGGTTGTGATGAGTTCATCATATGAGCATTGGTACTGTTCCAGTAATTGTGGTTTTGTGGCTGGGGTTTCCTTTAATTTCGGCGGGCTTCTGGTTGGGCTCATTCATCGGCGAAAACCCATCCAGGTATTTAAACCTTACGTGATAGATATTGGAGCAAATTCGTCAAACTGCACAGAGGCCAGTCCAATATGGCAAGGTTTCGTTGAAACTGAAACCACTTCAGAAGGACGAATCAAATGAACCGCCATCTCCGCGTCCAAAATAGAGCCCCACCGGCTTGGGACAAGCTGGTCAAAATCAAAAAATGGGCAGGAGGCTGGCTATACCGTCTTTCAAGCCCCGCAAAGGATCGAAAGGAGCGGCGATAGGCATACCCCCCGACCCAAAAGGATTTTACCTACCTTTTGGGCCTAAGTCAACCTAAAGCATTAGCCTACACCGGTCGTTCCTGCCCAATCCTTTCCAAGTAATTCCAATATCTTTCGAAAAAAGGAGGAACGCCCATGGCAAGGCCCAAAAAGATAACAGAAAAGGAATGGCAAGAAAGATTTAAAACCGTGACCCGGGGATACACACAGCAACAATACGAAAAGATCTTCAGTTACGAAAGCAACATACTGGGAAGTATAGAGTCCGCAATTAAATACACCGACCTCCGGGAACTTTCAACCATCGATGAAAAAATAGCGAATTATCATCTAGAGCTTCTCTGCAAATTCGCTCCCGAAATATCCAATGAAAGTCCAACAAAAAAGTCTATTTCCCTAAGGGCCAAAGCACTCACATGGAAACGCTTGCCAACATGGAAAGACGAACTCCTTAAGCAGCGTGACGCTGCCATAAGGAACGGCAAGCGTCCGGTAATAGAGAGGGATGAGGATGGCGAGACCATTGATATGGGATTCAGCCATCCTCAAGACTGGGATCTCGGTCCGAATGGCACAAATCCTTACTGGACAGACCCTGAAACTATTTGCATCCGTAAGGGGGAAAGAAAGACTCTTGAGGATGCTCTCAGAAACCTTTCCTTAATGAAGAAGAAGCACACAGAGGTTTATATCCAAATAGCCCCTCTCCTCCTGAGCGGAATTAAGGTAGGAAAACGCCACGCTGAGGCACTGGGCATTCGGGAAGAAGAGGTAGCTTCTATGGTCTTTGAAACAATAAAAGTACTGAAAGAGATAGTTGGGGAACTGTGCCCGGCAACAGCCGAGAGACAAAAGATTGCCGAGAGCCAGAAGTTCTTGGCCCATAAATGCGGGAGAAAGACTTTTGAGGAGCTCAAAAAATCTTATCGCGACACCACAATGCTGCCAGAACCAGTAACGATAAGGGACTGGAAGGTTTCGAGTTCTCAAAAGGAGCAGGGGAGTACGACTTGGGGGTCTCCATCGCTCGCTGGCAACTTGGTCGACCGAAAGGTTGCAGCATTGGAAGATTTCAAGGAAGCAGTTTAACCTGTCTCTGGGGGAGCGAATTGATTTTGGCTCCCCTTTTATTAAGACTGCCTCGTTTTGATGGAATAAGTGATATGAGGTCAAAACAGCATCTCTTAAGGGAATTCGAGCAAAAAATACAAATGGAGAGGAGAATTTCATGGCAGACATTTCCGACGATCTATTCGAGAAGATGAACGGAATTGATCCCTTTGGGCCTCATCAATGGCGGGAAAGGAAGCCTGTGCAGATCAATGGGGTGGAGACATTGGTCGAGACCATCCATGCTGAGACGGAAATAGATGGAGTACTTCACATCATCGATGACGTCCGGTACCAATGCCAATCTTGCGGGATCGAATGGGTAACCCCCGGATTAGACGGCTCCACCAAGAACAACAAAGTACTCTGTAAGAAATGTGCGAAGAAAGCCAGAATCAAGGCCATCTTTAAACCACTATGGAGTCCTTTCGTCAAATTTGAAGAATAGAAATGGGGCTTTCTTAAAAAGTATGAGTTAACTTTGCGGACTCTCAGACCGGAATAGATTCTCCGGAAATGCCCCTTTGGTTAAGAGGAAAAAAACTGGACTACTCCTCCTCCGAAAGGCATTTCCGGGTAAGTTGGAAGAAGTGTAACTAAGACAGTCTTGTCCAAATCGAACTGACCGTGGACAGGTCCGGAAAGGAATGGTCATTACACCTGGCTCAATAAAGGAAAAGTAGCATTCCTCAGGCCAAAACCATAAAAATCAGGCTCATATATTATCGCTCTTTGAAAACTGAATACCGATTTTCATTTCTTATGGAGCTTTATGTTGTCCTCCCCGCCCTCTACTAACATTTACCCCACCTCGAATCTCTAGCTAAAAGTCAGGCCTCTGAAAGGAGACCTGCGCTGCAATCGATGCAAGGCATAGGAGGTAAAACTATGGACGACTTAAATTCGACTGAGAAAGATTTGAAGACCGTTCAGTCTCTTTTTGAAAGCGGTCTGAGCGAGCACCCTTTTATAAAGCGGCTTCTCACCACTGCCCTAAGGAGTGGGAACTTCTCTGAGATCAATCGTTATCTTGGAAAAAACACGAGATTGGTAGAGAGAACATCCCGAAGCAATTTATTAACAGAACAACTCACAAAACAGAATCCCTTCTACCCATTTCCCATTTCCTGAGGAACAAGAATTAGAAACATTAAGGGGACCTATAAAACTCGGCATCATAAACAAAAGGAACGGGGTCTTAATTCCTTTTGGGGTCTTCCCTGAGATATTTACAATGCATGGTTTAGTTGCTGGAAGGACCGGGACAGGTAAGAGCTGGGGTAACATTCCCCTTCTACATCAACTGGTCCTCAGCAGCCCAGAATTTGGACACCAGGTGGTTGTCCCGGACTGCAAGCTCTTCTACCGGAGGCTACTCGGCAAAATACCAGGGTTAAAAATCATTACCTTCAAAAACTTCATATTTAATCCCCTCGAAGTGCCAGAATGGATGGACCCCAGGGATTTTGTTGTCCTCTTTGCCAAAAAGTTTGCTGCTGACAATATTCTTGGAATAGTAAGTGAAGGGATCATCAGAAGAGGGTTAGAAATATTATTCCAAAAAAAAGGAATCCTTGAAAACAAGAAAAATAATGCCAACCTTAAAGAATTGTTAGCGATTATAACAGCACTCCAATCCAGCAAATATTGGGGGTCCCACTATAGAGATGTATTAGATAATGTTATCAGTCGGATAATGCCTTACATATTCCTGGAAAAAAATTTCTGTAAAAGAAAGGGAATATCTCACGAAATCTTTGCTACTGCAAATGTGATCTTAGAACTTCCCTTAGATAAAGTCCCTGATTCTGTACACAACTTCTTGGTATCCTGGATTGCCAACCTAAACTTCTCAAGAAACATAACCTTAGGCCTAAGAGGCAACCAGCTCAGAACATTCTATTTAATAGATGAAGGAAGAACAATCTTAAGCGCGAGCAGGGAACGAAGCGCACTGGACTGGCTCGAACCCGGACTAAATGAGGTAATAGTCAAAGGACGAGAATTCGGCCAAGCCCTCTGGATCTGCAGCCAGGAAATGAGCTCCTTTAGCCAGGTCTTCCGAAGTAATGTTCTAATCAAGCTTTCCTACCCCCTTACAGATGGGATAGATGTTTCAGAAGTCCAAAAGAGCTTCGGATTATCCGATGAACAAACCCAATATTTATTTAAACTTCCTGAGCAAAGAGTAGCAATTTGCCGTTACGGCAAGTTTGATAGGCCATTCTTAATGGTTATTCCAGAGCTGACCGGATTAGATCGCGTCCCTGATGACCAAGAAGTAGAGCAGGCAATGGATCCTTTCTATCAACAAATTGTCCCCAAAGAAGAATCAGAAATAGTCGAGATAACAGAGCCAGTAACGCCAAAATTCAGCTATTCCGAGGCAGAGGTTGACGGTCTGACTATGATGAAGCACTTAGCAAAGAGCCCATTCTTAAATTACAAGGATCTGATCGATGAACTACAGCTGACTCCTGCAAGGGGCGATAAGGCCCGGGCGTGGATGGTAAATTCCGGGTTTGTGAAAATCCACAGTATAAAACTTAAGCCTGGTCGGCCAGGAGAATATTTTGAACTGACCGATGAAGCTTACAAATCACTTGCAGGAACCCAGCCTCTTGGCAAAGGTGGATTTGAGCACAAGAGTTTTTGTTATGCGATTAAGGATTTTTTGGAGAGACAGGGCTTCGGGGCTAGACTCGAAGGCATGGTAGACACAAAGGCCTTTGACGTCCTAGCCTGGAAAAAAGGCGAAGGAATGATTGGCTATGAGGTAACCCTTCACATGAATAACCTCGTCAAGAACCTAAGAGACGGCCTGAGTACGACGGTCAAAAAGGTCGTTGTGGTTTGCCAGAGCAAAGACGAGCTTGAAAAAGCTAAAGCAATCGTCAAAGGTGCACTGGGACAACAAATGCGCGTCGAGTTCGAGACCATTTTTGAATTCACAAAGAAAGCGAAGAATTAGAACTTAATTTCTGATGCAAAAAGAAGATATTAACAAACAGGAGGGTAAAATTATGGAAATCCAATGGAAACATGTCTTCCTGCTCATTGGGATCATTTACCTGCTGGTCAACTTGGGACCAATCCTCAATACCCTGGGAGGAACAATTTCCGACATATTGGGAGCTTTCGGTCAGGCACTCGAGCCCTTAAGAAGTTACAGCCCCAGAGGAACTTCCTCAACATTTGCTTTGGCGAAGTTATGCGTGATCCTTATTTTTGTTGTCGGAATCCTCAAGTTGATAAAGAGTTGGAACAAAAAGTAATCGAACCAGAGTAGACCACCCGTAACCATGGACAAAGAATTCCTAAACATCAAAGAGCTTGGTGAGTACCTCGGGATCAAGACCTCCACTCTCTATTTCTATGTCGAGAATGGCAGTATTCCTCATTACAGAGTCGGCCGACTCATAAGATTCAAGAGGCAGGATATTGACCAATGGATGGAAGGGAATAAGAAAGAAGTGCCTCGACCTGAGAAAGAGGCTAAGAGAATATTGAAGAAACCAGGAGCAACTGATTTAGACATTGAGAGAATCGTCAAGAAAACGATTGATGAAGCCAGAAGAAAGAGATATACTTCTGATCACGGGAAACTGGACCAAGTCAAGGGCCTCGGAAAGGAGGTATCTGATGGGTCTTTATAAAAGAGGCTCGGTCTGGTGGATGAGCTTTGTTTGTAAGGGGAGACATTATCGAAAGTCAATAGAAACGGGTGATCGGAAACTGGCCCAGAAGATTTTCGATAAAGTCAAAGGTGAAATTGTGGAGGGGAAGATGCCGGGGATCTATTTTGATAAAGTGACGTTTGACGAGCTGGCCGAGGATTTCCTGATAGACTATCGAATTAATCGGAGGGACACCCTGAAGAAAGCCGAAAAGTCTGTCGAGTATCTCGGGGAGTGTTTCGAAGGCACTTTGGCGACCGATATCACCACGGATAAGGTCAAGGGTTACATCGAAAAAAGGATGGGTCAGGGCTTCTCCAATGCTTCAATCAATCGGGAATTGGCGGCACTCAAGAGGATGTTTCACCTCGGAGCCGAGTGCACCCCTCCAAAGGTGACTTTCATTCCGCATATCCCAATGTTGAAAGAATCCAACGTCAGGAAAGGCTTCTTCGAAAACGCAGAATATACGGCCCTAAAAAATGCATTACCAGAATACCTGCGGCCGATTGTGACATTCGGTTACCACAGCGGATGGAGAATAAGCGAGATCCTGGACCTAACCTGGGATAATGTGGACCTTAAGGAGGGGATTGTAAGGCTGGATCCCGGGAAAACAAAGAATGAAGAAGGCCGGACTCTCTACCTGGGCGAGGAATTAATGGAAGAGATGAAGGTTCTTCATGCCAAACGACGCTTGGGCTGTCCATACGTATTTAATCGAAACGGGACTCCGATCAGAGGTTTTAGAAAGGCGTGGCGAAACGCCTGCATCGAGGTAGGGCTTTGCGAGTTTCTGAAAGATAAAAAAGGGAACCCTGTTGTGATTAGAAATAAAAAAGGAGATGAGAAACTGGTCAAGGTCCCTACGAGGATTTTTCATGATTTTAGAAGGACGGCCATAAGGGACATGGTGAGGTCCGGGGTTTCGGAACGGGTAGCGATGGTCATTTCGGGCCACAAGTCTCGAAGCGTTTTTGAACGCTATAACATCGTCAACGATCAGGATCTTCGAGAAGCTGCCAGAAAGAAGCAGGCCTACCATGAAGGGCAGAACGTCAAAGCCGCCGATATGGGTCCCAAACACGGTGAAGTTATCCCATTCAGGCAAGCAGAAAATAGATAGCAAGGGTTTTTAATGATGACGCGAGTAAAGTTCAGTCACAATTTAGTCACAATCAATGAAAAAGGGGCTAACCTTATGTTGGCTAACCCCTTGATTCTAGAAGTGCCGGGTCGCGGAATCGAACCACGGACACGAGGATTTTCAGTCCTCTGCTCTACCGACTGAGCTAACCCGGCATCCTGAGTGAATAGGGAATTTATATTACAACCTATCCAATGTGTCAAGAGTCAATTTTTTTCGGACACGCCCGCTTCGGCAAAGGTTGCCATTTCATCGAGGATCTTGACACTGGCTTCGACCAAAGATATTCCCAATGCCGCGCCGGTTCCTTCACCCAAACGGAGGTCAAGATTGAGCAAAGGTTTTAGACCGAGAAATTTGAGAATGATCTTGTGTCCCTGCTCAGCCGATTGATGGGAGGCGATGAGATAGGATTTTACGAGAGGAGAAAGGACTGTTGCTATGAGGGCAGCAGCTCCCGAAATGAAGCCATCAATCACAACCGGGATGCTGTATCTAGCCCCGGCCAATATCACTCCTGCAATCCCGCCGATCTCAAATCCTCCTACTTTAGATAGGACATCGATCGCATCCTTCGGATTGGGTCGATTGACGCCCAAGGCCTTTTGAATAGTCTTCACCTTTCGGTCCACATCCTCGTCTTTTAGGCCTGTTCCCTTCCCGGTAACTGAGGCCACATCTGTGCCCGTGATGGAAGAAGTGATCGCGCTCGAAGCGGTGGTGTTTCCAATTCCCATATCGCCTGTTCCCAAGACATCGATCCCTTTTCCCAACTCTTCTTCCACCAAGTCGATGCCCGCTTCGATAGAACGGATGGCTTCCTCCCGGCTCATAGCAGGCCCCCTAACCATATTCTGAGTCCCCATGGCCACCTTCTTATTTTTCAGATCAGGATGTTGCTCGAGAACCGAAGCAACTCCAAGGTCTGCTACGACGACCCTGGCACCGACATGACGTGCCAGGACACTAATCCCGGCGCCACCTCGAAGGAAGTTACCAACCATCTGGGGGGTCACCTCTGAGGGATAGGCACTCACACCCTCCTGCGTGACGCCATGGTCTCCGGCCAATGTGAATATGACTTTGTGGGTGATTCGCGGTCTCGGATTTCCCTTTATGCCAGCTATCTGAATAGAAAGGGACTCAAGCTGACCCAACGAGCCTTGCGGTTTCGTGAGACCGTCCTGTCTTATTCTGGCCTCTGCCATGGACTTTTCGTCCAGAGGCCTAATGCCGGCTATCATATGATTGATCTTTTCCATCATTTCCTCCCCTGAGATTACGTAGAAAACAGCTTTCAAATCCTCCCATCCTCCCTCTATCAAGGGAGGGCGAGGGGAGATTTGCATGGTTCGAGGGCAACCTCTGACCATGGGATATTACACAAACAAGGTTAATAGGATCGTGATAGTCACTGCGATGAAAGAGGTAACCATCATGAGATGGATTGATTCCTTTACCTCGCAGAGAGTGATTGCTTTTTCTGGTTTGCCGATGAAAGGCTTTTCCAAACGGATTCCAAAGTAGGAGTTCTCTCCTCCCAGTTGGATCCCCAAGGCCCCTGCCACAGCCGCTTCAGGATATCCACTGTTGGGACTCAGATGCTTTCGGCCATCCTTCCACGCCACCTTCCATGCACCCATCCAGTTTTTTCTTAAGACAAAAGAGGCCAAGATGAGAAGAAGGGCTGTCATACGCGCTGGCACAAGATTGGCCAAATCATCTGCTCTGGCTGAGGCCCATCCAAAGTATCGATAGCGTTCGTTCTTATAGCCTACCATGGAATCCAATGTATTGAGTGCCTTATAGGCCATGGCCAATGGAGGGCCGCCGATCGCTAGATAGAATAATGGCGCAATGATGCCATCAGAGGTGTTTTCTGCGACAGTCTCGATCAAGGCCCGGCAGATCTCCTTATTATCGAGGCGATCTGTATCCCTGCCCACCAGAAAACCGACCTCCTTTCGCGCACGGATCAGGTCTCCTTTCTCAAGAGCCTTGATCACTCTTTTCGCCTCATCGTAAAGATCTCGAGTTGCAAGCGTGGTATAGGCAAAGAAAACGATCGCAATAAAAAAAAGGGCAGGGTGAATCCATTCAACCATTCGGATAATCGCCCAAGTGGAGGTATATGCTCCGAGGACAACCAATAATGCCAGAATCCCCCCCAGGAGTCGCTGCGGTGCGGGCGACGCTCCTCTGATCAGGAATCTGCTTTCCAGAAAGAGGATGGCCCTTCCTATCAGCCTAACAGGGTGAGGAAAACCAGATGGGTCCCCAAGAATCCAATCGGCCACATACGCTGCCGAAATTTCAAAAGCGGTCATCGTTCATCCCACATTTGTTTGATCCAGAATTACGAGAAAGATAAGACAGAGAAGTTCTGCCAGCTCGTTTGCTGCTCCTAAAACATCGCCTGTCACCCCACCCAATTTCTTTGTGAAAAAGAACCGATATGCAACGCAGAAAAGACTAATGCCTAAAAACAGAGCAACACCTTTCATACCCATGAGTAATAAGGCAATTCCAAAAGCCGAGGCCAGGGAGAAGACCATTTCGTGGGCAGCGAGGTTTTCAACAAAAGGTTTGGCCAGCCCTCCTTCAGGCCTGGCATAGGGCGATCGGTAACAGACCAAAACCATAGAATTTCTCCCGAGCACAGCCATCAAGATCAGTGATTTCGGGATAGAAGAATTGGGAATTTGATCCAGAGCGAGGTATTTAGCACCGATGAGGAGAATGAGGCTGATCACCCCAAAGGCACCGATTCGGCTATCCTTCATCACTTCAAGGATCTTCTCCCTCGTTCCGCCGGAGGCCAAACCATCCATGGTATCCGCAAATCCATCCAGATGAAGTCCTCTAGTCAATAATGCAAGGAGTCCCAAGATGAGCCAAAGGGAGATGGAGGGAGGTAAGATAAGGTAAAAGAGATAGTGACCGATTGCGAGGAACAGACCGATCACGAGGCCCACCAAAGGGAAGAAAGCCATCGAACGGGCGAGAGATTTCTCGTCCACAGGGATATTTCGACCGGTAGGAAGAATCGTTAAAAACGAAAGGGCTTGAAGAAAGTCTTTCACGCCGGACTCTTTAAGAAAATTGGGATCCCTGAAACCATAAAGATCACCGTATTTGCCGCCTCAGCAATCTTCTGATTGGCCATTCCTGATAGATCCCGGAACCGACGACCCAGTGGGTCTGCTGGGACGATTCCCATCCCCACTTCGTTGGATACAACGATGAATGAAGTCGGTGTCTGTTTTATCATTTCCACGAATCTCGTCATCTCATCCATTATCTTCAGATCAGTCTTCTCTCTTGTCAGAAGGTTGGAGAGCCAGAGGGTAATGCAGTCCATCAGGATGACTTCAACCCCCTCGCCGCATTCTTTGATTCTTTCAACGATCTTGATAGGTTCCTCGATGGTCTGCCATTCCGGTCCTCTCATCTTTTTATGTTGCTCGATGCGCTGCGCCATCTCTTCATCGAGTGCTTCACAGGTAGCCAAATACAGTTTTCTTGAGAAATGTCGATCTGCATGATCCAAAGCAAAGCGGCTCTTTCCGCTTCGACATCCTCCCGTGATAAAGATCATCTCTTTTCCCATTTTTCCTCCAGAATGGCGAGGGAGCTCTTGAGTTCGTTGATTGAAAAGACCTCTATCGAGACAATCCCGTGATAATGACGAAGGGAGGATAGGATGAGGTTCAAATCTAGTTCTGGCAATTTATCAATTCCGAGATGGTCCGAACCATTGTGAACTCCGTGGAAGTGGATGATGGAAGTTCTGGGGAGATAAGCCTTTAAGTAATTCCCGAGATCATAACCGTGGTTCAGGATATGGCCGACATCGAGACATATGGAACACCCAAATTCCTTCACCATGTCTTCGATCCATTCGAAGGGATACACGAGGGTTTCGATGGAAATCCGTTTGGCTTCGATTCCATCATTCAGAATCTCTTTCAAGGACCGGGCCAGACGCCGTCGCCATGCCTTGATATCCCTTTTCTGGATAAATCCCCCCTCTCCCCCCTTTAGTAAAGGGGGGGTGGGGGGATTTATGAAATCGAGATGGAGGACATAGAAAGAAGGGTTGAGGCAAAGAGTCCGCCCAATTATCCTTTTAACGATAGAGATTCCTTGCGACCTTACTTCTTCGCTCTCATCTCCAAGGAATATGTCGATTGGGAGATGAATATTGAATCCAACACCCTGATGCAAAGAGAGATCTTTCAGAGCCTTGATCTCATTCTCATCGGAAAGGTCATCCTGGCCTTCGCTCTCAAAAAGGACCAATTCAATCTCATCGAGAAATGGCGCAAGGAGGGTCACATTGGGGACGATCCGATCAGGATAGATATACGAGGTCGTCGCCAGCCTGAAAGGAAATCTTCCCCGATAGTTTTTCAGCACGGGTTGGTTCACGTCTTTCCTTGTGGGTCAATCATGGAAGACCTGGCATTATCCTGGTCTCACAATCATGTCAACGTTTCTTGTGAAATCCCTTCTGATCTCCCTTTGTCAAAGGGAGGAATTTCCCTTCTTCGGCAAAGAGGGGTGAGGGGAGATTCTCTGAATGAATGCCAATTCAGTTTGGCAACTTTTAGGAAGTTTGACCCAGCGAGTTTCTCAGGCTTACGATCTCCCCCACGACAAAAACCGCCGGGGCTTTCACACCCTTCACCTGCGAGTTCTCGAGAATATTGGCCAGATTTCCTTGGGCGACCTTCTGGCCGGGCAAGGTTCCCTTTTCGATGAGCACGCAAGGAGTCTCCGGGCTCTTACCCCCTTCCAATAGCTTTTCGATAATCCTGTCCAGATTGGCCACAGGCATTAGAAAGACGAGCGTGTCTGCATCGGCGATCTTGACTTCCCCGTCATCTCTTCGATGTCCTGTAATAATCGCCACGGAGGAGGCATAATCACGATGCGTCAACGGCACCCCTGCAGAGGCGGGAACCGCTATTGCAGAACTGACGCCGGAGACGACCTCGAAGGGGATATCCTGCTCGGATAGGTAGATGGATTCTTCCGCACCGCGGCCGAAGACAAAGGGATCCCCGTTTTTTAAGCGGACAACGATCGAATGCTCTTCAACCTTTTGAGCGAGGAGCCGGTTGATCTCCTCCTGCTTCATCGTATGATAGGAAGGAGATTTTCCAACGCAGATCAATTCTGCATCCTTCCTGGCAGATGCAAGCAGCTCCTTGTTGATCAGGAAATCATAGAAAATGGCATCTGCCTTTTGAATGAGTCTCAGGCCTTTGACAGTGATTAATTCCGGATCGCCCGGACCTGCCCCAACGAGATAAACCTTTCCTTTTTTTCTTCTTCTCATTGCAATTTGCTCCTCAGTGCTCTGTTTCGTAAATAAGGAGGCGTATGAAATGGCCCTCCAAATCCCTCTATGCCTCCCTTTGCAAAGGGGAGGTGAAAATTAATTTCCCCCCTTTAACAAAGGGGGGAAGGGGGGGGATTTTGGTGAGGTAGCAGCCACCGTTGCGCAATGCAATGGACCACCGCACCATACACTGCCGAATTTATGAAACACACTGCTTAGTCTTTGCGAGTATTCCTTTCTCGATAAACTCCTTTAACCTGTCTCTGATGCGGACCGACTCTGCGGGCGAGAGACCACCCGTGGAAACAGCGATCGTGACTTCTTTTTTTCTCAGGACGGCTGGTAGGATGAAACTTGATTCCCGGGCCGAATCACACACATCCACAAGGATGCCCAATCTTGTTGCATCTTTGGCCACCTGTGCGTTCACCTTCCGATCAGACGTGGCGGCATAAGCCAGAAATGCCCCCTCCAACAGACTCGGATGATATTCGCCCCGGCGATAATCTATTCTTCTCCGTCTCACCATCTGCGATAGAAACCCTGTTAATTCAGGGCTTATCACTTTCACTTTACCTCCGGAGAGGAGGATGTTCCTTATTTTTCTTTCTGCCACCTTGCCCCCGCCAATAACAACGCAAACCTTCCCTTCGATATTCAGATTGACGGGATAGTATCTCATCCGTTTCCCCTTTGCTTGAGTTCATATCCCCGCGGGGTGATCATATAGTTGCCTTTTGTGAAGGTCTT
>JBEKDJ010000034.1:0-24696 GCA_050014415.1 Thermodesulfobacteriota bacterium | reverse complement strand
AGCTTCACCGGAATCGCATTGTAGTGAACCATCGTCTTCTTTTCCTTCCCCTCCTCATAAACGATTAACACTGTCTCATAAGGAGTCGGGAGCACCTTTGCTAAATCACAACAGTTCCTCCGCCTCCCCTGATGCATCAAATCCCGATCCGCTAACCGAATCACAAACCGCTTCGGTTTCTTATCCCCAAGATATTTCTTATACAGAACCCCTCGGTCTCCACCCCGATCCATCGCATGAATCCCACGACCCTGCAACTGTCTAAAAATCGTGTCGATCAGTTTCAAGAGTTGTGAATTTTCACTCTTCACACCCTCGGCCAAAAACGAATAGGCCTCACAATAAAGCGGAATCACCTTATGCGATTCGATGTCCGTGGCAACCGCCTTGCATAAAGGATATCCTTCTCCAATCTCGTTCTCACTCCCATCTCGCACCTTCCCCAAAAATTGCATCTTCTTGGCGTACTTCTTCCTAGGATCTCCGGGATCTATGGCAATCACCATATCCTCTGTGATCTTGGAAGCCACAAGCCTCATCATCTCTTCGTTGATAGCATCAGTAAAATCTTGATCATCTAAGTTTCTTGATAATCTGTCCTCTGTCTTAATCAGAGACTGCTCTTCTTTAAGTGTCCTTGAAATATTGCTGAGCTTTACATCCTTCGAGGCTTGAATGCCATAAAGCATTTCTTTGATCAGTTTCCTTTTGGGCTTGCTAAATCCCTTTGAAATGATTCCTGAGAATTCTGAAAGCTGAGCCTTTAAACCCGCGACGGTCTTATATTCTATGGTCATTGCTCCTCCATTTCCTTGATAGACAAGGCTTTCAGGACGATAGAGGAGATTTTACTCAGGAATCTTCATGCTTCTAAAAATTACTCCTTTCTACATCTGATTTCTAGATTTGGCAAATGGTTTCAATAGATTAGCAATAAATACATCCAAAAACTCAGGAAACTCCAGTAGGCTCTTATGCCCAGACGCTCCTCATACGAGATCTGATGCTTTCCGTGACTCTGGGCGAAACACTGAAAAAACGTGTATATTGCTATTCGCAATCAGGGTAGAGCAGAAGCCTGAAAATCAAATCCAGCGGATGGAATAAACTGTCTGGATGATTTTGGCCTGACCTGACTTGATTCTTATGATCTAAAAAAGTTCTGAATTCGAAACCAAGAGGAGAGTTTTTTTGCGTTCTTAAAGCATCTCCGTGACAATCAACGCGGAGTTTTTTTCCTGTCTTGGGAGGCTAATCAAGGAGGTCGGCCCGGGTATTGAAGTTGCTATTCCCGCCGTGGATTCCGTTCGTGTCGGTGAAATGGATGAGGTGCTTCCCAGATGGAAAGGCTTGGAAAAGCAGGACCTGGAACAACCAGTTCTTGGTCATGTTCTCAATTGTCCGGGGGAAAAGCTGTCCGAGGGTAGGCCAGACGGGAGGATCTCTCTGAAAGGCAAGGCAGAGGACCCGAGGCAGAAAAGAAGGGCAGGGATTCCCGGATCCTTTTAAAAGGAGTTATTTGTTTCACCATAAGATAACACGATCAGTCAGGATTGCTACGCCTAAAACAAATGCAAATAAACAAAAGGCAAAGTCATTTCGGCTTTGCCTTTTCCCTTTCTATTCAATCTTGATTTCAACACGATTCCTCTAACTTCTCAATTTCTTTTTCTTCCCAGAACCCTTTGCATAGTCCACCATACCTTGAAAGTCAACGACAACCACAGGCTCATCTCCAACAACCCAGCCGTCATGTCCTGCCCCAAGCAAAGAGACATCCCCTGCTTTGAAATCCTTTTCTGTCCCATCGTCCATCTTAACCCTTAAGGTTCCGGATACATGATACTGAAAATGGGGAGCCTCACAACTTTCGGTATTGACTAAAGGCTTGACAGACTTAGACCATCTCCACCCAGGCTGGAATGTAGCCCGTCCTATCGTTCTCCCGCCAATATTCACGATTTCCAAGTTTCCCTTGTCGAATGTCCTCACCTCATCCGGGGTGTTAAAGCTTTTGCCTTCCATTTTTTCCATTTTAATCGCCTCCTCAACCTACTGACTTACCTTCTCTACTGCAAATATATGTATTCGAAATCCAGATTTCCAGTAATGGTTGTTTGAAATTTCGAAAGGCGATTGCAGAGGAGATAGCTGAACGACACTTGACCTGGTGAAAGTCAGTAAGGATGTTGACCGAGGAATCGGGTGGCATAGGGGATTTTCGCTCTCACCCCACGGGACACGACGCTCTTAGTAGACTTCGAGGGGCCTGCCCTTATCTCTTGCGCTGATTCGTCGCACACTTACACCCACAGAATGAGGAGATCATCCTGCACCACCGCACTTTCAATCAGCTTATAGGGTGCGATCGTTTGTCCTTGAGGAAAGTGATGATCTCACCAAAGGTGAACTCCACACCTACCCCTGACACAATCCCTTCTCATATTGGCAAACGCATCAGGCTTCTGGCATTATCCTCATATATCTTCTTCTTGTCATCTTCGGTGATATCCATTTGTTCTATCGCGTTTATTGTCTGCCTGTAATTCCTATCGCCTAGCTCGATATCACCCAGTGGAAAATCGATTCCAAACAATATGTGGTCAGCACCAAAGAAGGCATGACCGCACATGAGTGCCGTCGGGTTGCCATAAATGGCTGTATCAGCATAGAACATTCTGAAATAGTCAATCGCCTCTCTTTTGAGCCCCAGCCCCCTTTCTCCCTGTCTACCAAGCTCCAACAGCTGGGTGAACTGTCTTATCCTCTCCGCATAGAATGGGACCATGCCGCCACAATGATGCGTGACAATCTTCAGATTAGGATATTTCTCCATAACGCCACTGAATACCAGACGCGCCATAGCGGCTGTAGTATCATACGGCCACCCAAAAAGGCTAAACATATTGTACTTTGACACTTTTTCGGTCAGGAAGTCCGGGTGATCAGGCTTTCTCATCGGGTGAATTACAATTGGCAGGTCATACTGGGACATTTTTTCATAGAGCGGCATGAATTCCGGGGAATCGAGTGGCTTTTCATCTACTGGAGTATGTAGATAGACGCCCTTGAACTTCAAATCTTTTATCCCTCTGTCTGTCTCATTCAACGCGGCATCGATGTCATTCATGGCCAGAGTGGCTAGAGCCGCCACAAATCTATCTCGGTATTTAGTGACCAATTCAGCCATCTCGTCGTTGGCCAGCCTCGCCAATTCGGCCGCTTTGGCGGGCCCGGCAACATGTTCAACGGGAATCCGGCCCAGTGTTAACACCTGCCTGAGAGGCTCGTATTTATCCATTATCCGGAACCTGCGGTCCAGGTCGTAAAGCGGCGCACAGGGAACAACCTGACGATCATGCAGTTCCGGAGCTACCTTATAGAGGGCGTCTTTGTATTTTGGTGGCACTATGTGGGAGTATGCATCAATCTTCAGTGAATACGGCTGCTTCATGATTTCTCCTCCTTCCGGCTTAATAGTTTCTGTCTATGCCGTCTCCCTTTTCTTCTGGAGTTCTAATCTGCTAGATTAGAAACTGAAAAGAACCTGGTTTAGAATGCGTTGAATATACGGAAAAGCATGGTGCATGTCAAGGGAAATTGGCCCCACGATATGGGCGCGCCCTCTTTGAACGTTTGACCGCCAACCCAGCAAAACGCCTTAGGAGCCAGAGCGCAACGCGTCTGTCAGGGCCGAAGATAAAGAAAGCCATCTCATCGGCCTGCTCGCTTTTTCTCTTCCCCCGGGAGACGTTGCTGTAATACCCGAAGCAGCGGACTATTCTTTTGCTTGTTTCAGGAACACAAGAGCACATGGCCGCAACCAATTCCAGGGCGTCAAAGTCCATCCGACAAGAAACTATTGTAATATTGCTGGATTCACTTTTTGATAT
The DNA here is from genome assembly GCA_050014415.1 of Thermodesulfobacteriota bacterium. Classification (GTDB taxonomy): domain Bacteria; phylum Desulfobacterota; class BSN033; order BSN033; family UBA1163; genus JBEKDJ01. The sequence continues at coordinate 20,803 of JBEKDJ010000034.1, read as the reverse complement.
ACTGACCGTCGGTTCCCACCGTGAAATGGAATATGGGCCTCTCCACCCGCCTCACCCTCAGCGGACAGTGTTTCAGCCCCTTGCGGGCAAAGATAAGAAAGCTCTTGGTGAAAAGGTATTTTTATCTTCCAGCCAGAACTCTACCTCTCCGCCGAGGTCATGAGGGTTTTGCGGGTCGCTGCCGAAAAAGGCGATGATCTCATCAAAATCATGCGCATGGGCGTTCTCCCCTTCATCAGAGGCTTTCCAGTACCAAGCACAGGTCGCGTACATGGCGCCTTCGATGACCTCATCGTCTAACCATAAGATACGAGTCGCTCTTTGGGCGTACCTGTCGGCGGTTTTTTGCTGTTCCTCCGGAAGCTTTAGATCGGTCAGGATGTATTTTTTGTATTTCTCAGGCATTTTGAGTCCCCTCCTTCGAATCGTCATTTACTGCTGAATTACCCATAGGATGCTGCCTTCCTCATAGCTGGCAGAAGCGGACTGGTAGTAAAGGCAGGGTCATTCGTGTAATATTTTTGATAAGAACTCGCTTTGAGGGGAGACAAGTATATGAAAATGTCGTTAGTGTGTCAAGATAGGGACATCCTCCACCCATCTTCCCATTGAGGCTAAGTAAAACTGGATTATTGGAATTATCCTCCTTCAGTGTTCCTTTTGCATCCGTGTAAGCAATACCCGTAACCTGTTCTCCCTCGGCAGTCGTCATGAAACTCCCCGAGCCGATAAGCAGAGCTTTCTTTGATTCCACCCGTGACTCCGCCACGGCGAATATCTCCGCCACGATGGATATCGCCATGATGCCCCGCTGGTGGCCTATGGAAATCTCTGCCACCCCAATGATGATGGGAATGATCTCTGTACCGACTATGCCTGTTCCCATAGTGATGACGGCCCCAGTGGCGTTGTTGTGTTATTTGAGGCGTTTGGGTATAATCACCCAACCGTCGGAGGGGAATTATCACCGGAGCTTATGAAAACTGCCCGCCAGATGGTTGTAGGGGGAAGCAAATGACGGAGTCGGGCGCCGATTTATCTGATAGCCGGACGCGAAAGGCTTATCACCGTCGCATCCTGTCCTGGGCATGGTATGATTGGGCGAACCACGGCTACATCACAACCACTGCTTCAACCTTCTTTCCCCCTTATTTCATCGCCATTGCTGCGGGATCTTTCATGGCAGCGGGCGCCTCAGCTAGTGACGAAGCGGCGAAAGCGGTCGCCAGGGTTACTGCTTCTAACGTCTTCGCCCTGATGGTATCATTCGCCCTGCTGGCGGCAGCGGTCCTTGCGCCGATTGCCGGAGCGTATGCCGATATCACCGGAATGCGCAAGCGGCTACTGATCATTGCAACCATAGCAGCCAGCCTGGTCTCCTCACTGATGTTCGTCCTGGTAACCGGCATGTGGCAATTGGGGTTGGTGTTGTATTTCGTGACCCAGGTCCTCATGAATATCGCCCTTGGTTTTTCTAGCAGTCTACTGCCCCATGTGGCAACCCAGGAGGATTTGAACCGAGTCTCCAGCCTCGGATACGCCATGGGTTATGTGGGCGGCGGGCTGTTGCTGGCGCTGAACACTGCCCTCTACCTGCTTTCGGACAGAATAGGCATCGGGAGTGCCTTGGCAGTGCGCATCGCCTTCCTTTCCGTGGGCGTATGGTGGCTCGTCTTCACCATTCCACTCATCCTCAACGTCAATGAACCACCCGCCACGCCACTGGCACACGGCAGCCGGGGCAGCGCCGTGCTCGATTCGTTTATCCGGCTTGCCAACACCCTACGAGATGCCGCCCGCTACCGCGAAATGTTCAAGATGCTTATCGCATTCTGGTTTTACATGGAAGGTATCGGAGCGATCATCCTCCTCGCAACTTCTTACGGCGCGGCATTAGGACTGGATACGGCGGTGCTCATCGGAACGCTGCTGATGACACAGTTTGTGGCTTTTCCCTATGCGCTCCTCTATGGTCGTATCCCTATTCCGACCCACCGCTGGCGGAGCGTTTTCATCTCCATGATCATCTGGACCGGGGTTACCTTCCCACTGATGGGACTATACGTCAACCTAAACGAGGGGGTAAGTATCCCGCTCACCTCAGGCATGATCCTGGGAAACCAGGCATTGGGCGTGCTTTTCTCTATAGTGGTGGGACGACGCCTGTTTCTTGGTCTGGCGCGAAAGCTGGACACCAAACGGGCAGTGATTCTGGGTCTGGTCATCTACACCATCATTCCAGTCTGGGGTTTTTTTCTCAAAAGCCAGGCAGAGTTCTTCATGATCGGGTGGTTGGTGGGTACAGTACAGGGCGGTACTCAAGCGCTCAGCCGCTCCATCTACGCCTCGCTGACTCCACGTGCCAAATCGGGTGAGTTCTTTGGACTGTATGGCTTGAGCGAGAAATTCGCGGGAATCCTTGGTCCGTTCCTTTATGGCATCGTCGGCACGCTAACCCACAACCCACGCGCCAGCATCCTTTCCGTTTCCGTCTTCTTCATTGTCGGGATCTACATCCTGTCGCGGGTGAACGAAGAGAAGGGTGCCGAAGTCGCAGCCGCTGAAGAAGCCCAGATCGAGGCACTCAAGGCTGCAGACTGAAGAAAATGGGGATACGCTCATGGCATGTCCGGCGCCCGGCCGGCAAGGGTCTCATGGAAGGTTGGAGCATTCAGGATCGTCCCCGTAAGATTGCGCTGAAGACTCAATCCGCGCCTAACCCCAAGAACACGGTTACCATCACCAACGACTTATCATCGAACCACGAAGAGTGCAAAAAGCATTTGTACCTTTTCGACCCTCATTTCCAAAAAGATTGTGGTGGCGAGGCTATTGAATGAGACCTCCCCATCGAACAGAAACCTCCTAAGACTCTATTGTGTTAAAGGTTTTCAAATTCAATGCCCCTCGGCCTGTCTATTACGGATTGAGATCTGAATTGCTAGAGCTTATGCTGTCTACTGAGAGAAGGCTTCAGGAAAGGGGCCACTTCATCGCGAATTCACCTTTTCTTGATTTTAAGTTCATCTTTCACCCTTCTTTTTCTAAATTCGTTCTGTATTCTGCTTCTCTCTTTCCCATCATAGACATAAAGCGAGGGCGGAACTTCCCATCCTAAAACTAAATGCCGCCTTATGATTGACTGAAAATTCTTCAACCCCGCCATCAATCCGATTCTCCGGATTGGCAGGCATTTCGTGAAATAGAGTTGATAAGCCTTTTCAACCCTTCTTGAATGCAAACATCCAAACTTGCTGTTTACCAACTCCTTCCCCCTCACCATCCGGAGATGGTAGAGATACTTCCCCCTCTGCCTCTTTCTCATGCCCAATTCTTTTCTGATCGTATGGGAGGAAATAAACTGACCATAGGGTCGTTTTCCTATCTCAATCAACTTCTGGCATATGGGGCATTTCTCTATTTGATGCCCTTTTGGTCTCGGGGAACGTTTGATCCCCCATCTTTTCTGGAAGGCTTGAACCGCCTGTTTGCTGACTCCATATTTTTCTCCCAGCTTCCAAAGGGGGATGACGGTCCTCTTTAGGTCTCTCGTTAGTTCGCCTTCCTTGCCCCGAAGAATTCCATATTTACCCATATGAGTGTCCTTTCTTGCCAATTTCTTGAGTTCCGTTCATTCCAGGCATACTTCACTGCCGACTACCCATTGGAATCTACACCTTTAGGTTGGACTTGTCAAATACCAAACAGGACGTGACCCGCACGCGTCCGATTTCCCTGGATCCGGATTGGGCAAGCATGTCATTCCATAAACCGATGAGAGATGACCAAAACCTGTTCATTTCTCCCTGTCATCGATATCAGGATGATCTGTAATGCGTTCAATATTAGCGGCTATCACAAAAAGAGGAGTCTCAAATCACATACTTGAATCTCAGGATTTGTGTCACTTAAGATCGGATTGGTTCTTGACTGGCAAATCCAAGACCTGAGATCTTTGGCTGATGATTCTGCATCTCTCGGGCCTACAGTTCTTCACTCTCATCTTTTGAGTCAGGCCATCATCCTACAGACACTGGAGACTGAATCCCTCTTTTCCTCCGTTTACAAAAGGGAGGAATTTTCCTCTTTAGAAAAGAGGGGCCGTTTGACAGGGCGTAAGTCCGTGGGCTTATCGAATGGTTAGGAGAGATTTTCTGAAAAACATTTCTACTCAATTGTGGACTGCTTATAACAATGAAAGCCTAAGATTACGGATAGACAGGAAGCATGGGAAAACTCCTAGAATCTCTGAACTCGCTCCTTCAAAAGGGGCAGGAGTACTCAGGACTAACCTGCGGTCTCTATATTAGTTTACCTTCGGTGTATTTTCTTAGATGCAGGCGCTCGTTCACCACTTTGGCCAACAACCGCTGCCCTTGCTTGTAGAGAATATTGAGAGATGCAGTCTCCTGTCGCAACTCTCGAAATCTATGGAGAGGGACCTCCAACGCATAGCACAATATGGTGAGGTTTACGAAATTGTGACTGCAGACCAGCAACGTGCTCTTGGGTGGATGAAGCTTCGTAATGCGTTCCAGTGTACCCATGGCTCTCGTCTGGACCTCTTGGAGGCTCTCCCCACCCGGCATGGTGACAGATGCTGGGTTCTCCAACCAAGCCTTACGAAAATCCGCATTCTGTGCAGCCCAGTGCTCAGCTTCCATCCCTTCAAACTCACCCAGGTGCATCTCAACTAAACCCTCTTCTTCAAAAAAGGGGACTGAAGGGTGAAAGACTCTTATCAATCGCGCCGTCTCCAAAGTCCGGACAAGAGGACTGGAGTATATGGCCGTTATGGATTCGTCTTTCAACGCCAAAGCCAGAGCATGTCCTTGGTCTCTGCCCTTTTCGTTTAGGGGTAAATCGCTCCTGCCTTGGAATCGGCGAATACGATTCCATTCGGTTTCTCCATGGCGGATAAGCAGAATACGTGTTCCTGAGGATTCGATATTGTTTAACATAGTAGATAATCATTATCAGTATATGATGAAGATGACTTTTGAGCAACTTCTTGTATTCAGCAATCCGCAGTTGCAAAAAGGTTAAATGTGGTGTGAAGTACAGACCATAGATTGTCCGCAGACGATGAAGAATAGGAGCTAGAGTTTGAACTCGACTACCTCGCCTCATTGACATTTGAAGAGCAACTCACAATGATGAGAGAGAAGTCAACCCTTCGACTCCCCGACCTCAAGGCCGGGGTTTGCTCAGGGTTGACCCTGAGCGGCGCTTCTCTACTCCGCCTTCAAAACCGGGGCTTAGCGCCGCCGGACGGGTCAAGAGAAATGCCAAGGTAAAGGATCGATCATGGACACCGAAAATCTTTTGAGATCATCAAACTCACATCGTTCCACTTTCCCACTTTTTAATTTCTTAATAAATTCAGACGCTTATTTTCTCTTGCCTCGCTTGATTTTTCTTGTTAAAATGAGCATTCAACGCTGAGTTACGTGCGCCGATGAAAGATAGACGTTAAGAATCAGTGAGCGATGTGAAGCTTGATGAAAAACATATGAAGATGGCCCTGGAGGAAGCCGAGCAGGCTGGTCGGGAGGGGGAAGTCCCCGTAGGAGCCATTTTAGTAAAAGGGGATCAAGTGCTTTCAAAAGATCATAATCGGTGCATTGAGTTGAATGATCCCACTGCGCATGCAGAGGTCCTTGCCCTCCGGAAAGCAGGGCAAGTATTGGGGAATTATCGATTGAATCATACGGTGATGTATGTGACTGCCGAACCCTGTCCGATGTGTGTCTCTGCAATGGTTCATGCCAGGATATCGCGATTGGTCTTCGGAGCACCTGAGCCTAAATTTGGAGCAGTCGAATCAAGATTTGAATTGTTGAAAAATGATCGGTTCAATCACCAGATAGAGATTGATCGGGGGGTTCTTGGAAGAGAATGCGGTGAGGTGCTAGAAGCTTTCTTTAGAAAGAGGAGGGCTCCTCAGTTCAGGGTAAAAAGTTCGGAGTTAGGAGACGGAAAGCAGGAAAGTCAAAGGTAAGAGGTTAAAGGTATTTCGTTAAGGGCGAAATCCTGGAGAGGTTGCCGAGTTGGCTTAAGGCGCCGCTCTCGAAAAGCGGTTCTCCCAAAAGGAGACGTGGGTTCGAATCCCACCCTCTCCGCCATGCACCATGTAGGGTGCACGGCAGCCCTGAACTCAGTGTAGTTCAGGGCGTCAGTATTTCTCGAAAACCTATTCGGTCCATGTCTTGAGAAGCTGGGTGGATGGAAAAGTGGATACTGGTTATACGACGAATCTTCGAAACAGATTCCGGGAACACCAGTCTGGAGAAGTAGTATCAATGAAACTACGCAGGCCTTTTGAATGGATCTTTTGTGAAGGTTATAGAAGTATAGGAAATGGGAAGCGCAGAGAGAAATATCTCAAGACTTCCAAGGGGAAGTCTTCTCTGCTCATGATGCTTCGAGATTCATTGAAATAACCCAATGAAGGATTACGCACTGGATTGATTTTCTTGTTTGGAGGCGAAAACGGAGAGATGCCCGAGTTGGCCGAAGGGGCTCGCCTGCTAAGCGAGTATCCCGCTTAAAACGGGATCGAGGGTTCGAATCCCTCTCTCTCCGCCATGCACCACGTCGGGTGCATGGCAGCCCTGAACTCCACGTAGTTCAGGGCGTCAGAGAAATGGCATAGCGGATATTACTCAAAACTTCCAACTCTCGACTTAAGATCGGGAAGCGAGAGGTTGGAAGTCAATCGCTTCAAGGCATCTTGTCTCCGGGGAGATCACAGGAATCTTGTTGATAGTCGGGTCCTGCGCAACAAAAGATTGCAAACCCCGTCAGGTCCGGAAGGAAGCAGCGGTAGTAATCCCCTTTGTGTGCCGCAGGGTAGCCTGGCTATCAACAAGTTTCAATGAACGAAAGCTAATGGCTGATAGCTAACAGTCAAAAGCAAAAAAGTTAAATCTAAAATCTACAATCTGAAATGGATTAAGATGTCCTATTTAGTGTTAGCAAGAAAGTGGAGGCCCCAGGTCTTTGAAGATGTCGTAGGACAGCGGCCCATCACCCAAACCTTACAAAATGCCATCTCTCAAAAAAGAGTCGCCCATGCCTTTCTGTTCACTGGAGCCAGAGGAGTGGGTAAGACCTCTACCGCTCGCATCTTAGCAAAAGCCCTCAATTGTGAGGCAGGCCCCCAGATCAACCCCTGCAATCGATGTTCAGCTTGCCATGAGATCTCTTCCGGGATCTCGATGGACGTGATCGAGATCGATGGGGCCTCCAATCGGGGCATCGATGAGATTCGCGAGTTAAAGGAGAATGTCCGCTATACTCCTGCCAAGAGTCGATATAAAGTTTACATCATCGATGAGGTGCACATGCTGACCCGAGAGGCCTTCAACGCCTTATTAAAGACTTTGGAGGAACCCCCTCCCCATATTATCTTTGTCTTTGCTACCACGGAGCCCCATAAAATCCCTGCGACCATCCTTTCACGATGCCAACGATACGATTTCAAGAGGATTCCGTTGAAAGAGATTATTGGAAGTCTGAAGAGGATCGTTGAAGAAGAGAAGATTCAAATCAGTCAAAGAGGACTCCTCTCTATTGCTCAAGCATCAGAAGGAAGTTTGAGAGATGCCCAGAGCCTTCTTGACCAGGTGATCTCTTACGGAGGGAAGGATATCCGGGATGAGGATATCGCTGAGATCCTTGGGCTCATCGATCGGAAAATCCTCTACGACACTGTAGAGGCCATTGCCAACAAGGATATCGAACGATGTGTCGAGATCGTAGATCGAGTTTATCACTTTGGATATGACCTCCAGCACTTCTGCCGAGAGCTTCTTCAATATCTTCGCAACCTGATCCTTATGAAGGTGAGTCAGCATCCAGAAGGGTTGATGGAGCTGCCAGAGGACGAGTTGGTGGTATTAAGAAAACTATCAGAGAGATTCGACTTCGATCAATTGAACCATCTCTTCAGTCTTCTTTTGAAGGGAGAAAACGAGGTGGCTCAATCTACCTTTCCCCGGACAATGCTCGAGGTCGCTTTAATTCGAATGGCTACTCTTCGGCCTCTCCTCCCCATTGATGAGATCCTAAGGAAGTTGGAGAAATTGGAAAAGGTGGACCATCCAACGATGGCAACGGGAGAAGACGATGAGCCACCGGCTGATCAGAGGTTGGAAAGACCGGATCAAGCCTTAGACTCAATGGGAGTGAGCGAGGAGACAGAGCCTCTTCCCCTGGAAAGGACCCCGACCTTGAACGATTCCCAGAAGGAAGCGGGGGAGGGCGGAGACGAATCTCAAAAAGTCCATGAGGAGACATGGAAAGGATTGGTCGATTTTACCCGGGGAAAGAATCCTGTATTGGGTTCATTCCTGGCCATGGGGAGCCTCGTGGATGTCAATGACGAGAAGATCGAAATCGGCTTCGAGAAGGATTCTTTTCACTACGATAGAATATCGGAAAAGGAGAACCGAAGCCAATTAGAGGCGATCTGTCATGAATACCTTCAGAGAAAGACGAAGCTGATCATCACAGCATTGGATCAAAGGGCAGGCTTAAAGAAGCGAGCGGTCTCAGAAGCAGAGGAGACGCGCCGCAACAAACTGCAATCAGGAAAAGAGCAGAAAGAGAATCCCCTCATCCAGGAAGCCCTCCGTCTCTTTAACGGGAGAATTGTGGAAGGCTGAGGAAAAAAAGGAGAGATCTATGACAAAGGGTTTGGGAAACATACTGAAACAGGCTCAACAGATGCATTCGAAAATATCACAACTTCAAGAGGAGATGGCGGGGAAGACGGTTGAGGCCAGCTCCGGGGGAGGGATGGTAAATATCGTGATCAATGGGAAACAGGAGATTCAGAGCATGCGGATCGATCCCGAAGTGGTCAATCGGGAAGATATCGAGATGCTTCAAGATCTCATTGTGGCAGCTGTGAATGAAGCCATCCGGAAATCCCAGGAGATGATGGCAGAGGAGATGAAGAGGATCACCGGGGGGCTGAACATCCCTGGGCTCTTTTAGGTTCCCGAGGATAAGCTTGCCTTCGAATTAAAACTGACTTTTGCAGATAGGGGGGAAGTTCAAATCCGAAGCACGAAATCTCAATTTCTAAACAAACTCCAATGTCCAAAATCCAAGATTCAAGACCGAGAAGAAGCGAGATCCGTTTTGGAAATTGGATCATTCGGATTTAGGATTTGTTTCGGGTTTTTCGACCTCAGGCTCGTCCGGCTCGCTTCTTCATAGGATAAATCATCTCACTATGGCACTCCATGCTAAACCGATTGATAACCTGATTGAGGCCCTCACGAGACTCCCTGGCATTGGAAGAAAGACAGCCTCAAGGCTGGCATTCCATATCTTGCGAAGTAGTCTATCAGAGGCTCAAGGATTGGCAAGAGCCATATTGGATGTGAAGGAGAAGATTCATCTCTGTTCCATCTGTTTCAATTTGACCGATGAGGATCCCTGTTGGATCTGTCGAGATGAGCGCCGAGCCCGAGAAATCCTCTGCGTCGTGGAAGGCCCCAATGACCTCATCGCCATCGAAAACACCGGTGCCTTCAAAGGAAGATACCATGTGTTACACGGAACGATATCTCCTTTAGACGGTGTTGGCCCGGATGACATCAAGATGAGAGAGTTATTGGAACGGATCCATCGGGAAGGTGTGGTGGAGGTGATTCTTGCCACCAATCCCACAGTAGATGGAGAAGCAACGGTCCTATATCTCCATGACCAGATCAAATCTCTGAGAATAAGAGTAACGCGGATCGCCTATGGAATTCCAATGGGTGGTGAGATTGAATACTCAGACGGGATGACATTGTCGAAAGCCCTTGAGGGTCGGAGAGAGATCTAAAAAAACTTGCCGTAATCAGTGAAAAATACTACAATAGAAAAATTCATTTTGAGGCTAAAAAATGATTGAGATTCGATTTCATGGAAGAGGTGGTCAGGGTGCAGTGACTGCGGCAGAGATGTTGGCCTTGGCCGCTATTGGGGAAGGGAGATATGCCCAAGCTTTTCCCAGCTTTGGGCCGGAGCGGAGAGGGGCACCCGTAGTGGCCTTTTGCCGGATCAGTGATCAGCCCATTAGAATTAGGGCCAATATCTATGAGCCTGATCTCGTAGTGGTGCTTGATGCTTCTCTCTTGAGGATCGTCAATGTCGCTTCTGGGTTGAACCCGAGTGGTATCCTCATCACCACGAGCAAGGATTCTCCTGAAAAGGTGAGAGATCAATTAGCGATCAAGAATCGACTCGCAGTGGTGGATGCCGTCAAGATTGCTGCTGAGATTCTTGGCCTTCCCATTACGAATACGACGATGCTCGGGTCTTTGACCAAGGCTTCAAAAGTAGTTGAGAAGGAATCCTTTATTCTTCCCCTACGGGAGCGGTTTGGTCGAATCGCCGAAAAGAACATTTCTGCTTTCGAGCGGGCCTACCAAGACACCGTCCTGATTTGATTTAATAGGTTTTTTGAAAAAGAGGTGAGAGGTATGACAAAACCTGAGTCAGAGTGGAGATGGAAAGAACTGCCAGTAGGCAATGTCGTATTGGAGCCAGGGAATGCCTGCCAATACCGTACAGGGGATTGGAAAAGCCTCAAGCCGATTCTGAATAAAGAGCTTTGCATCCATTGTGGACTGTGCTACATCTTCTGCCCGGATATGGCCTATAGCTTGAATGCCGAGGGTTTCTTTATTGCGGACCTTTTCTACTGCAAAGGCTGCGGCATCTGCGCAAAGGAGTGCCCTACGGGGGCGATCACGATGGTGGTGGATGAGGAGGAGAAGTGATGGCAAAAAGGGTTGGAATGGAAGTTTCGATTGCCGCGGCAGAGGCTGTTAAGCAGGCGAATGTCGATGTGATCTCAGCCTATCCCATTACCCCACAGACGCATGTCGTTGAACATCTTTCCGAGTTGGTGGCGAACGGTGAACTGGATGCTGAATTCATACCGGTGGAGTCCGAACACTCCGCGCTGAGCGTCTGTCTGGGAAGTTCGGCCGCAGGAGCTAGATCCTTTACCTGCACGAGCTCCCAGGGATTGGCCTTAATGAGTGAGATCACCTATATCGCTGCCCCTTTAAGGTTGCCCATCGTTATGATCATTTCTAACCGCACACTCTCTGCTCCTCTCAGCATATGGAATGACCATAGCGATGTCATGTCGATTCGAGACTGCGGATGGATCCAGGTCTTCACAGAAAATGGCCAGGAGGTCTACGATCACGTCTTCTTTGCCTATCGGTTGGCCGAGGACAAGGAAGTACTTTTCCCTGTAATCATCAACATGGATGGGTTCATCTTAAGCCATGTGATCGAGCCCATCGAAATGATCGAGCAGGAGAAGATCGATCAATTTCTCCCTCCTTATCAACCCCTTCACCGTCTCCACCCGGACCATCCCGTGACCATGGGCGCCTTTGCCATGCCCGGCGTCTTTGCAGAGACGAAGAAGGCCCATGAGGCAGCCCTTCGATCCTCCATGTCCAGAATTCTGGAGACATGGAAGGCCTTCGGTAACATGACAGGCAGATATTACAACCCCATCGAGACCTACCAGGCAGAGGATACTGAGACCTTACTTGTCACCATGGGAAGTTTTGGGGAGACCGCCTCTGTGGCTGTTGATAAAATGAGGGAAGAGGGGAGGGCAGTTGGATTGGTAAAGATTCGCCTGTGGAGACCCTTCCCTTTCGATGCATTTAAGAAGGCTACTCTCAAAGCCAAGCAGTTGGTCGTTATCGATCGAGCGGTCTCTGTTGGAGGCCCCGGAGGACCTGTGGCATCGGAAGTGAAGGCTGCTATCTACGGAGAAGAGAAGAGACCGTCGGTCTACAACTTTGTCGCGGGGATTTCGGGAAGGGATGTGACACCATCAGACTACATCAAGATGGTGGATAAGGCCGAGATCGAGATTGAAGAAGGAAATAAGGAAGGTTACGAGATTTACGGGGTGAGAGAATGACCGAGAATCTGAACGTTTATGCTGTTAGGACATTGACCCAGAAGGAGTATTTCGCTCCCGGCCATCGAGCCTGTCAGGGCTGCGCTGAGGCATTGGCTGTGCGATTGGTCGCCAAGGCGTTAGGGAGAAATGTGATCGTTGCCGCTGCCACTGGATGTATGGAGATCGTTTCTTCTCCCTTCCCCTTCACTGCTTGGAGGGTTCCTTGGTTCCACGTGGCCTTTGAGAATACGGCTGCAGTGGCCTCAGGCATTGAGTCAGGATTAAAGGTGCTGATGAGAAAAGGGAGGATTCCCTATAAGAAGATTGTAGCGATTGGCATGGCAGGAGATGGAGGGACAGCCGATATTGGGCTTCAGGCACTTTCTGGTGCTCTGGAACGGGGTCACAACATGATCTACATCTGCACGGACAACGAAGGCTATATGAATACCGGCACCCAGCGATCCTCTGCAACCCCTTTTGGTGCATCAACCACCACTTCTCCAGCAGGTAAGGTGACGATGGGCCAGATCACATGGAAGAAGAATATGCCGGCCATTGTCGCCGCACATAATATCCCTTATGTGGCTACGGCCTGTCCAAGTTACCCGATGGATCTCGTCCAGAAGGTGAAGAAGGCCGCTCATATTGAAGGCCCGGCCTACGTCCACATCCTTTCCGTCTGTCCAAACGGATGGAGGTCTACTCCGGAAAATTCAGTCAAATTGGGTCGTTTGGCAGTCGAGACAGGAGTCTTTCCCCTTTTTGAAATTGAGAGGGGCCGATATCACTTGAGCATCGATTTTCCCAAATTGAGGCCTATGAAGGAGTACACCCGACTTCAAGGACGATTTCGACACCTCACCGACGAGATGATTGGGGAGATTGAGAAGCGGGTTCACCAGGAATACGAAGAGTTAAGAGCAAAGGCAGGAAAGGGAATTTGAGATGGGAGCTTCAGAGATTGACGGGATCATCAAACAATACGGCGGAAGGGAGTCCGCCATTCTAGCCATCCTTCAAGACATACAGGCAAAGGAGAAATATCTCCCTAAAGAAGCACTGGAATATGTTTCCCAAAAAATGCATATCCCTCTGGTCCACGTCTTTCGGATTGCCACCTTTTATAACGCATTGAGTCTTAAGCCGAGGGGTCGACATAAGATCGATGTGTGTTTAGGCACAGCATGTCATGTGCGTGGAGGGGACAAGATTTTGGAAAAGATGGAGAGGGATCTCAGTATCTCTGTAGGGGAAACCACCAAGGATAAACGGTTTACCTTGGAATCGGTTCATTGTGTCGGCTGCTGCAGCTTGGGACCGGTAGCGGTCATCGATGGGAATGTCTTCGGTCGTGTTTCACAAGAAAAAGTACCCGCCCTACTAAAGGAGTTTAGATAGGTCTAGTTTTCAACGAGCGAGGTTGTAAGCACAAGGGCAACAATATGGAATTCGCAAATCCTAAGCGCGAAATCCAAAAACCTGCGAGAGCGTGAGGTGTAAGTCGTAAGTGGTTTTACTCCTAACCTCTAACGCCTTACCCCTTACGAAAGAGGATTTCGATATTCGGATTTAGGATTTCCCAAAGGGACAGATCGAGGAGAAGATGGAAATTCGGACGAAGAACGACTTGGAGAAGATGAGGGAAAAGGGATTGAAATCCCTCTATCCAGCAAAGACCAAGGTCTCAGTGGGAATGGCGACCTGTGGCCTTTCCACAGGGGCTGGTAAGGTCTATGAGACCCTGCAAAAAGAGGTGGAAAAGGGAAAGCTGCCAATCAAGCTGAGCCAGACGGGTTGCATTGGTTTCTGCCAGAGGGAGCCCGTGGTCGACATTTTGGAGCCTGGGAAACCAAGGGTTTTCTATCATGGGGTGACCCCGGAACGATCTGTGGAGTTGGTTCACCAATGGCTGGAAAATAGAGTGGTGAAGGATTTGTTACTCTGCACAATGGAAAAGGAAGATTGGATTGGAGAGAATAAGGTTCACGACTATTCCATCCGACATATCCTCGAAGGCATCGATGGAACTCCCCACTATCACGAGATTCCTTTTTACAATAAACAGTTGAAGGTTGCCCTGAGAAACTGCGGTTTCATCAATCCCGATCACATCGAGGAGTATATCGCCAGAGGAGGATATTTTTCTCTTTATAAGGCCCTTTTTGAGATGAAACCGGATGAGATCATCGAAGAGATGAAGCGTTCAAGGCTCAGAGGAAGAGGAGGGGCGGGTTTTCCCACGGGCGTCAAATGGGAGTCTTGTCGAAAGGCGAAGGGCGATCAGAAATTCATCCTCTGCAACGCCGATGAAGGCGATCCTGGCGCTTACATGGATCGAAGTATCTTGGAGGGCGATCCTCACAGTGTGATCGAAGGGATGATCATTGGGGCTTTTGCCATCGGAGCCCATGAAGGATTCATCTACGTCAGGGATGAATATCCGATGGCAATCCAGAAGCTCCGCATTGCCCTCCAACAGGCAGAAAAAGTCGGGCTCTTGGGAGAGGACATTTTGGGTTCAGGTTTTTCCCTCAAAATCAACCTGTTTCGGGGAGGAGGGGCTTTCGTCTGCGGAGAATCGACAGCCCTGATGGCTTCTATTGAAGGAAAAGTCGGTGAACCCCGGGCCAAACATATCCATACAACGGAGAGTGGTCTGTGGGACAAGCCAAGCAATCTCAACAATGTCGAAACCTGGAACAACGTTCCAATCATACTCTCAAGAGGGGCAGACTGGTACTCCCGGATTGGTACCGACACGAGCAAAGGGACGAAGGTCTTCTCAATTGTTGGGAAGGTGAACAATACGGGTTTGATCGAAGTGCCCATGGGGATCACCCTGCGGGAAATCGTTTACGATGTTGGAGGTGGAATCCCGGGAGGAAAGAAATTCAAAGCCGTTCAGACCGGAGGGCCTTCAGGTGGGTGCATTCCTGAGTCGCTGATTGATCTGTCCGTTGATTACGATCGGTTGACCGAGGTGGGCTCCATGATGGGCTCTGGCGGAATGATCGTCATGGATGAATCGACCTGCATGGTCGACGTGGCCAAGTATTTCATGAATTTTCTCAAGAGTGAATCGTGCGGGAAGTGTACCTCCTGTCGGGAGGGGACGAAAAGGATGCATGAGATTCTGGCAGAGATTACAGAGGGCCGAGGGACAATCGATCAGATCGACCTCCTCGAGGAAGTGGGATGGGCGACTGCAGAGACCTCCCTCTGTCAGTTGGGAGCCACGGCCCCTAACCCTGTCCTCTCAACCATCCGGTATTTCCGAGAAGAATACGAGGAACATATTATTCACAAGCGATGTCCGGCAAAGGTCTGTCGGGCCCTTCTTAAGTATCGAATTCTCTCCGATGTCTGCAAGTCATGTGGCGCATGCATCAAGGTTTGTCCGGAGGAGGCAATCACGGGCAAGAGGAAGACAAAGACAGAGAAAGGAAAACCTTTCAGAATCGATAGTAAAAGGTGCATCAAATGTGGCATGTGTTTCGAGGCCTGCAAATTTGCAGCAATCGAAGTGCAATAAAACAGCAGATTGCAAATTGCACTTGCTTTTGTAAGCAGACATTTGAAGTTTGGAATTTGATATCAATTTAGCTGTTTAGGACAACCTTCTTAAATCCCTCCCGACCTCCCTTTTTCAAAGGGAGGAGAGTCCTGCCAAACGCAGAGTTCCCCCTTTGAAAAAGGGGGATAAAGGAGGATTTTACAGTTTTCAAACAGCTAACGTGTTACCGAATTTGAAATTGATGAGGAGATGTCTATGATTCCTTTTGTGATTGATGGTCAACCGGTTGAAGGGAGAGAGAGCGGAAATATCTTGGAAGTTGCGCTGGATGTTGGATTTGATATTCCACACCTTTGCTATAACGAATCCGTCAAACCTTATGGTGCCTGCCGTCTCTGTCTGGTGGAGATCGGAAGAAAAGGGAAGACGAAAATGACTACCTCCTGCACCTATCCTGTGATGGAAGGGATTGAGGTGTTGACGAAAACGGAGAAGGTCTTACGAGCCCGGAAGATGATCATCGAACTCATCTTGGCCATGTGTCCCGATGATAAATTGATTCAGGACATAGCGAAGGAGATGGGAGTCGATCAGGTGCGTTTCAAGAAGGAAAAAAAGGACTGTATCCTCTGCGGCCTTTGTGGGAGGGTGTGCGAAGAAGTGGTCGGGGCCAATGCCATCCAGTTTGCCCACCGGGGAGATCGCAGGGAGATGATCCCTCCTTTTGGGGGAGAGGCGATGAGCTGTATTGCCTGCGGTGCCTGTGTCGTCGTCTGTCCGGTGGATGTGATCCGCATGAAGGAACAGGGGGATGAGCGGACGATCCTCCGCTGGAAACGAACGCTCAAGATGAAAAAATGTAAAGTCTGCGGGAACTACTTTGCCCCATGGTTTCAGTTAGAGAAGTTCAAGGAGCAGGCAAAACTCCCGAAAGACTTTTTTGATACCTGTTATACCTGCCGTAGTTAGCGTCCTTCTAAAGGGTTCAAGAAGCCTGGAATTCACAGGGTCGAGGGAATGTTGTCAAGCTGAAAACCGGGCGTTTTCAATATAAAGGCTTGAACCCTTGATCACTTGAATCCTTGAATCCTCAACATGGGTTAATTCTACCGGGTTGACATCACTGATCAATTGAAGTATATTTTGTTTAGCTTCTACAGGAGGTGAGAGGTATGGTTCACATAAAGTGGGAGCCGTTCAGAGATTTAATGGTAATGCAGGACCGGATGACTCGTCTCTTTGACGAAACCCTTACCCGTATCTGGAAAGAGGAGGTGCCCAGGGGAGGGTGGTCTCCCCCTGTCGACATTCTGGAGATAGAGAATGAGGTGGTCTTGAAAGTGGACCTTCCTGAGATGGTTCAGAGCGAAATCGATATTAAAGTTGAAGAGAATACACTGATCATCCAGGGAGAGAGGAAGTTTCTCAAAGAGACGCCCGACACTAATTATCTCCAGATAGAAAGGCCTTATGGAACCTTCCACCGGCACTTCACCATTCCGAGAACAATCGACCTGGGGAAGATCAAGGCGTCCTACAAAGATGGAGTTCTTCGGGTCGTCCTTCCCAAAAAAGAGGAGGTCCCGCCCAAGCAGATCGCAGTGGAAGGGTAATAGAGAGGATTCAAAGGGACCCTTTATTTCTTAGGAACCTTCTTCCAATCAGCAAGAAACCGTTCGATACCGATGTCCGTCAGAGGGTGGTGGACCAACTGTTCAATCACTTTGTAGGGGATTGTCGCGACGTCGGCGCCGATGAGGGCGGCTTCCAGCACGTGGATCGGGTGACGAATGCTGGAGACGATCACCTCGGATTCAAACCCATAGTTCTCGAAAATGGTAACAATCTGTTCAACCAGATCCATTCCCGTCTGTGAGATGTCATCGAGCCTTCCGATAAAAGGGCTGACATAAGTCGTTCCGGTTTTGGCGGCCAGTAGGGCCTGGGTCGGAGAAAAGACGAGAGTGGTGTTCGTCTTAATCCCCTCTGAGACCAAGACTCTGATCGCCTTCAAGCCCTCTGCCGTTATCGGGATTTTGACTACGACGTTTTCCCCCAGCTTGGCAAGGCTCCGGGCTTCCTCAACCATCCCCTCAGACTTGAGACTTAAGACCTCCAGGCTAATCGGCAGTCCCTGGATGATCTGACGGATCTCCTTAATAAGGGATTCGAAATCTCTGTTCTCTTTAGAGATTAAGGAAGGATTGGTGGTGACGCCGTCGATTACCCCCATGTCATAGGCCTTCCGGATCTCCTCTGTGTTGGCTGTGTCGATAAAGAATTTCATTGCTCCCTTCCTTCAAGAGACAAAAAACAAGGTGGCAGGGAGATAGTCCTGCCACCTTAGAATGGTCATTAAAAGATAAGTTTTTCCATCTACGGAATAACCCTGAACTCCACCCTTCTGTTCTTGGCGCGACCCTCTTCGGTCTTGTTGTCAGCAATCGGTCTCTTGCTTCCATAACCCTTGACAACCATTCGATCGTCTGGGATGTTGAATTTATCCTGAATATATTTCTTGGCGCTTTGTGCCCTCTTCTCAGAAACCATTTGGTTCACCTTATCTGAACCAGCCGAATCGGTGTGTCCACCGATTTCCACTTTCGTATCGGGGTTCTGCTTCAGGATCATCCCATTCTGATCCAATGCTTTGGCGGCCGCGGGATTAATGTTTGTCTTGTTGTTTTCAAAATAGATATCTTCAAACAACGGAGACGCAGCCGGTCTAGGTGGCGCTGGTGGTGTAGGTGCAGGTTCCGGTGGCGTGGGTGGTGGGGGTTCAGGTGGCGGTGGTGTAGGTGGCGCGGGGGGGGCTGGAGGTTCCGGAGGTGCCGGGGGCGCTGGAGGTGCCGGAGGCGCTGGCGGTGCCGGTTTTTCGCAGGGTGTAAGTTCAAGAGCTTCCAGAGACTTTTCTTCCACAGTCTTAACACTTATTCCAAAATGCTTAGAATGGTTCTCGCTTGTCCTTTCGGAAATCTCGTGGTCTGCCAATGCGAGGAAAGCCTCAGCCGTTGCATACTGGCAAGGCGCACATTTTTTGGCATTGACAAAGGTAGCCTTCTGGAAGGTGTCTTTTGCCTCGTTATAGGTTATCATTGCCTCTTTGCTAACTGCACAACCTGAGATGATCATTGTCCCCAGCACAAGTAAAATCAATGTTATCCATCTCTTGTCCCTTTCCATCATTTACCCTCCTCCTTTCACTTGGTTCTATTTCCCCCTTTGACCTCAGCCAAGCCCGCTTCAGCAGCAGATTTTGAGCGTGTTGCAAATCCCTTGGCGGCTTTGTAATCATTCTGATCGAATTCCATTTTTGAGATCTCTAGAAAACTCTCGGCGCTACAGTACTCATACGGAACCACTTTCTCTCCTCCCACTCCTTTCAATTGGGCAAGCGATTGTTCTGCACCTTTCATCTCATTTCGTGCGGCGAAATAGTTGCAACTGGAAAGAGAAAAGGAGAAGAAGACTAGGATGATCAATAGAGTGGAAAGCCGTTTACTCATACATTCACCCCCTTTCGTTTTTTCACCAAGATAAGTAAAGAGCCTCCTCTTTGATTACGTATATCCAAATTATTCCTGTTTGTCAACACTCTGTACTCGTTCACACTTTAGTCTCCGAATTTTGAATCCATTCACCCTCACATTTCGCCTAAAGTGAAGGGTGAGGGCAAGAGGGAGAGAATAGGAAATGACTAAAAGTGGTTTTGAGAGTAGGCCGGGTGGTTCCTGTGTTCTGGGGCGAGAATCATCATGTTAGTTAGATTTCCGCTTTTCAAGGAATTTCTCCAGACACGGCCGACTGCAGAAATAGTAATCTCTTCCTGCGACTCTCTTCTTCAATGCGGACCTTTTGGGGAAGTACGTTTGGCAATAAGGATCTTGGACGAGTTCTTCTGGCTCAGATTCTCTGTTCACTTTTTTTCTCGGAGGAAACACAATCTTCATGAAGAAGTTGAGGAAATAATAGACGAGGAAAAAGAGAATGAAGAATAGAATGAATCGATGCATCGGTTTGAATACTCGGTCAGCTAGAGGATTGGAGTTCTCCCACGCCATGATCCTGTCTAAGGTTTTCCAAAGGCTCTTGAATCGTCTTTCTAAGACCGGGACGGATGAGATCCGGATCGATCTCGGAGGTTACCTTTTCACATTAGTCTGCTCTGCAGCCGAGGTCCGAACCGATCCCCACATCGGCAATGTGTCCCATTCCGAGAGGGCCTTTGGCTCTTCGATCCGCGCCTTTCAAGACAACCTTTTTCTTGAGACGTGGATGAATTGGGATTTGACAAAAAGTGCTCCCTTGGGAGGGAGCCTTTCCTTCAAGATGGTGCGGGGTTCACTTCTTATCGGAGTTCTCTTCAGGCTTCTTGGGAGTGACGTCGATCTCTTCTTGATCTTTGGTCGACTTCCTGAAGTTTCGAATCCCTTTTCCAAGCCCTTCACCGATTTGAGGAAGTTTTCCAGCGCCAAAAATCACCAAGACGATGACCAGGATAACAATCAACTCCGGCATTCCTACTCCACCAAGCATCTTTTTCTCCTTTTTGTACACTTTACGCTCTGCTCTATGCGTCAAGCTACTTACGTTGGCGGAAGTGCATGGGAATCGAACCCACCACGGACATTTCTGCCCGCCACTGGATTTGAAGTCCAGGAGACCCACCAGGACCTATCCACTTCCAGATTCCAGACTAAAGGATTTTCTCTTTAAAGTCAAGAAGTTTGAGTTATCGGCTAAGTCCAACAAGGAGAAACCATCTTGCGGCCTACCCCCTGTGAGGTGCAATCCTATTTTGTCTCTGGAGGGATGAGTCTTTTGTTATTCCGTTAGATTAAAATTCATGCCATCTGTCTGGCTATGGCTTCCCAATCCGTCCCAGGATTCAACATGCGAAAGGATGTTTGAGCCAGTACTATTACCTAACGTAGTACATCAGCATATCAATGAAATCGTTCTCAACTAAGATTGAAGATGACCGGTCGCCGAAGACCGACCAAAAGCGACTACAGAAAATATTCTGTTCACTTAATGGTTCTAAGCTCTTTCACCAATTTCTGATCGAAGTTCCCTGAAATTCTCAATGTTTTTTCGCGGGAGTGATGGCCTTTGATGATCTCGATGGATGATGGGGAGATCCCAAGCTCCTTGGCCAAGAACCGAATGAGCGCCTCGTTCGCTTTACCCTCAATCGGTGGAGAGGTTACCTTTACCTTAATACCATCTCGATAGGGACCCACCACCTCATTTTTGGATGACTTTGGGTGGAGATAAATCTTTAGGAGAGTACCTTTCATTATGCTCTAATTGCAGATCGTAGATTGTAGATTTAAGATCTGAAA
>JBEKDJ010000033.1:0-24752 GCA_050014415.1 Thermodesulfobacteriota bacterium | reverse complement strand
AGATCGAGCAAAACCTTTCTTTTGGCCATGTGCCCTTGTTCCAAGGCCTGCTCAAAGGAGGTGATGAGAAGTTTTAGGGTCAGATCCTGGGGGAAGATGGATTGGGCCTCCTTGAACTTTGACAATGCCGCATCGAGCTGGTCAGCCTCGAACAGTTCGATTCCTTCTGCCATGACGGGTCCAACCCGGTCTTTGAGATTTCGAATTTCAGGCGGATCCTGATCGTACACTTCAACAATGGTTAGCGGTGCTGAACAACCCTTCACAGAAACCTCGCCTAATTTGCGGAATCGGTGGCCGTGTTGATCTTGCAGCCGGCGGGCTACTTGATCCGAAATGAGCATATCCACACCCAATGGTCTGGTTATCTCTTCGAGGCGCTTGGCGAGATTGACGGTAAGACCCAGGACGGTGGAGTCCATGCGCTCGGAAGAACCGATGGTTCCAAGGATGACTGGTCCGGTGTGGAGGCCAATGCCAATCTGGACAGCTTGCTGGTGTGACCGATCCTCCTTCACATTGAAGGACTTTACCGCAGATAACATGTCTACACCGCAGGCCACCGCCCGCTCGGCCGAGTCAGTCCCCTCGAAGATACATAGGACTGCATCGCCGAGAAACTTGTCGATCACCCCCTGCCACTCGCTGACGACTCGGGTCATCCGTTCCAAGAACCGGTTGATAAAGCAGACCAACTCACTCGGGTTGAGCCGTTCGGACAAAGCAGTAAACCCTCGAATGTCACAACAAAGGATGGTCACCCATTGTTGATCGGCCTCACCTAGCCGTATCGACCCCAGCCCCTGGGTGGCGATGCGACGCAGATAGGCCGGGGGGACGAACCGCTCAAAGACGTCCCGGGCCTCCCAAACAGCCCGTTCTACAGAGCGAAAATGAAGGGTCACGGCAATGGTCAAGAAAATCGACAGCCAAAAGGAAGCGAACCACAACACTTGGCCTTTAAATAAGATAGACACCCCGTTCGCACGAAGGGCATCATGCAACCCTCCCAAGAACCAGAATAACAGTCCGGTGGCCACGGACAGTAGGTACATCCGTCGCTCGTCTTTGAAACGCAGTTTCACTACGATCATGATGAGATAGAAGAGGCAGGCGACCAAACAGAAGAATTGGATCAGCGGTCTAAGGACTTTAGACTGAGGCCGCAAGATACTTACAGCAATCGGGTCTGGCTCCATAGCCGATTCAAATAGCAGTGGCCCTTTGCCTAAGAGGGCCAAAGCAGCCAATGTGAAACTTATCCCGGTGACGACCCAGGTGAGTCCATCCGGCCTCTTATTAGAAAAGGATAAGTAGAACCAAAACCAAATGGCCGGCAGGCAGGCTAGCGCAGCGTACAGGATTCTGTTCCCTAAGACGATGGATTCCGGCGATTTCTGAAGCCCATAAAAAACCCAGCCTAAGAAGGCTAATGCTATGAAAAGATAAAAGAGGAAGAGGCTTCGGAGGGGGCGATAATGGTGGTAGACAGCCAAGATGACCAAGCACAAAATCGCCATGACCACATTAGCGGCAAAACCGAAAAAAGGACCAACACTGTAATTAGGGATAGATTCAGGCAGCACGGCTCTTTAAATATTTACTCTCATCAAACAATCATCGACTCACGGGTCGAGGCTTTCAAGCGTTTTCACGATTTGAAATTCGATGCTCTCACAAAGGTGGATGGTATACTCGTTGTTTGTGCACAATCTTGAGAAGCATGTTTCGATTTCCTTTGCCATGAATCCTTCAAGAATAAGTTCAACCAGCCTTCGTGCGATTTCAAAATCCCTAAAACGATCCAAGCCGAGAGAATTTGATTCCCCTGCATTATTTCAAGATGGAACCAGGGAAATAACCCATTCCCTCTCCGAAAATCTCCTCAACATAAACGCTTCTCCTTGCTCCCTGTGAATCTCTTCAAATCGAGCTTTCGGATAGGCTTCCACTTCGAAGGAATGGCCTTCTCTCTGCATGATCCGACAGAATTCTTGACTCAGGATGGTATGATGAGTTTACTAAATTAAGATCAAGGAATCAATGAGAATTTAACAAATTTGACGCCTTTCAGTGTGATGAGGGGAGTCTGAATCAGAATCTCGAGAGCAGCAAATGGCGGCTCTGCATTCATCAAATCCCCGGGATCTTGCGGGCGGGCCTCAGATTTCTAAGGAATAGTAATCCTTTCCCTCTCTTTCCTTCACGCTGACCTTCCCCTTCTCCTTCAGAATCTCTAAATGGCCGACGGCCTCAGAAATTCCTAAGAAGATCTCGAAAGGGGGAACCCCAGGAAACAGATCCATAGCGATTTCAAAGGGAGTCTTTTCTTTATCCGATAGGATGGACAGTATACGCCCCATGCGCTCCTGATGGTGGGTGAAGACTCTTTTAATCAGACCTTTTGCATCGGTGATCTCCTCGCCATGACCAGGAAGAAGGAGAGAAATTTCTAATCTTTCAACCTTTTCCAAGGAGGTTAAGTACTCCTTTAGGCTTGGGTAATGGAAAGGTGATTTGCCCTCGGAAATATCCAGGATTGGATTGGGTGTGATTTCTTTTAGGAGGTGATCTCCCGTGAATAAGAGTTTTTTCTCCTGCCAATAGAAGCAGACCAAACCCGGACTGTGGCCGGGGCAGTGAATGGTTCTCCATCTCATCGAATCAAAAAGGATGGCATCTCCATCGTTTAAGAGAAAAGCCTCGTCTAAAGAGTCAGCCATTTTTTGGGCGGATTCGATATAATAGACGGCCTCATTGGCGAAGGCTTCTGGCACACCGTTTTTCAACAGTACCACTTTCAACAGTCCGAGGGAGTGGATGATCGATCGAGTTCTTCCATATTCTATGGAATGAATATAGATAGGAGCACCGGTTTCCAGGGCGATCCTCTTAGCTTGTCCGTGATGATCGATATGGGCATGAGTAATTAAGATCCGTTCGATCAGGTTAAGGCTGAAACCTATCTTTTTGAGCCCCTTTTTCAATGTCTCGAAGGAGGCCTCGGTCTTAATCCCGGCGTCGACAAGGGTCCTTGGAGGTTCATCAATAAAGTAGACATTAGTCGTTTGGAGGGGGAAAGGGATGGGAAGTTCAATCTTATAAATCTTATCAAGAAACTGTGTCGTCATTTTTGTTCCTTCCTCGTGCCATTTGAACGGACCCACGCGAGGATAAAGGTCGCTTTTATTACAATTTCTGAAGATGAAATTAACATAGAATACCCTATTTTTCAAAAGTATTGTTCGTGGAAGGCTCACCATCCTTGGCTGCCACGCCCGCGCAGGCAGACTGAAAGAGACAACAGAAAACGGATGTATCCACTCCCCATTCCGATATGGAGATTTCAATACCTCAAAACCGCGGGGAAGAGAGCCCTGCCATATGGAGGGGTTCTCTTCTCAACTTCGCCCTCTAGAACGAGAGTAACGGTTGGTTCAGGACTCGGAGTCTGGACATACCTGCTTGAGTAGATTTTGTTTCTGGAGAATTGACTGCGCATGTAAGCAGTCAAGGGAGGCAAGAAGGAAGTCAAGGGAGTCAAGGGGTTGACTTTTTCGAACCAATTTGGTACACCATTGCCGAACCTTACCCTTACCCTTAATTGTCCTAGCCCTTCACGCAGAACAGAGTCTTTGACTGAGAATGTCCTTTCTGAAAGGGAAGGAAACTGCGTCTGTCCGGGCAGCCACCGTCGAAAAAAAACGAGGTGGATGTCAATTTCTTGGCATGTGTCTGCCTACGTGTAAACTCACCTGCCGGTAACAGACGCAAAGTGGATTGATGACACGCGTATTAAGTTGCATGGCGGGGTGGTAATATATTGCGAGAAAGGGTAAAGCAGAGAATGGAATCTTAAAGGACAGTAGACGGAAAGCAGGACGGAGAGATTAAACTAAAAGATCTCGTCAGAAAATTGCTTCATATCGAAGACACACCTGAACGGACGGCCCTAGCCTATTCCATCGGGATCTTTTTGGGATTTTCTCCCTTTCTTGGGTTTCACACCCTCACGGGTGTGGTGATCGCTTTTCTCTTCAGGTTGAACCGGGTGGCTGTACTTCTAGGGATTTGGACAAATACCCCATTGTGGATCGTACCCTATTATGTGCTTGCGACGTGGTTGGGAACGCAAGTGATGAAATTTCGGATCAACACGACCGTCCTCAAGACGATCTTTCAGTTTGGGATGGAGAAAGGATTCATTAGTTCAGATTTCTGGAGCCGAGTCACTTCCCAGCGGGGCATTCTCCTCTCTTTTCTGGTCGGATCTCTGATCCTGGCTGCGCTGTTCGCCTTGGTCGCGTACCCTCTAGCCCTCAGGTGGATCAAATTCTATCGCTCCCATAGAAAATAACGTGACCGTGTCCGTAATCCGTGTCCGAGTGGGTGAGTTTCTCTTGCGAGTCACGGATTACGGACGTGCTTGCGCATTGAGATGCTCCTGCCTTCACGAAGCCCACTTGGGCGGGCTTAGGAAGGTCAGCGCACCGACGCAACTCACTCCTTGACACCCATCCACTTTGATTTCAAAATGAGTAAATATGGTTCCACAGAGAAATGGAGACCTTCATGCATTTTATTCTTGGGTCGAATCCGAACCATGGGAGAAATCGAAACGTGTCGGATTAACAGGACTGATTGGCTCTTCTAAGGCCTATGTCTTGTCCCTATTGGGGGAAAAGGTGAAGGCGCCCCTTGTGATCGTTGTCCCCCATCTCCGCAATGCCGAATCTCTCATCCAAGATCTCCGATTCTTTCAGGAGGAGACGGATGTTCCCTCCATCCTCTTCCCCCAGTGGGAGACCCTCCCCTATGATAATATTTCCCCCCATCCAGAAATCATCCGGGAAAGGGTGAATTGCCTCTACTCTCTCCTGAGAGGGGAGGAGGTGATGATCGTCTCGTCAACCAAGGCCTTGATGCAAAAGGTTTTCTCGCCTTCCGACCTAAGAGAGTCCGTCTTTTCTCTCTCAGCAGGAGAGGAGGTGAATCGAGACCGCTTGGTCAATTTCTTGCACGATTCTGGATATACTGAAGTGCGCCTTGTGGAGGAGAGGGGGGATTTCAGCCTCCGAGGGGCGATCATCGATATCTACACGCCCTCTTATGAGGAACCCCTGCGGTTGGAATTTGAAGGGGACCGATTGGAGTCCATCCGCCGATTTGAGACGGAGACCCAACGTTCCATCGCACTGGTTGCGATGAGAAACGCTATTCTCCTGCCAGCAAGAGATATTTCAAAGGATTTCTCTGATCAACCTCTGGCAACTCTTTTGGATTATCTTAACGAGAATGGAAGGGTCTTCATTGACGAACCAGATGCAGTGGAAAGAGAGGCAGAAGCCTTCTCCCGTCTCATCAGAGGACAGTATGAAAAGGCCTTAGCGAAAAAAGATTCTGTAGTCCCACCGGCGTCCATTTATCTGGGCTTCGACGATCTCTTCCGTTCTCTGGAGCCATTCCAAATGGTCTTTCTCCAAGAAGGGCCCCTTGCCCCTCCCCAATGCGCCCCCGTGTTTTCTTTTCAGATGGAGAGTAATGCGGATCTCCAAGCCGAGATGAAGGGTGCCTTATCAGCAGAGGGTGGCCTCACCGAAACCTCCCCTTTCTCTACTCTTCTCAAGCACCTCCGTGCTTGGCAGGATAAAGGGATGAGAGTCCTCATTGTTTCGCATACCTCGGGCCAGGCTGAGAGGTTGATGGATCTTTTCTCCCATTATGAAGTGGTATCAAATTTGGAGAAGATGAAGAGGTTCAAAGAAGTGATCCATCAACCAGCTGCAAACCTCATTCTTCTCCTCGGCTCGCTTTCCTCGGGATTTCGAAATACCCTTGAAGGATGGGGGCTACTGACAGAAGAGGAGATCTTTGGTGAGAGGAGAAGACTGAGTGAGGGAAGGGTTGGGACTCACCTAATGCAGGAAGGGAGCCCTCCCCTTTCTTCATACCGCGAACTTCGTGAAGCCGATTTTATCGTCCACACGGATTACGGAGTTGGTATCTACAGAGGGTTAAACCATTTGAGCATTGGAGGCGTATCGAATGACTACCTTCTCTTGGAATACCTTGATGGCGATAAACTCTATCTTCCTGTGGACCGTCTCAACTTGATTCAACGCTATATCGGCGGTGATGGGAGACCTCCCAAGCTGGATAAGCTGGGCAGTGGCTCTTGGCAGAGGGCAAAAAAGAGGGTGAAGGCGGCGGTGTCAGAGATGGTGAAGGAGATTCTTGACCTCTATGCAGCAAGACAGGTGTTTAGCGGATTCAGTTTTTCGCCATTAGATCCATCTTACAAAGAGTTTGAAGCCACCTTCGAATACGAGGAGACACCTGGCCAGACCAGGGCCATTGAGGAAGTGATGAAAGACATGGGCTTTTCGAAGCCTATGGATCGTCTGATCTGTGGAGATGTGGGGTATGGCAAGACAGAGGTCGCCATTCGAGCGGCATACCGAGCGGTGATGGATGGAAAACAGGTCGCCATTCTGGTCCCTACTACTGTTCTGGCTCAACAACATCACCAGACTTTCCGCGACCGATTCAAAACCCATCCCGTGGTGACAGAGATGTTGAGTCGGTTTAGAAGCCCCCGGGAGCAGAAAGAAATCCTCCAGCGATTAAGAGAGGGGAAGGTGGATATTCTCATCGGGACGCATCGGCTCCTTCAGAAGGATGTGATCTTCCGAGATTTGGGGTTGGTAGTGATTGATGAGGAGCATCGATTCGGCGTCGCTGACAAAGAGAGATTGAAACAGCTAAGAAAATTGGTAGATGTGATCACGCTCACGGCCACCCCCATTCCGAGAACACTTCAGATGGCCATCTCCGGCATTCGGGATCTTAGTCTAATCCAGACCCCTCCTGAGAATCGTCTCTCCATCCGGTCTTTCGTGGTGCGCTATGATGATGAAGTCATCCGTGAAGCGGTTCGGCGGGAGCTCGGCCGAGGAGGTCAGGTCTTCTTTGTCCATCCGTGGGTCCAGAACATCCGGACATTGGCCAACCATCTGAGGCAGCTCATCCCAGAGGCCTCTTTGGCGATTGCCCACGGCCAGATGAAAGAGAAGGAACTCGAGAAGGTGATGTTACAGTTCATCGGGAAGGAATACAACCTCCTCGTCTGCACCAGTATTATTGAATCGGGTTTGGACATCCCGACGGCCAACACCATCTTGATCAACCATGCGGAGCGCTTCGGTCTGGCAGACCTCTATCAGCTCCGGGGGCGGGTCGGCCGAGGGAGCCATCAAGCCTATGCCTATCTCCTCGTTCCTGGAGATCTCACCCTTTCAAGGGATGCAATGAAAAGGCTTCGGGCGATTCAAGAATTGAGTGAGCTGGGGTCGGGATTCAGATTGGCCATTCAGGATCTGGAGATTCGGGGTGCGGGAAACCTTATCGGGTCATCCCAATCCGGACACATTACTGCCGTGGGACTTGAACTCTATACCCAATTGATGGAGAAGGCCATTAAAGAGTTAAAAGGTGAGGAGGTGATTGAAGAGATCACACCGGAGATCCATTTCCATCTTCCGGCCTACATTCCGGAGGTCTACGTGGAGGACCCTGCTGCGAGATTAGGCCTCTATCGGAGACTCTCCCTCGCACACTCTGATGAGGAAGTGGAGATGATCCGGGAGGAGATAGCTGACCGATTTGGGAAGATTCCTGAAGAAGTGGATCATCTTCTTGAAGTGATCAAAGTGAAAATCCTTCTAACGAAATTGTCGATCAAGAAGTTAGAGGAGACTCCTTCTCGATTGGTCCTTGCTTTCGATGAGGCCACCCGAGTCTCTCCCCAGAGAATCGTCGATCTGGTCCAGGGGGGACAAGGCCAATATCGATTTACTCCAGACTCCAAATTGGTCATCGAGGGATGGCCGGGAATAAGGGAAGATCCATTCGGGGCGACGAAAAGGCTATTGCAAGCCTTGGCATGATATGATAGATTTCTTACCGTACCGATTCATCACTGCCTTCAAGCAGAGTGGATACATTCATCCGTTGGGAAGGAGACGATAATGATCAAAAGATTAATCTTCTTTGGGATCTCCCTCCACTTTCTCTTCTTATTTGCAAGTTGTGAGAGATTTGGAGAAAAGGTGCTGGGTGAAAAGGGGCTTGTTAAGATCAACAATGTTTCCATCTCGCTCGAAGAGTTCCGACAGATGTCCGAGAAGCAATCCCTGGAAGGGAAGATGAGGCTGCTGAACGAAAAGGGGTTAAGGGACTTTCTCGACAATTACGTCGTCACCCGAGAGGTGTTGTATCAAGAGGCAAGAAAGAAAGGCTTTGATAAGAACAAGGAGGTCTTGGCAAAGGTTGATGACTTCAAGAGGGCGATGGTCATCGATGCCCTTCTTGAAGAGGTGCTAAGGGGAAAAGGCGAGGTCTCTGAAAATGAGGTCGAGCAATACTACAAAGAGAATAAAGACCTCTTTACCGAACCTCTTGAGGTAAAGATCCGCCATATTTTTGTGACTTCGGATCCCGCCCTGAAAGAGGTGCTGATGAAACTCTCCCGGGGTGAGAGTTTTGAGAAGTTAGCGGCCACTTACAATGTTGACCCGTCCCGTAGTGATGGAGGAAACCTTGGCTATATCCGAAGAGGACAATTGTCTCCTTCGTTTGCCCCTTTTGAAGAAGCAGCTTTTTCTCTTAGGAAGATTGGAGCGATTAGTGAGGTTGTCAAGACGCCTTATGGATATCATCTCATCCGGTTGGAAGACAGAAAAGGGAACTTCTTGAGACCTTTAGATCAGGTTAAAGAGAAAATCCGGTTTTTCCTCCAGGCCAAGAAAAGACAAGACGCTTATCTTCAATATGTGAAGGAAGCGAAATCGAGAGCCAAGATCGTCATCAACGAGAAGTTATGGGTTGAAGAAGAGAAAAAGGAACAGAGGCCAAAGGAAGAGAAAAGATGATTTCGATGAGTGACAGAAAACACAGGATGCAATCCTTTTTCACTTTGCTCGCCATTTTCCTTTTGGTGTGGGGGTGCAGCCAACGGGGAGGGAGATTCCCTGAGGATGTCCTGGCTCGAGTCAATAAGGAACAGATCACAGTCGGCGAATTTGATCGGGAGTTTCAAGAGTTGATATTGGAGCCGGGCAAGGAGCCTAAGGAGACGAACCTTGGAGATTTGAAAAAGGCCTATTTGGATCAGGTGATTGAACGGAAGATTCTCGTCCAAGAAGCCCGACGATCAGGAATGAAGGTCTCCGAAGAGGATTTGAATCAGGTCATCTCTGAGATGAAGATGGATTATCCCGGAGAGGGGTTTGGAGAGAAGCTAGGCCTCAGAGGTATGACCCTGGACGAGTGGAAAGCTCGACTGGAAGAAGAGTTATTGGCGGAGAAGATGATCCGAAGCGTCCACCATTATAGGGGAAAGATCGACGAAAAAGAGGCCGTCCAATATTACGAGGCCTATCGTGCCTCATTTTTGTTACCTCAGAAAGTCAGAGCTCGTCAGATCGTGGTGGCCGATGGGGAGGAAGCCATCCAGATCCTGAAACGGCTAAGAAAGGGGGAGGTCTTCGAGAAGTTAGCGTTGGAGAAATCGTTAGGGCCTGAAAAGGCAAAGGGAGGGGATTTGGGCTATTTCAGCCGAGGGGAGAGACCAACTGAATTCGAAAATGTTTTTACGATGGAGGTGGGGGCGATTAGCGAAGTCATCAAAAGCCCTTACGGATATCATATCTTTAAATTGGAGGAGAAGATCGAGCCCCGGCAGATTCCCTTCGTGGAGGCGAGGCCAGGGATTCTCCAGGAACTCGGGCAGAAGAAAGGGGAGGAGGAATACCAAACGTGGCTCAAAGGACTCAAAGGGAAGGCAAAGGTGATGGTCAACACGAAGTGGCTCAGGTCATGAAAGAGAAAGAGAAGATGAGGGGAAAGGTCCTTTTCAAGATCGGGCTCTCGTTCTTCCTTTGTTGGCCGATCTCTTCGAGTGGCGCCGTTGTCGATCGTGTCGTAGCTATCGTCAATCAGGAGGTCATCACCCTCTCTGAGGTTGAAAAGTCGATGGGTCCTTTTCAGGAAGAGATCAAGACCGAGGACCGGTTGGAAAGGCGGAAAAAAATCCAGGGGGTTTTTCGGGAAATCCTGGAGAAGCTCATCGAGGAGAAGTTGATCGATCAAGAAGTGAATAAGGCTGGGATCAAGGTGACGAGCAAAGAGGTAGAGGGAGCCTTGGAAGAGATCAAGAAGCGAAACGCCGCCACACAAGAGGATTTAGAGAAAGCCTTGGCAAATGAGGGTCTGACCGTGGAGGCCTTTAAAAAACAGATCGAAAAGAGGCTTCAGCGTACGAAGTTTCTCCAATGGGCCGTAAAGACGGAACCAAAACTCGGAGAAAAAGAGTTGAGGGATTTCTATCGTAACAATATCGATCGATATCGAACGAGCGAATCCTTTCGACCCGGCCACATCCTATTCACCATCCCAAAAGAGGCGACATCGGAGAGGGTTCTGGAAATTAGGCGGAAATGTCAGAAGGTTTTAGAAAAGATCAAAAAGGGAGAGGATTTTGGAGAGATGGCCCTCCTCTATTCGGAAGATGCCTCCAGTAAGGATCGAGGAGACTTGGGTTTTGTTAAGAGAGGAGATCTCCTCCCTGCCTTTGAGAGAGAGGCGCTGCGTCTTCAGGTCGGAGAGGTGAGCGGGATCGTTCGAACGGATTTCGGTTTCCATCTTATCAAGCTCCTCGATCGGAAGGGAGGAGATCCCCCTCCTTTTGAGAAGGTGAAGGAGAGGGTTCAGGGGGACTATTATGCAGCAGAGATGGAGAAGGCGTTTAAACAGTTTCTCAGCACACTGAAGGAGAAGTCTGTCATCGAGATCAAGCTTTGAGTTAGAATCCCAAACGACCAAGGTAATTATCATTTCAGATTTTAGACTTCAGTCCCGCCAAAGGCGGGATTTCAATCTGCAATCCGAAATCTGCAATCTTAATGATTCAGAGATGAGTGCATGACTCTTCCCATTATTGGAATCACCATGGGTGATCCCACCGGCATTGGACCGGAGATTATTATAAAGGCCTTATCGATGAAAGAGCCGTTTGAGGCCTGCCGACCTATCATTTTTGGCGATCGGGAGATACTCTCAAAAGCGGTCAACCTGCTGGGCCTTCCCACCACCATCGAAGTCATTGAGAAGATTCCAGAGGAAGGCTACCTTCCTCAAAGGATCTTCCTTCTCCCCTTCAGCCGACTGGAGGTAGATTCCTTCCATTTCGGAAAACCGGATACGAAGTGCGGAGAGGCAATGGTGAAATATGTTGAAGAGGCCGTCAAATGGGTAGGAAACGGACAACTGGATGCCCTTACCACATGCCCTATCAACAAACAAGCGATCAATGCAGCAGGATATCCTTATTCAGGCCATACAGAACTCTTAGCCCATCTAACTCAATCCTCCTCCGTCGCCATGATGTTCTTGGGATCGAGGTGGAAGGTTGTTTTCGTGACGACCCATATCCCTCTGAAAGATGTCTCCAAATGGATCAGCGTGAACCGTGTCCTTTCCACAATCCGAATAACGGATGGCGGATTAAAAGGATATTTCGGGATCACCCATCCCAGGATTGCTGTCCTTGGGCTCAATCCCCATTGCGGCGAAGACGGGCTCTTGGGAGAAGAGGAGAAAATGGCGATCATTCCTGCAATTGCAGAGGCGAGATCTCAGGGAGTCGAAGCCAAAGGGCCTTTTCCCGCTGATTCTTTTTTCAAGTTTACAGGCCATATCCGCTTCGATGCTGTCGTCTCCATGTATCACGACCAAGGCCTTATTCCCATTAAGATGGTCGATTTTGACGAGGCCGTCAATCTGACATTAGGCCTACCTTTTGTCCGGACTTCTGTTGGCCATGGAACAGCCTATGACATTGCAGGGAGAGGATTGGCCAACCCATCCAATCTCGTAAAAGCCCTGCTTGTGGCTTCTAAGTTGTCAAAATTAAAGGGAGATCATTTAAATAAGGGTTTTTAGATAAAGCTGTTGACAAAAAACCTGTTATGGGCTAAAAGAGATACTTGTGAAAATTATCATTTAGATTTGAAACCTTATTCTCCCTTTTCACGGTTCGATGTGCAAAGCAAAGTGGAGACACCCTAACTGGGAAGTGACTAGGAGATTCGGAGGAGAATAGAATGAGAGAAGTCGTGATTGTAAGCGCAGCAAGGACTGCCATTGGCACGTTTGGAGCCTCCCTGAAAGATGTTCAAGTCGTGAAACTTGGTTCAATCGTTATCAGAGAGGTACTCAAGAAGGTAGGTCTTAAGCCCATTACGAAGAAGGAGGTCATGGATGTAGCCCCAGACGCATTCAAAGGGACAGGGTTGACTGACCTGGAAAAAACCCATCATCAGTGGGATGGGGCCAAAGGAGAAATTCAAGTCGATGAAGTGATTATGGGCAATGTGCTTCTGGCTGGACAAGGACAGAATCCAGCCCGGCAGGCAACAATCTATGGAGGGATGCCAAAGGAGACCAATGCATTTACAGTCAATAAAGTCTGTGCCTCAGGCCTGAAGGCGATTGCATTGGGTGTTCAATCCATTCAACTGGGAGAAGCGGACGTCATCGTAGCCGGTGGCATGGAGAACATGAGCCAGGTTCCCTATGCCTTTCCTCAAGGCCGTTGGGGTGCGAGGATGTTCAATCAGGAAATGGTCGACCTGATGGTCTTTGATGGTCTTTTTGAGATCTTTTACGGGTACCATATGGGGCTCACCGCCGAGAACATCGCTGAGAAATTTGGAATTTCAAGAAAGGAACAGGATGAATTAGGACTGCTGAGTCACCAGAGGGCGAGAACAGCAATCAAGAATGGGATGTTTAAAGAAGAGATTGTGCCGGTCATCATTCCCCAAAAGAAGGGGGATCCGTTGATCTTTGATACGGACGAAAGGCCCATGGATACCTCTTTGGAGAAGATGGCCAAACTCCCGACAGCCTTTAAACAAGGAGGAACGGTCACCGCGGGAAATGCCTCCGGGATCAATGATGCGGCTGCCGCTGTTCTTTTGATGTCTAAAGAGATGGCCAAAGCCCTGAAGTTAGAACCTATGGGGACAATTCGGTCTTATGCCTCAGGAGGGGTTGATCCGGCCTATATGGGTTTAGGTCCCATTCCTGCAGTGAGGAAGGCCCTAAAAAAAGCTGGAGTTGCTCTCAAGGACATCGGACTGATTGAATTGAATGAGGCCTTCGCTTCCCAAGCGATTGCGTGCGTTCGGGAACTGAAATTTGATATGGAAAAGACCAATGTCAACGGGAGCGGGATCTCCCTGGGACATCCTATTGGATGCTCGGGTGCAAGGCTGATCGTTACGCTGCTCCACGAGATGAGACGGAGGAAAATCAATCTGGGTTTAGCCGCCCTCTGTATTGGTGGAGGCCAAGGCATGGCCATGGTCGTTGAACGAAGTTAAACATGATGAATTCATTTAACTATGCGAGGTTCAGGGCTGCCATGCAATCCTACGTGGTGCATGGCGGAGTCCGGAGAAAATTAGAAACTTCAAAGGGATGAGGAAAAGATGGAATTTAAAAATATCTTGTTATCGGCAGAAAATGAGATCGGCACCCTCACCATCAACCGTCCCAAAGCACTCAATGCCTTGAACATCGAGACCCTCCAAGAGATCCAGAAGGGGATAGAGGAGGTCAGAGCCCGTCCAGAACTGAAGGTTCTCATCGTGACAGGAGCAGGAGAAAAAGCTTTTGTCGCGGGGGCCGACATCCTGGAGATGAGGGGGATGAACTCCATTGAGGCCTTCAACTTCTCAAGATTGGGTCATCTGACATTGAAGATGATCCAGGATCTTGATCGACCGGTCCTGGGGGCTGTTAACGGTTTTGCCTTGGGAGGAGGGGCAGAGATTGCCCTTGCCTGTGATTTCATCTATGCCTCTGAAAATGCGAAGCTCGGTCTTCCGGAGGTAACTCTTGGCGTCTTCCCGGGCTTCGGAGGAACCCAGAGACTACCCCGTCTGATCGGAAAAGGAAGGGCAAAAGAACTGATTCTGACAGGGAAGATGATCACTGCCCAAGAGGCTTTTCAGATGGGGATCGTAAATCGCGTTTTTCCGTTAGCTTCTTTGATGGAAGAAACCAAAAAGGTGGCTGCCCAAATCGCTGCAAATGGACCGGTGGGCGTTAGATTGGCCAAAATGGTGACGGATACCGGGTTCGATATGGATCTAGAAAAGGCATGTTCTTTAGAATCCCATGCCTTCGGCCTCTGTTTTTCTACAGAGGATCAGAAAGAGGGAATGACCGCTTTCGTCGAGAAGAAGAAACCCAATTTCAAGGGGAGATAAGGAGGAAGAGGTGAAGATTGTTGTGTGCGTCAAGCAAGTGCCCGATACCACAGATGTGAAGATCGACCCGAAGACGAACACTTTGATCCGAGAAGGTGTAGCAAGCATCACCAATCCCTTCGATGACTATGCTGTGGAAGAGGCTCTCCTAACTAAGGAGAAATACGGCGGAGAGATTCACGTGATCTCTATGGGACCCCCCCAAGCGATCGAGGTGTTGAAGAACGCCTTTGCTTTGGGCGCTGATAAGGTTTACCTGATCTCAGATCGGGCTTTCGCAGGAGCGGATACGCTTGCAACGGCCTATACTTTGGCAAAGACGATTCAAACGATCATCGGAAGTGTGGATCTTGTGATCTGCGGCAAGCAGGCCATCGACGGGGATACGGCCCAGGTAGGGCCAGGTGTTGCAACACGCCTTGGAATTCCGCAGCTGACCTATGTCTCCAAAGTGAGAGAGATCGATCTCTCCAATAAGAGAATCGTGGTGGAGCGGATGCTAGAGAATGGTAGAGAGGTGTTAGAATCGTCACTTCCCGCTTTGATAACGGTAATCAAAGACATCAACGAGCCCAGGCTCCCTTCCCTGTTGGGGATCAAAAAAGCTGCCAAAGCGCAGATTCCAACCCTCACCTCCAAAGATATCCAGGCAGATGAGAATCGCATTGGATTAAAGGGATCCCCTACGTGGGTAACGAAGATTTTTTCTCCGGAGGCCAGGGGAGGTGGGGAGATATTGAAAGGAGAGTTAGCCGAGGTGGTTCCGCTCCTGGCGAACAAATTGATGGATTCGAAATTTATCAAATGACAATTTAAGAATTTGGGAATTGCGGATAATCTATCCTACTTGATTCCTCAATTCGCAATCCCTGAATGATGGTATAGGAGGAGAAGCGAATGGCCAAATTACTGATTGATGCAAATACCTGTACGGGATGCGAGTCTTGTATTCCTGCATGTCCCTTCGGAGCATTAAGTATGAAGGAGGGGATTGCGGTGGTTGATGAAAAGTGCACTTTCTGCGGTGCCTGTGTGGATGTCTGTCCAGTCAGTGCAATCACCTTGGAAAAGGAAGAAAAAGCCATCACGATCGACACGAGCGCCTACAAGGACGTCTGGGTATTTGTCGAACACGAACACGGAAAGGTTTCGAATGTCTCGTTCGAACTCCTGGGTGAGGGAAGAAAGTTGGCCGATGCTCTGGAATGTCGTCTCTGCGGGATGGTTTTTGGGAATGGGGTCGACGGTTTTATCAAGGAGGCCATTGCCTATGGGGCTGAAAAGGTCTATGTGACGGAGAGCGCCATCCTTGAGCATTATCGAACCGACTCCTACGCCTCTGCTGCGGTGAATCTCATTCGGAAGTACAAACCTGAGATTGTCATCTACGGTGCGACGACTCAGGGTCGTGATTTTGCAGGAACCGTAGCAACGACCCTTGAGACCGGATTGACCGCTGATTGTACGGGTTTGGATATCGATCCCGAAACAAAATATCTTAGGCAGACCCGTCCTGCCTTTGGTGGAAACATCATGGCAACGATCCTTGATTATGCCAACTACCGGCCTCAGATGGCCACAGTACGGCCTAAGGTCTTCCCCATGCCTGTAAGGGATGATTCGAGAAAGGGAGAGGTGATTCGAGAACCTTTGCCGATGACCGAAGAACAGACCCGGACAAAGGTTTTGGAATTTATCAAAGGGGCTGAAACAGTCAATCTGGTTGACGCAGAGATCATCGTCTCAGGCGGAAGAGGCGTGGGAAATGCTGAGAATTTTAAGGTAATCCGGGAACTGGCAGATGTCTTGGGGGCAGCTGTGGGTGCTTCCCGGGCAGCAGTCGATTCCGGCTGGATCTCTTATGAGCATCAAGTTGGGCAGACCGGTCGGACCGTCAGGCCAAAAATCTACATTGCTTGCGGGATCTCAGGTTCCATTCAGCATCAAGCTGGCATGAAGACATCCGATATCATCGTCGCTATCAATAAGGACCCCGAGGCCCCTATCTTCAAGATTGCAACCTATGGTGTTGTCGGAGATCTCTTCACTGCCGTACCCATGCTGAAGGAAGAATTCAAAAAACGATTGGGGCAGTAGTTCTTCCACCCGAACGGGGGAAGTTCAGATTTCGTCCTTCGACAAGGGCAGGACAGCGTCCTGAACACGCTGAAGGATGAAATCATGGTGAGCCTGTCGAACCATGAGTTTTGGCAATCCGTACTTCTTGAATCCTCTCTTTCATTTTATTCTTGATTTTTCTTATTCCTTTCTTCATAATAGCAAAAAACACTACAGAAGGATTATTCTATGATTGTCACCTGTGCTTCCTGTTTGACCAAGTTTAACCTGGATAACTCCAGAATTCCCTCCAAAGGGACAAAGGTTCGCTGTTCACGATGTCGGCACGTATTCTTTATCGTTCCCCCGCCAGAAACAAGAGAAGAGGTCGATGAGAATTTCGAATCTTTTGCTAAATACCACGAAGAATTGTTCAAACCAGGAGAGAAAGAAGAGGGCGATGAGGGCGAGAGTTTCGAGGCTTTCGCCAAATACCACAAAGAACTGTTCAAACCAGGAGAAAAAGAAGAGGTTAAAGAGGACTCCGAATCCTTTGCCAAATACCGTAAAGAATTGCCTAAACCAAAAGAAAGAGAGGAGGAGTTTCCCGAATTTCCTTCTCAGATAGAATTCGAAAAGGAACCGACGGCGGAAGCACCGCCGGAGGAGGAAGAAGAAGAGACATTCTTCTTTTCTGAAAAGACATCCGCAGCAAAAGGCGTGCAAACAGTTCCATCGATAGAAAAGGAGGCCGAAGCCAAAACCGTCAAACCAAAGAGGATGGTTCGAAGAGAGAGGAGGTCTCCTCTTGCGATCGCCCTCGTCATCTTCTTGATCCTCCTGGCTTTCGGTACCTTCTACTCCCTTCGGACAGGGGTGGGCTCCAAAGGCCAACTCTCTTCATATATCGAATATCCGCTTAGTAAGGTCGCCCATCTATGGAGTCAGATTTGGGGAACCGAAAAAAGAGGACTGACGATTGGAG
Source organism: Thermodesulfobacteriota bacterium (assembly GCA_050014415.1). Taxonomy (GTDB): domain Bacteria; phylum Desulfobacterota; class BSN033; order BSN033; family UBA1163; genus JBEKDJ01. The sequence goes on along the minus strand of JBEKDJ010000033.1, from coordinate 7,373 downwards.
ATCTAACAGGATATGAGGAGAGGATAGGAGAGTTTCCCCTCTTTATCATAGAGGGGAAGGTGAACAATCAATCTGGACTGACGAAAAAACTCATCAAAGTGAGAGTAGCGATCTTTGAACAGAACAGGGTCAAGGTCACGGAAAAGGAGACCGTCTGTGGTCGCATCATTGGCCGAGACGAGTTGAAACTCCTTCCCGCCGATTTCTTTGTAGGAGAGATCGTCATCAAGCCTAAGAGTGAGAAGGAGATGATCGTGCCTTCCGGCAAGACGACTCCCTTCATGGTAATCTTCAAACATCTGTCCAGCCAAGGAAAAGGGTTCACAGTCGAAATCGTCGAGGCCCCCAACCTTTAAGAGTTCAGGGTTAGGTTTTTTCTCTACTAAGCCTTCTGATACTACTCTCACCTATCGACTCCGAACTGCAAAAAAAGCAAAATTAAAGACTCCGAACTAACGGGGTTTGATCCCTTGGGTATAGATCTCAATGAGGGTGAGGCAGAGAGTCGCGATCAGAGGACCCACTACCAGCCCGACCAATCCGAAAGCTTGAATCCCTCCCAGGACTGCAAAGAAGAGGAGCAGAGGGTGGATGTTTGTCTTGGCGCTGATAAAGAAGGGTCTGAGAAGATTGTCCACCATGCTGATTCCGAAGATTCCCAAGCCCAGCAAGATGATCCCCTTCCAAAAAGCCCCTTGAATGAATAATAGGATGGTCGCTGGAACCCAGATAAAGGCCGTCCCGCCTATTGGGATAAAGGAGAAAAAGGCCATGGCTGTTCCCCACAGGATCGGGGAGGAAATTCCGAGAATCCAGAAGATTACCCCTCCCAGGACACCCTGCATGATGGCAATGAGGAGTCCTCCATAGATGGTCGCGTAGACCATCTGTTTGAACCTCAGGATGAGCAGGTCTCGCTCCTTTGCCGGGATTGGAAGGATCTCTTTCAATTTTCCAAACAGGCGATCCCCGTCTTTGAAAAGGTAATACAGTGAGAGAAGGGTGAAGAAGAATCCAAAGACGAAGGTAGAAAGCCCTTTCAATATCTTTGAGGTCTGGTTGAATAGGAAGGTACTGACCTGTTCAAGATTCTTTAATAACAAGCTTTCAGGATCTATCTGGGAGAAATCGAGGTATTGATTCAACCTTTCCCAGATCCAGTTGAAAAAGGGTATGTCTCTGATCTGCTGCAAATAGGTCTCAAGGCGACCGGTCTTGATCATCTCCTCCAATCCTTGATAAGCCCCGACCACCTCGTTGGCTAGCGAAATGATCAGGAGACTAAGGGGTAGGAGGATCACCAAGATCACCAACAATGTCATGGTGATTGCCGAGAGAACCTCCCTTTTTTCTAAGAGGCGTTGAAGTTTTTGGAAGAGGGGATAGAAGACCATGGCCAGAAGAATCGCCCAAAAAACCGATCCCAGAAATGGAGACAGGATTTGATAGAGGAAGTAGAAGGAGAGGAAGGCGACAAAAAGGATGAAGATAAGAAAGATATGTTCCCGTTTCATTTATTGCTCTTGCCCCGCCTACCCTGTTGCCAGATGGGCTTTTTGAAGCACCCGATCCAAGTGAGATGAAACAATGTCAGATGTTGAAGCTCAATCCCGCCAAGGCAGGATCGGATGAAATCCAAAGCCCAAAGTGGAAAACTCATGACCTTCAATCTACTTGTTGAAGGAAAGAAGCTTTGGCATCCAGTCATTTGAGCTTCATTTGATCCCGTTTTGCCGGGAGGTCTAGCCCTTTGGATTTTGGAAGTATTATTAGGTAGATCGATACATCGTCCCTGGCCAAGAAGATTACCCCTTGGAACGCATGAGAAGAATGGGCGTTTCGGCACGTGAGAGGACCTTGTGTGCAACGCTTCCCAACATCCACCGGGTGATCCCGGATCGACCGTGGGTGCACATGACGATGAGATCCACTCCACTCTCTTTTGCAAAGTCGATAATCTCCAAAGCCACTTGCTGACCGGTTCTTACCATTGTCGTCACCTTGATCTCTTTTCTCCTCAATTCTTCGGCGAGATTGGTGAGAACCTTCTGAGCCAAATCCTTCTGCTTCTCATCGACGATGAGAGTCGTCACCAACTCCGGCGAACCGTAGATGGGCATAAAAGGGACCACCTGGAATAGAATAATTTCAGCACTAAAACACTTGGCCAGTTTCTCTGCCTCATCTAAGGCCTTTTTCGCCAATTCCGAGCCATCCAAGGGGACAAGAATCCTTTTATACATACTTCCCACCTCCCTCAAAAATCGTCTCATTGATTTATACCAATTCTGCTTTGGAAAGGCAACAGAAAAGAGGTTTATAGGAAGCAAGAAGAGAAGAAATAAGAATCAGCTTTTTCAATGATCCTCTGTTCTGTTATCGAAATAATCAATTTGACATTCTTCCCCCCGGTATTCCATTCTCATTCATAGTTTCTTTCTCTTCCTCTGCATCCGGAAGGGAGGTATCGCGGTACGGAGACTTCAAGGAGAACCGTCTTGTCTTGGGAAGAGGTTGGAGTGTGATCTACTTAGATAACTCAGCCACTTCATGGCCCAAGCCTCCTCAAGTGAAAGAGGCCATGAATAAATTCATGGAGGAGATCGGAGCCAACCCGGGCCGATCTGGCCATGTGCTCTCGATAGAAGCAGCCAGAATCGTTTATGAAGCAAGAGAGGCCCTTTCCATCTTATTCCATGTCAAAGACTCATCAAGAATTATATTCACGCTGAACGCTACTGAATCCATCAATTTGGCCCTCAAGGGTTTATTGAAACCCAAAGATCATATCATAACGAGCAGTATGGAACACAATTCAGTAATGAGACCTCTCAGGGAACTGGAGAAGAGGGGAATCGAATTGAGCATTATCCCTTGTTCCAAAGAAGGCATGCTGGACCCCCAAGAAGTGGAAAAGAAGGTTCAATCCAATACGAGAATGGTCGCTCTTAATCATGCCTCGAATGTTACAGGAACCCTACTCCCTTTAAAGGAGGTTGCTCTCATCACAAAGAGGCATGATCTCTTGCTGCTGCTCGACGCCGCCCAAACTGCTGGAGCCTACCCTATCGATTTAGAAAAGGATGGGATCGATCTTTTGGCCTTTACTGGACATAAGAGCCTCTATGGGCCCCAGGGGACTGGAGGATTGGCGATTGGAGAACGTATCAATGAGAGAGAGATGATTCCCCTGAAAGAGGGTGGGACAGGAAGTCGATCTGAATTTGAGGAACAGCCGGACTTCTTACCGGACCGCTTTGAGAGCGGGACTCCAAATGGCGTCGGTATTGCTGGGTTTCTTGCCGGTGTACAGTTTATCATGGAGAAAGGGGTGGAACAAATCCGTCAGAACGAAAGTACGTTGACCGAAAAACTCATGAAGGGGCTAAAAGGGATTCCTCAAGTAACATGCTATGGTCCTGAAAACCAGGAGGATCGAATAGCGATTCTTTCTTTTAATCTTGAGGATCTTTCTCCTTCAAAGGTGGCTTCACGTTTGGAAAAGGAGTTTGGTATTCTCTGCCGTCCGGGACTTCACTGCGCACCCGCAGCCCATCGAACCATTGGAACTTTTCCACAAGGAACCGTTCGATTTGGCATAAGTGTATTCAATACCGAAGCCCACGTTGAGACCGCTATAAAAGCAGTTTCCTCAATTTCTAAAACAAATAGATAATCTCTCTGGGGGCCGAAGAAATGATGGAAGTGGATTCACTCAAGAAGATTGGAGGAATTAAAAATGCCAGTGATTAATTGTAGAGGTCTTGCGTGTCCTCAACCGGTAGTTACAACGAAGCAGGCATTAGATCAATTGAAAGAAGGGGAATTGATTGTGATTGTGGATCATGCTACTTCCTGTAGTAATGTAGAGCGATTCGTTCGAAGTCAGGGATGTCCGGTGGAAATTAAGGAAATAGGAAGAGAGTTCTATATCCATATTCAAAAATCAAGCGGTCAAGATGCAGAGGAGATGGCCAAAGGGGATGAAAGGGCCCAAAGGATTGTCGTCTACATCAACTCTCATCTCCTGGGTGTTGGAGATGAGGCATTGGGAGCCATCCTCATTAGGGCCTTTTTAAAGACCCTATTAGAAATGAAGACCAGACCTTCCAAATTGATCTTGATTAATTCTGGGGTCCGATTGGCCTCAGCGGGGTCTGAGGTCCTTGAAACACTCCGGGCTTTATCAGAAAAAGGAGTGGAAATCCTTTCTTGTGGAACCTGCTTGGACTTTTATGGATTAAAAGAGAGATTAAGCGTTGGGGTTGTGTCTAACATGTATGATATCACTCAGTCCTTATTGGAAGCGGATCGTTTGATCAGACCATGAAGTACGTGTTCCTTTTTGAGTCCGTCCATCGTGTGATGAGGGCTGAAAAAATTCTGAAGGAAAAGGGGATCCCAACCGATCTCATCCCGGTTCCAAGGGAAATCAATTCCGATTGTGGAGTGGCCGTTGAGGTGGACTTTGAGTTAGGTAATGAAGTATTGGATGTTCTCAAAGAGAATAGAATATCTGTGCTGGCATGTTATATGAAGAACCCATGAGGAAAATTTGAAAAAAGAAAACGAAACTGGGGGATTTGAAAAAAATTGAGGAATGGAGAAAAAGAATGGGTGAAGTCCGTCTTACTTCAAAAGTCAAAAAGGCAGGTTGAGCCTCCAAAGTGGGCCCAGAGGATCTGGACCAGATTCTGAAAGAATTACCAATTCCTAAGAATCCAAAAGTTCTGGTGGGACTGGAGACATCGGATGATGCAGGGGTCTACCAATTAAATGAGGAGACAGCACTTGTGCAAACTGTGGATTTTTTCACTCCCATTGTGGATGATCCTTTTACCTTTGGCCAAATTGCAGTAGCAAATGCCCTGAGTGATGTTTATGCAATGGGAGGAACTCCTCTCACTGCCTTGAATCTAGTAGCCTTTCCCATCAAGACTCTCCCATCTTCTATCCTAAAGGAAATTCTTCTTGGAGGACTCTCGAAGATGGATGAGGCAGGCGTAGCTCTTGTAGGAGGGCATTCGATCGATGACCCGGAGATTAAATATGGTCTGGCTGTGACTGGAATAGTCCATCCGAACAAAATCCTGAGCAATGCGAAGGCAAAGGCAGGGGACAAATTGGTTTTGACAAAACCTCTCGGTACAGGAGTTATCTCTACAGCCCTCAAAGGAGGAATGGCATCTGAGGTGGCAGTCCAGAAAATGGTGGGGAGCATGGTTACCCTCAATCGAACCGCATCGGAATGGATGAAAATCCATGGAGCCCATGCCTGTACTGACATCACAGGATTTGGCTTCATCGGTCATGCTTTAGAAATGGCAACGGCAAGCCAAGTCGGAATGGTCATTTGGTCAAAGGATATCCCCATCTTCCAAGAAGCGATGGAATATGCAAGACTGGGATTGATCCCTGGAGGGATGTATGCGAATCGTGACTTTTTCTCTTGCCGAGTAGATGCCAATCCAGATGTCCCTGCTCTTTTGATGGATCTTCTCTACGATCCTCAGACTTCAGGAGGGCTCCTGATTTCCCTACCTTACAATGAAGGGGAAAGATTTGTTGAGACACTCAGAAAGGAAAAGGGCATCGATTCTTGCATCGTCGGAAAGGTGGCCGAAGAACCCCGTGGGAAAATTCAGATCCTTTGATCTCCCACTGCCATTGGCATCGTTTGTGAAAGAGTCACGGGCTTTGGTCTGTGTCTCTCTGGACTTTCCCCAAAATGTTTTTAAGAGAATTGAACTGCAAAAGGGAATAAGAGCTGCCCACCATTTTGTCGGGGTGGCCCGTAAGGGAAAATTCCTGTGTGAGAGCTAAAGAGTATCTTATAGATTCCGCCAGCAATGGCGTACTATTTGAATTCAGGAATCTCAAAAAACCGCTTGGCCTTCTCAAAGATTTTTTTAGAAGAATATTGAGTTTCAATTTCTTTCCCAGTTCTGCACTGACGAAATAGAAGACTGCCTGCACGAGTACCATCCTATTCCTGAGGGCGGTATAGCTCAGAACTCGGACATCTTCGAGCTGATAAGCTTGTTTGATAAAACGATAACTCTCTTCACATTTCCAACGGGTCAGATAGATCTCCAAAACACGCATCCCCCCCAGAGACTTCGCGTTGACATGGGTCAGTAACATCATCGGCTTCTCACCCAACCCCTTCACCACGACCCAATATAGCTCTTGTTGATCAAAGGGGAGTTTGATTCCCCTATGACCTACAGAGATCATCTTCTTCTTTGACTCTCCCTCTTTTTCAATCGTCACCTCTGTTGGGTGTGGGCAGTGGCACCCCCTGCGATCTTTAACGAATTCTTCTTCTGCCCATTTTTGAGAACCCAGTCCCTTTCGCCCACTCATCGGACAACAAATCTTAGCTTCCTCTCGAAAAACCCTTTGAATAGCCTCGAACGATCTCCCCCCCGATCCATGGCCCATATCCCCTTTCGGCCGATTCCTTCCATCACTCGATCCATGGCATTTAAGATCTGACGTTTTTCACTTCTAAACCCCTCCGCCTCCTAGGAATAGAGTTCCCCATATAAGGGGATCAGATCCTCTCCTTCCACATCCACCCCCAGAACATCCATGAGCCAATCACCGTTGCTTTTTGTTTCTCCGGTACTGCCGTCTCTGACCAAAGCTAAATACGCCATCTTTTGCGCATAGCGCTTATCCAAATCCGAAAGATCCAGCGCGATCACGGTCTCTTCCTTGATCCTTTTGCCACCGTCTGCAATCAGATTCCTATGGATCCGTTCCGTTAAATCCATCCCCCCAAGATTCCTCGATAACCGGTTCTCCGTCTTAATCAGCGCAATCTCCTCGTTCAGACTCCTGGCAATGTTCGAAAGCTTTACATCCTTACTGGCCTGAATCCCGTAAAGCATTTGAACGAGAAATTTCTTTAAAGGCTTTTTAAAATCACCTGAAAGCTGATGCGAAAAAAGAGTAATGTGCGATTTGATTTTTCCCGCAATTTTGCTACCATTCTCCATAGGGTTCCTCCTTCTGGTCTCAAGAGTTTCCTCAAAATCTAGCCCAAAACTCTTCTGCCACAGGACAGGAGGAACCTGCATTTCCACATCTTTGACCTTATCTATCTGTGTCCTTCCAATCACTTACGCCTTTTTGACCCAAAATTCTGGGGAATGTCCATTAAAAGCAACAATTCCGTAATTAAACTTTTTTAGTTCCATTGTCCAACGTAATTTCAATCAGTTAGAACCAAAGCCTTCCGAAGAGCAAATTCGCATTTAAGAAAAGGCTTGACTTTTAATATATTTCTGTTATATTAATATATAACAGACTATAGAGGAAGTGGTGTGATGAGACACCGAGGTCAGTTCACTCGTTCTGAACGTTTC
>JBEKDJ010000032.1:0-24984 GCA_050014415.1 Thermodesulfobacteriota bacterium | reverse complement strand
GAAATATAGATGGTGGGCCGTACTGGACTCGAACCAGCGACTCTCTGCTTAAAAGGCAGATACTCTACCGCCTGAGTTAACGGCCCTGTCATCCAAGGTAAGGGAAAACCTTTCGAATTGTCAAGCATAATTTGAGAGCCCTGAGAAATGACTCTTTTTCTCTGCTTTCAATGCGTTTCTAATCTGTGTCATCATTTCATGATCTATGGAATTAGAGATTTCTGGACTTTTTCAGAAACCTTTTTAGAAAAGGGTTCCTGACCGCTACGGTCTCGTTCCTCTCTGAGCCAACAGAGATCATCGTGATCTTTGTACCGATCAATTCTTCGATCCTCTGGACATAACGTTGTGCGTTTTGAGGAAGATCTGAAAAGTTTCTTGCTCCCTTGATCTCTGTTCCCCATCCATTCACCTCTTCGTAAACAGGTTCTGAACGGTTCAAGGTTTCGAGGTTAGAAGGGACGTGGTGGAGAACTCTCCCATTGAATCGGTACCCCACACAGATCTTGATCTTCTCAAAATCGTTTAGCACGTCCATCTTGGTCATCGCCATATCCCGGATGCCATTGACCCTAATGGAATGCTTCACAATGACCGCATCAAACCAACCACATCTCCTCGGCCTGCCTGTCGTCGATCCGTATTCCCCTCCCCTTTCTCGAATCTTATCTCCTACCTGATCTCGAAGCTCGGTAGGGAAGGGACCCTCCCCGACACGGGTCGTATAGGCCTTGGCCACGCCAATCACCGAGTCAATCATCGTGGGGCCAATTCCCGAGCCCGCGCAAGCATTTCCCGCCACGGTATTGGAGGCGGTCACATAAGGATACGTGCCGTGATCCACGTCTAGTAAGGCTCCTTGTGCGCCCTCAAAAAGGACATGATTCCCTTTTTGAATCTCTTCGTAGACAACGAGCGAAGTATCCCTTACGTATTTTTCGAGCTGTCTCTTTAGATCAAGGTATTCATCAAGAATCTCCGAGACCTCAAAGCTTCTTTCTTTCAATACCTGGACTAAATAGAGATTCTTATGGGCGAGGTTTTCCTCCAATTTCCTTCGAAAGATCTTTTCATCCAACAGGTCAACCACTCGGATGCCAGATCGAGCCACCTTGTCCTCATAAGCAGGTCCGATCCCCCGGCCTGTGGTCCCGATCTTGAAGATTTTCTCTCTGGCAATGTCGATCCTCCGATGATAGGGGAGGATGAGGTGAGCGTCTTCGCTGATCATCAACTGCGAATCGTCCTTGAAATACCCCCTTTTCTTGACTTCTGTGATCTCTTCGATTAACACCGCCGGATCTAAGACCACGCCATTTCCGATAATACATTTCTTGTTTCCGTAGAGGATGCCAGAGGGGATGAGATGGAAGACAAATTTCTCTCCCCTCAGAACGATCGTATGACCAGCATTATTCCCCCCCTGAAATCGTACCACGACATCTGCATACTGAGTCAACAGATCGACGATTTTTCCCTTTCCTTCATCTCCCCACTGGGCTCCAACAATCACGATATTAGCCATATTCATCCTCACCCCTGAACCCCATGAGGTTCAGGGCTCCGCCCTGCCTCCCACGTTGTGCAGGACCTTCCCTTCTCTCCCGTCATGCCTGTCTGCTGGCAGAAAACGGAGAGGAGGTATTTTGGACTATTTAAGAAATCGTTAGAGTTGAATCTGACGAACCGAGATGATGTGTGGCACCTTCAAAATCTCTCCCACCATTCCTGCGGGCAAAGGGACATCCAGATGGAGAAGGGAGATTGCTTTTCCACCCATCTGATCGCGGCCGAACTGCATCGTGGCGATATTGATGTTCCGGCTTCCCAAGGCAGCCCCGATATTCCCGATTACTCCCGGCCGATCATAATTATTGACTAACAGGATATACCCTTCAGGAATGGCCTCAATCAAAAAATCGTTCAGCTTGACGATCCTCAATTCTTTCCTTCCAAAGAGCGCTCCTGCGATATAATTCTGTTCCAGCTTCGATCGGGCCGTAATGGCAATCAAACTTGCGAAATCTTCCGCCTTGGCACGGGTGGCCTCTGTGATCCTCATCCCCCTCTCTTTCGCAATGATCGGAGCATTGACGAAGTTCACTGTATCGCCTAAATACGGAGTGAGGAGGCCCTTCAAGACCGAAATCGTGATGGGTCTTGTGCCATAGTCCGCTAACTCGCCGTGGTATTCGATCAGTACCTCTTCAATGGCGTGATTGGAAATCTGGGCCAGAAAACTCCCCAGTTTCTCTCCCAATCGAAGATAGGGTGATAAGAAAGGAAGGATATCCGGGCTGACCATCGCGATGTTCGCCGCATTGCGAGCCTCTCCCAAGAGCAAGTAATCGACAATTTGCTGAGCGATGGCGATCGCCACATTCTCTTGAGCCTCGCCCGTGGCAGCTCCTAAGTGGGGAGTGGAAATCACTTCTTCCAATTCAAGGAGGGGATTCCCAGTGGCCGGCTCTTTCTCAAAAACATCTAGGGCTGCCCCGGCAACTTTTCCAGCCTTAATGGCATCGTAAAGGTCTTTCTCGTTGACGATGCCTCCTCGAGCACAATTGATCAAAATCGCTCCATCTTTCATCTTCGCAAAGGCATTCTTATCAATGAGATTCCGGGTTTCATCCGTTAAAGGAGTATGGATGCTGATGAAGTCAGACCGGCTCAGCAGTTCATCCAGTGAGACCAGATCTACCCCTTTTTTCTCCGCTGCCTCCTTCGAAATATAGGGATCATACGCGATCACCTTCATCTTGAGGGCTCTTGCCCGGTCGACGACGATTGTCCCGATCATCCCGATCCCGATCACACCGAAAGTCTTATTGTAGAGTTCCACTCCCATGAACTTTTTCTTTTCCCATTTGCCGCTTTTCATCGAAGCCGTTGCCTGGGGTGTCCTTCTTGCGACGGAGAACAACATAGCAATCGTGTGCTCTGCAGTTGAAATGGCATTCTCTTGGGGAGTATTCATTACGACAATGCCTTTCTTCGTGGCGGCGGGAAGATCTACATTGTCTAGCCCGATTCCCGCTCTTCCAATTACCTTCAAATGGTCGCCGGCTTCGATGATCTCACTCGTCAATTTCGTCTCGCTTCTCACGATGATGGCATCATACCCCGAAATGATTTTTTTCAATTCTTGTGGGGACAGGCCGGGCTTGAGATCATATGTCAGGTTCTTCGCCCTGTCCAAGATTTCCAACCCCCTCTTCGACAAAGGGTCACTGACCAATATCTTCTTTGCCTCTTCCATCTCAAATCACCTTAATCCGATGGGGATCCCTTTCATTTCATCAATATCTCTTCTGCTGCCTTCACCCCTGTGCCTAGTTCGAAGGCGTAACCCATCTCCTTCAAGAGCATCTCCAAGGCAGAAATAACCATGATCATGTCCAGTCTCTCATAATATCCCAGGTGGGCAATTCGAATGATCTTGCCTTTTGCCCGATCTTGCCCCTCAGCCACCGTGATTCCGAATTTTTCAAAAAACAGATCCTTCAATTTCTCTCCATCTATTCCCACCGGAATCTTCACTGCCGTCACCGCGTTGCTCGGTGCATCCGGGGCATAGAGTTCAAGGCCTAAGGCCTTCACAGCTCGGCGGGTTGCCTCTGCCAACATCTCATGACGGCGAAAGATTGCCTCCAGCCCTTCTTTTCGAATCATGTTGAGCGCCTGTCTCAATCCAACAAATAGGGAAATCGCTGGAGTATAGGAGCTCTGATTTTTCTTTGTGTTTTTCAACTCCTTCTTGAAGTCGAAATAGTATTTGGGCAAGTTCGACCTCTCTACGAGCTTCCATGCCCTATCACCTAAGGTCACGAATGAAAGCCCAGGCGGCAACATCAAGGCTTTCTGAGAACCACTGACGACAACATCGAGCCCCCACGCATCCGCTGGAATATTGAAGACACCGATCCCTGTAATGGCATCGACGACGATCACCCTGTCTTCGTATCTTCTCACAAGATCCGCGATCCCCTGGACGGGATGCTTCACGCCGGTTGAGGTTTCACTGGCCTGTGTATAGACTGCTCGAATGGAAGGATCCGATTCCAAAAGCTCTTTGATCCTTTTGGGATCGACCGCCTTGCCCCATTCTACATCAATGGGGATAAACTCGATCCCATAGGCTTTACAAATCTCTCCCCACCTTTCGCCGAACTTCCCTCCACGAACAACGATGGCCTTATCCCCCTTCGAAAGGATGTTGGAAACCGCCCCTTCCATTGCACCGGTTCCGGAGGAGGTGAAAATCAACACCTCATTCTTCGTTTGAAAAAGGTACTTCAGCCCTTCTCTGATTTCGGCGAAGATTTTCTCAAACTCCGGCTCCCGGTGGTGCATGATGGGTTCCGCCATCTTAAGCAGCACCTCTGGCGGAAGCATCGTCGGTCCGGGTGAGAATAAGTATTTCTTCTTCATAGGACTCCTCCTTTGCCCAAAAAAACCTATTAATATTATTTTATAATCGACGCTATGTCAATAGCGCGTCTCATCCGAAAAATATTCTCTTGCTCTGGGCTTCTCTTCAGAATATACTATCTATGATCGTCTCCAGGACAGCCGGCAAAATCATGAGGATTCAAGGGATCAAGAGGTTAAGTGAACTACTATGCTGAGGTCGGGAAGAGAACTGGCTTGGTTTTACTCTCAAGCTTAAGCTAAACCTCAATCGTGACCTTGTGTTGGTAGATCCCACAAGTAGGAGTTCCCCAGGAGTGTGCCTCGTTCTAAAAATCATTAGAATGCTTCTGCCAATCATGTTGATGATTCTTCCTTTCTCCCTGCTTTGTCCTCCGGCGATCCTCTCCCAGGAGTTCTCCCATGAAAGGATTATCCTAGAGGGTTTCGATGGGAACCCCCTTTCTGTCGACAGCAAGAAACCCTATAGCCCTAGGAGAACTTGCGGCAGATGCCATGATTATGAGCGAATAAGCAATGGCTACCACTTCCAACAAGGCCGGACTACTGGTGACAGGAAAATTATCATCAGTGATACCTTTGATCAGAAATTTCCTTGGAACCTTTCATCCGGAATGTATGGGAAACACTGACTGGCCTCTAGTGATTCGAGCCAGTTGGCTAAGAAAATCAATCGAAATCCCTCGGAGATTGACAAATCCTCGTTCTTTTTTGTCCAGAACTGCGGACCCTGTCATCCGGGTGGGGGTTTCGGTGAATATGACCGGAAAGGCATTCTCTACTACAATGAGGTGACCAAGAAATTCGGCTATGAAGTTTCAGGGGATGTCTCCCTTCTTGATGGAGACTATACAGACTTCAGCATGGACAACGCCGGCTATGGAGCCCCATGGGATAGAAGTGGACCGAGCGAGGCCGATTGCCTCATCTGTCACCTGAAGGGATATCAATGGAAAGAACGCGGGGCTGCCCTAAGAGGAAGGTTCTTCAGGTATGGGCCCACGGTAGGCGCAGGTTGGGCCACCTTGAAGCTCTCTCAGGATGAGCTAGGAAACTCGAAGGCGGATGAGGTGACAGTTGATTACACTAAAAAAGAGAGCGCTGATTTTGAGAACCTTCACTTACACATCGTGAGAAAGCCCCCCGATGAGAATTGTTGGTCCTGCCATGCCATTTCCGATGGGAAGAAGAGGGGCCAGCAGTGGAGCCCTGAGACGGATATCCATAAAGCGAAAGGCCTCGACTGTGTGACCTGCCATCCAAGTGACAAGGAACATAACTTCGCGAAAGGGAATACCTTGCAGGAGACCGTTCGTGATGATCTCGACAACACAATGTATTCTTGCGAAGACTGCCACTATAAAGGCAAGAACAAGAAGGCACCCCGATACAAACATCCCTTCTCACCCCGCCATATGAAAAGGCTTGCCTGCGAGACGTGTCACATTCCGTTTCAGATCGCCTCCGCAGACCTTGTCTATGATAACGCCTCAACGGGGTCGACCATCGTTTATGGCACGTCAAGATTTCTCTCTAATAATCCTTTAGATTCTCAAAAATCAATTTCCGGAGTAGACCCGAATATCTGGTATCCTGCCATCAAGGAATTTAAGGGGAAGATCATCCCGGTGAAATCTCTTATCGTTATCTACTGGGGAGACCTGGATGAGAGGACCAATGTCGTAAGACCCATTCCTCTTTGGAGGGTCCGGGAAGTGACAAGACCCCTTCTCAAAGATGAAAAAGGAGAAGGCCTCCCTGAAATCAATTCCCTTGGCAAGATCAAAACCTACTTGAAGGCACTGAAGGAGAAAGACAATCTCGGTCATCCGGTGGCTAACCATCCCGTACTGATCAAAGGGGGGTTTCTCTACCAGTTCGATAAGAAGGGGGAGGTAGAAAAGATCAAGCATGAACAGGCCGAAACCCTTGACTTCTCTCTCAGCCATAATGTGATGTCAGGCCCGGATGTCATTGGCGCCCGAGGGTGTGGGGATTGCCATTCTAAGAAATCTTCTTTCTTCTTGAGAAAAGTCCTCGTCGATCCCTATGATGAGAAAGGAAAACCGGTCTATGTGGAGGCGTGGGAACGGTTGGGGATCGATAAGGAGAAGTTGGGCCGACTGCTAACGGAGCAGTAATAGTTATTCGAGGGTTCTAGAGGCCCAGGAATCGAGGGTTCGAGTGAATGATGAAGGGCTAGGGACAGAACCTCTGAAAAAGTGCTTGAATCCTTGACCTTTCGAACCCTCGATTCAGGATCGCACCCAACTGCTAATTCAATGGAATATCAGAGTTTCTTTTCTAGCGAAGAACAGGGACCCCTGGTCTGCTGGTTCAATTTTGGGAACCGAATCGGAAAAAGGAGGCAGTCCTTCCCGGGGAAGGACTGCCTCACGGGGGGGATTTTTCCCCTCGATTAAAGGAAAGAGAATGAGTGTAACAGATAGAATCGGTATCCTGTTTGTTACTCAATCTGTTTGACGGGAGGGGTGAAGAGAATATTCAAAACCGATGAAAGAAATATTCCAGTTAGCTGCCTTAATTTCATCAGACAGCAGTTTGACCATGATTCATGAATTCGATTTTTCCAAGGCGCATTGCCGCATGACGTCGGAATGATGCCTGAGCATATTCCCTGAACGGCTGCGCCAGAACTGGTAGTTGTGTTGAGCATTTCCATTGAAGGGTTGCACAGGAATCTGATGACTCTTCTCCTTCAATAATTCCTCAAAATTCCGATTCCCATCTACAATCCAACTGAATTCTTCTTTCTCCCCATAGTCAAAGTAAATCCATCGGGGTAACTGTCTGATCTTGCTCCTTTTTATCAAAGTCAGCGGATTATTAGCGTAGATATGCCCCAAATCCAGAGAAGAACTGGAGGGAAGGTCCTTAGACTTCAGACGACCAAACACCTCTAAGAATTCAGGCATGATCATCTTGAGCATCCACTTATTCTTGAGGAGCTCGATGTTAAGGAGCCCGCTCTGGCTGCTGACGGATTCGAAGAGGTGGGGGTATTTCAGACCCAGTTTCAGCGCTCCGAAACCACCCATAGAGATGCCGCCGAGGCCTCTTCTCCGGAGAACCCTCTCCTGGTAGGGAGGCCGAGCATCGATATATTGCATGAGTTCAAGAAAATAGGATTCATGTTTTCCCAAGCCCCCTGGCTTCATATATAGGAACGGGAAAAGTGAATAGTTAAAGGCTTCCCCAGGATTGAAATCATCACAGGCCTTCTGATCCTGTGTCTCAGGGAAAAGTCTCTTTCCCTCGTTCTCATCGGTGTAGAATCCGTTGTCACCATCGGGCAGGACGATGACCATTCTCTCAAGAGGACAGAAGGAATCACTTAAATCTCCCTTGGGATGAAGATTATAGGAAACGATCGATTGAGCAATCTCCTTCGGGCTGTAGTCTCCATCGTCGAGACCGCCATATCTCGAGAATTCTCCAAGACGATCCTCCAGGGATTTCTCCAAATCCCTGTAAGTCTGATTCTTCGAATCCATCATCGCATAGGCGACAATGGCAATATCCTCATTGAGGAGCCAGTGATACTCCTCCTCCTTCACATCACATAATACCTTTCTGGACATCTCCGGAGACCGGACCTTCCACCAAAAACCTCTTCGGTGGAAGTTATACCCGTGGAGAAGAAAAAGGATTGGATATTTGGCTTTCGGATTTTGATAGAAGTCTTCTGGCAGGACGGCGAAGAATCCTTTCTCCTTACCGAGAGCAGTTGAAAAAAAGATCTCATATCGAACCCAGTATTGAAACCTCTGGGATGAATTCGGAGAGAGAAGGTAGGAGATCTTCGGATTTTCACCGCAACATGGATGGTCTTGACAAAAAGCCTCATTAGAGCTCCAAGAAACAAGAAGGCAACAAATCCCAACAAGCCAGGAAAGATATCGGCCCTTGGCTTTCATGACATTCAATATAGACCCAATGAAGAATGAATACAACATGAACCTTTACCCCGCACCTCGTAAAGCCCTGTTCTTCGGAACAGGGACATAAGGGTACATGAAAATATCTACCTTAGAAACCTGCATTTCAATACGGGGTGCGGGATTTATCAAGCGGTTATTTTAAGGATTCGAGGGGTCGAGTCCTATCTTTGGCAAGATCAAACCCCTGTATCCTAGATCCCATGAATCCTTAGAAAAAGGATTTGCCTTATTTTGAGTTTCCTCATATAATCGGGTTACAAAGAGGAGACCGGAAAAGGCAATAGGGCTTCTATCTCACCCCGCAAAGGCGGGCCGGGATACCACCAAACCAATATCTGGCTAAATAAATGGAAAAAAGAAGAGTAGTGATTACCGGAATGGGAGTAGTTGCTCCCAATGGTATTGGGATAGAGGATTTTTGGGATTCATTAATTCATGGACGATCCGGCGTTGGGAAGATCACCTATTTCGACGCCTCTTCCTATCCCTGTCAAGTTGCTGGAGAAGTAAGAGATTTCGATCCACTAAATTACATGAGTCCAAAAAGTGCGAGACGGATGGATAAGTTTGCTCAATTTGCGGTAGCATGCACTCGGATGGCTTTAGATCATGCAAATTTAGAGATATCTGAAAAAACTTCTGATAGGATTGGAATCGCTATAGGATCAGCCCTTGGTGGAATTCCTGCTGCAGAAGGACAGCATAGTATATTTTTGGAAAAAGGGATTAAAAGGGTTGATCCTTTATTAGCAATTAAGATTTTTACAGGAGCTTCAACCAGCCAAGTTTCTATCGAATTTGGTATACATGGTCATTCGAACACAATTGGTGGAGGCTGTGCAGCAGGTGTAGATAACATTGGTTATGCTTTCTATGCCATTAGAAATGACCTTGCTGACATTATGATTGCGGGGGGAGTAGAAGCATGTCTTGCACCTTTAACAATTGGAGCCTTCTGTTTGATAGGAGCTCTTTCTACGAAAAATGGAGATCCTACAAAAGCTTCAAGGCCGTTCGACAAGGAGAGAGACGGCTTTGTAATGAGCGAAGGAGCTGGTATTCTTATATTAGAAAATCTTGAAAATGCTCTAAAAAGGGGTGCCTCTATATATGCTGAAGTACTTGGTTATGGAACAACAAATGATGCTTATCATATGGTTCAACCTTTGCCTCATGGGGAGGAAGCTAAAAGGGCAATTCAATTAGCTCTTCAAGATGCGGATCTAAAACCTTCTGACATTGACTATGTCAATGCTCATGGTACTTCAACACCATTAAATGATAAAATTGAAACGAAAATAATTAAGGAAATATTTGGAGAGTATGCTTATAAGCTACCTATATCATCCATAAAATCTATGATAGGGCATACTGTAGGAGCATCAGGATCAATAGAGGTTATTGCAAGTGCTCTAACGATAAAACATCAGTTCGTTCCTCCAACAATAAATTATGAATTCCCTGATCCAGAGTGCGATTTAGATTATGTCCCAAACGAGGGAAGAAAGGCTCTAATTAAAACAGTATTATCAAATTCTTTTAGCTTTGGGGGCAAAAATTCATCAATAATAATCAGAAGTTTTCCATACATAGAATAATCTGTTTTTGGTTTTAATCAATGAATAAATCTTATATCATCTCCTGTGCTTTAACCGGGATATTAACTCTTTTATTAGGGACTTTCATCTATTCCCAAAATAGATCTTCTAATGTTAATAAAATTGGTTTTTTATTAAGTTTAAGTATTTCCCTATGGAGTTTGTCTCTTTTTGTAAAAGAAGTATATATAGAAAAAACAACAGCCTTTTTTTTTGTAAGGTTAGCTTACGCTGGATCAATTTTCATTCCATCACTTTTCTTCCATTTCGTAATTTCATTACTAAATCTTTCTAAGCATAAATTGATTCTATCTTTTTATGCTTTAAGTATTATCTTCTTGTTTTCTGATTTTACACCTCTTTTCATTAAAGATGTAAAACCGATACTTTTTTTTAATTACTACGGTATTCCAGGAATAGTTTTCCCTTTTTTTGTAATTTCATTTGTCGCTATAATTAGTTATAGCCATTTTATCTTAATCAAGTATTTTAGGAAATCTGAAGGTCAAGTTCGAAATCAGATAAAATATTTGTTATTTGCAGCCATTATTGGCTTCTCAGGAGGTGTATTGACTTTTTTGCCGAATTTCAATATTAAAGTATTTCCTTTTGGGTTTTACCTAATTTCAATCTATGTTGTCATTACCTCGTACGCAATCGTAAAACACCGACTGATGGACATTAATATCGTCCTGAAGAAGGGAACCACTTATGCCGTTCTGATCTTGGTCCTGTTTGTCCCATCCTCTTTGTTAATCATCCTAGGCCAGGAGTTCTTCTATAAAGAAGTCAATTACCCATTTTTCATTTTTATTTTGTCAATCCTTTTACTAGTGGCCGTCTTTTTTTACAGGGTCAAACCAGGAACAGAAAAAGCAGTGGAACAGTTCCTTTTTGGACGTAGGTATGATTACCGTGAAACCTTAGGGAAATTCAGCAGAGACATGGTGACCATCCTCGATTTGCAAGCTCTGTCACACAGGATTGTCGAGACGATTGCTCAGACAATGGGGGTTGAGAAGGTATCCCTCTTCTTGTTGCAGGAGGAAAAAGGAGGATATTATCTGTTCGAATCCAGAAACATAGGGATTGACTCATCTCTCCTTTCTAAAGGAGATCCCCTGCCCCAGTATTTACAAAGCGTCGGGGAGATTGTTATTCGGGAAGAACTGATGAAGCAAGCGAAGGCTCCTGAGTTAGAGGACGTGATCGGTAGAATGTCTTTCCTAGAGGCGGATGTAAGCATTCCCCTTATTTCAAAGGGTCGACTGGTGGGGATGATTAACCTGAGCCATAAGTTCAATAGGGATGTTTATTCTCAAGAGGATGTTGAATTGCTCAGTACTTTGGCAAACCAAGCAGCTGTCGCCATCGAGAATGCAAGGCTTTACGAGGATTTGAAACGATCGAAATCTTATATGCGGAGGGCGGATCGTTTGGCTTCTTTGGGAACCCTCACCGCGGGACTGGCCCATGAAATCCGGAACCCCTTGGTGGCTATCAAGACATTCACTCAATTGCTACCTCAACGCCTCGAGGACGAAGAATTTCTAAATCATTTTCTGAATATCGCGTCCGGTGAGGTAGACCGAATTTCATCATTAGTTAACGAGCTCCTCGATTTCGCCAGGCCTTCTGATCCCAAGTTAGAGCTTGAAGATATCAACAACACCTTAGATGGAATGATTCTCTTGGTTTCAACAGAATCGAAGAAGAAGCAGATTCGAGTGGTCAAAAACTATGACGAGGAGTTAGCTCCCATCAGTATTGACAAGGAGCAGATCAAACAGGTTTTCTTGAATATCTTATTGAATGCGATTGAGGCCACACCAGAAGAAGGGAGTATTACTGTAAAAACCCGTTCTTTTGAGAAACCCGGGGGTGAACTCTATGTTCAGATTGAGTTTACAGATACTGGATGCGGAATTCCGTCGGACCAATTAGAAGAAATCTTTAATCCCTTCTTTACCACTAAGAGTGCAGGAAGTGGGTTAGGGCTATCGATTTCCCATCAGATCATTGAGGACCATCACGGATATATTGTGGCGGAGAGCGAGTTGAGCAAAGGAGCCTCCTTCTTTGTCAATCTGCCACTCCAGCAGGATGATCAGAAGAGAAGGAAGAGTGATGATGAGAATCGTCGAGATATTCTTACCCCTCTGAATCAACGATAAACTATCAGGAATTGCTTTGTTCCACAACACTCTACCGGGATGCCGGGAGGAAATGAACATGATGACTTTTTCTCGCCTGACTCTCCTTTGGTGGGGAGAAGTTGGGGGGATTGGAATGAATGAACCCCACACCCCGTGTTAGAACTCAGGGCTTTTTCGGAGTTGGTTATTTTGATGTACTCTCGCATGTCCCTGTTCTGAAAAAGGGGGCTTCACAGGGTGCAGGGTAGAGCCTGTGGCTACAAGGAGGATCAGATATGGGGACAGACAATATTGTTTTCTTGGAAGTGATTGAGTGGTTCGATGAAACCGGGAGAGAAATCGTCCACAGGATTCCTGAAAAGGGCTCCGGGGAGATAAAATACGGGGCTCAGCTGATCGTCCGGGAGAGTCAGGCAGCGGTCTTCTTCTATAACGGGAGAGCCTATGACGCCTTTGTGCCCGGCCGGCACACTCTAACGACGGCAAATATTCCCATCCTTACCAAGGTTCTAAGCCTACCCTGGGGATTTACGAGTCCGTTGAGGGCAGAAGTCTATCTTGTGAACATGAAGGTCTTCCCCAATTTGAAGTGGGGGACACGGGATCCGGTAGCATTTAAAGACTCTCAACTCGGTCTGATACGCCTGAGAGCTTTCGGGATTTTCGATGTCCGGGTGATCCAGCCCGTGCTTTTTGTGAATACCCTAGTTGGAACTCAAGGCATCTATTCAACGGAACAGATCGAAGAATATCTGAGCCGGGTTATTGTCTCGCGCTTCAATGATCATTTAGGCGATCATCTTGACACCGTCCTCAACCTTCCAGGCCAGTATGATAAACTTTCAGAAGGACTCATCGATCGATTAAAGAATGATTTTAGCCGCTATGGTTTAGGGCTATACAACCTTTACATCGTTTCCATTACCCCACCTCAAGAAGTCCAAAAGGCTATTGATGACAAAAGCCGGCTCGGTATTTTTGACGATCTCAACCGTCTCTTGCAGATGAAGGCCGCGATGGGGGTAGAGAAGGCATCTGAATCTCAAGCCGGAGCAGGAGCAGGTCTGGGCATGGGGCTTGGTTTCATGATGCCCGCCATGTTTGCCGATCTCTTCAAGACCTCCCGCACCCCAGAAGGCCAGGAAGTATTCAAATGCCCAGATTGTCAACATCCCGTCTCCAGGGAGGCCAAATTCTGTCCTGACTGTGGCCATCAGCTGCTCGTTTTTCAGCAATGCTCCCAATGCGGCAAGAACCTGCCTCCTCATGGGAAATTCTGCCCCCAGTGTGGACAACCCGTGGGACAGAAGCCTCAAGCTAGGAAATGCCCTCATTGTAATACCGAGAATTTGCCAGAGTCCATCTACTGTAACCACTGCGGTGAACGAATATAGTCCAAAAACCTGGGAAATCGAGCATCAATGTCCGCAATGCGGCGCTCCCATCACTCTGGGAGAGACGGAGCGTTTGTTTTCCTGCTCTTATTGTCGGACAAGGTATTACCTAATACCCAGGGATTATTTCAAATACTATCTACCTCCCTCTGATCACTCTTCAAAGGATCTCGTTTTCATACCCTATTGGCGGCTCAGGGGAATGGTCTTTTTTTGCAAAGCCGATGATTTAGGCCATAGAGTGATTGATGTCAGTTCGTTAGCCGTGCGTCGCCCTTGGCTTCCGCCTTCCCTCGGGTTTAGGCCCCAGGTCTTGAAGCTGAAATTTGTTTCTTCCGAAATGGTGGGGAGGTTTTTCAAACCGGATATCCCCCTCGAAACGGTTATCCAAAATATCGGGATGCACCTCCATCCTTTGAATGGCTCTGCTTCCGCGGGTCCCAGTGCTTTCAGAGCTTTTATTGGTGAAACGACCAGCTTGATCTATGCCCCTCTCTTTATTGACAAAGATACGGCTCATGATGCGATCCTCATGAAGCCCCTAGCTCCAATCCCAAAGGATTTTGCCGATGGTCTCCTGCCTTTTGATCAACAGGGGCATTGGCAAATCGAGTTCGTCTCTACCCTATGCCCTCGCTGTGGATGGGATCTTCTTGGTGAGAAAGACAGTGTTGTCCTTTTTTGCAAGAATTGTAATTCGGCTTGGGAAGCCTCTCCTATTGGTCTCAAGGAAGTGAACTTTGGGATGTTCCCAATTAAAGCAAATGATGTACTCTATTTGCCATTTTGGAGGATGAAGGTCCTCATTGAAGGGCCCAAGATTCAATCGCATACCGACTTGACAAGGGTAGCCAATGTGCCAAAGGTGACGAGAGAAGAGGGGGAAGGATCTGATCTCTATTTCTGGAGTCCGGCCTTCAAGGTCCCGCCCGAAGTTTTTTTGAGGCTCACGCAAGGAATGACCGCTTCCCGGCTCCGAGAAGAGCGTGAAGGGAGTCTGCCATGGGCGTCACTTTATCCCGTCACCCTCCCCGTCACGGAGGCTGCAGAGAGCATCAAGATTACAATTGCCAGTTGCGCCCTCGACAAAGAAATGATTCTTCCCCGCCTTGATGAGATGAAGATTCATTTAAACGAATCCCTTCTGGTCTACCTGCCCTTCACTTCGAGTGGAATTGATTTCGTCGAACCTCACACACACCTTTGCATCCACAAGAACTACCTCAAACTCGGGAGAAATTTCTAGCCTTCTGGGATCTTTTGTGGAACTAAATCAGGCCCCCTGTTGTCTATACGGATAGATATCACCCTCAATGAATGAGGGCATACCAGAGAAATCCAAGAAAGGAGAAGTCCAATGAAAAGATTAGTCATCCTCATGATTCTTATCTCTCTTATTCTCCCTCTTCAAATCGTTTACGCCACCCCCTTGACCAGCACATCAAAGGACCAACAAAGTGTGGCGGTTACCATTTACAATTCAAACCTTGGTCTGGTGAAAGATACCCGACTGATCGAACTTAGGCCTGGAGTCCTTGAAGTGAAGTTTATGGATGTGGCTGCCAAGATTGATCCTACGACGGTTCACATCAAATCCTTAGTCAATGGGTCGAGTCTCAATGTTTTAGAACAAAATTACGAATATGATCTCCTCAACCCCCAGAAACTCCTTGAGAAGTTTGTGGGCCAGAAGGTTCAACTGGCAACCGTTGATCCTGAGACCAAAAAGGAAGAGATCGTTGATGCAACCCTTCTCTCCACCCAGGGTGGGAATATCTTTCAGATAGGAGACAAGATCCACATCGGTCATCCAGGACGCATCCTGCTCTCAAGAATTCCAGAGAACCTCATTCCCCAACCCACATTAGTCTGGACGCTAGAGAATAAGGTTTCGAAACCCCAGAAGTTGGAGGCTTCCTATCTCACTTCCGGGATCAATTGGAAGGCGGATTATGTGGCAGTTTTAAATCGATTGGACACCCTTACCGATTTAACGGGCTGGGTCACCATTGATAATCGGAGTGGGGCCACCTACCAGGATGCTCTGCTGAAATTGGTGGCCGGCGATATTCACCGGGTACAACCAGAGATAAGAATGGATTTTGAAAAAAGAGCGAAGATTGCTGCCGCAGAGGCACCCAGCCCCCAGTTCAAAGAGGAATCCTTCTTCGAATATCATCTCTACACCTTGGACCGAAGGACTACCATTAAAGATAATCAGACCAAGCAGATGACCCTTCTCGATGCCAATCAGGTTCCCCTCAAGAAACTCTTTATCTTCTCAGGCTTCCCCCAATATTACTTTTACCAAATGGATCAGAGCTCGAATAAACAAAAGATCGGAGTCTTCCTCGAACTGGAGAATAGCAAAAAGAACAATCTCGGAATGCCCCTTCCTAAAGGGACGGTAAGGGTATACAAGGAAGACAAGGATGGGAGCCTCCAATTTGTGGGAGAGGACCAAATTGATCATACCCCCAAGGATGAAAGATTCAAGATCAAAATCGGTGAGGCTTTCGATGTGGCCGGAGAAAGGGTCCAAACGGAATACAAGCGTCTCGGCCGAAATCTTTTTGAAGTCGCTTTTGAAGTCAGCTTAAGAAATCACAAGGATGAAGAGATTAACGTTCTTGTGGAGGAGCCAATCCCTGGAGATTGGGAGATGCTTTCCAACACCCACCCCTACGAAAAAATCCAGGCCCATCTCATCCGTTTCCAAGTGCCTGTGGCCAAAGACAAAGAAGTGAAAGTAAAGTATAGGATTCGGTTCAAATACTAAGTCACGGCGGATACGTAACAGCAGATGACTCATCGCTCATAGTTGAAAGTTTGTGGCAAATTCCTCATCGGAATTTAACAGGACATGTACGTCTACTCTAATCCTGTAATGAGGGGTGAGGTAGCAGGGATTTCAATCGTGTCCACCCTTTGAATCCTGCTTCACGGAGCCATGACATATATTCTGGGATGGTGAAGACAATCCGTATGGATGAGCATATTTGCGTCAAATCCCTTTTTGCGAAGGAATCTTACAAGCAATCGTTACTTGCGGACACGTTCTTAGAACCCGCTCATCTCCAATTTCCGGGGGCGAGGTTATGACCTTTTTCTTAACAAGCCTGGGAGGTCAGATTCTTTGGAGGGTTTCGCATTCGTCTTCTCCCTGTCCATTTCCGGCTTCAACTCTTCCCTTTTCCATTCTTTCTCTTTGATGATGTGCTTTTCAATCCAATGGTCGAGTGACTTCATATCGAAAAGGACCCGATCCCCGATTTTGATATAGGGAAGCCTCTTAAGTGAGGCCATCCGATAGACCGTTTTCGGTTGAAAGGCTTAAGTATTGGCTGGCCTCTTTGGCGGTGATCAACCGGCGGAGTTCAGGGATCTTTTCCATCCGGTCATCGATCCGTTCGAAAACCTTTTCGGTCAGCAGGTCTGCTAACATATCCAAAAACGCTTTGATTGGAGGTTGATATTCTTCTTTTACCATCTTTCCCTCCATGAAAAGGTGAGTCCCAGCTATGGCTCCTACTCCTTTGTCATTTCTCTTATCTTCTTCATGAGGGCAATGTTTTCCGTATGGCCGGTCAAATGGGCGGTCACCCTCCCTCGAATCGGACGATTGAGAAGATAGAAATCGCCGATCAGATCGAGAATCTTGTGCCGGACGAATTCGTCAGGAAATCGGAGCTCGGTGTTGACGATCTTGTCGTCATCAACCAAGATGAAGTTGTGGAGTCGCCCGCCTCCTAACTCTCCCGTACGCCCGAGCATCTCTACATCTTTGACAAAACCAAAGGTTCTTGCTGGGGCGATCTCATTCTTGAATGCCTCCTCGCTCTCCAAAACGAAATCCAGGGTCTGCTGACCGATGGGAAAAGGATAATCCAAGAAATAGTGAACAGAAAAGGTTTCAGCCGGTTCAATGACCAGAGATTTATTTCGATGGACGACCTCCAGCCGACGACTGACGATCAATTCATCCACCCTCTCCCCCTGTTCTTCCACTCCTGCTTCTTCTATCATTTTGCAAAACTCCAAAGCTGAACCGTCCATCGCCGGAATCTCTTCAATCATCTTCACCATCAGGTTGGTGATATGATAGGCATGTAACGCCGCCATGAGGTGCTCGACCGTCTTAGCGATTGCTCCCCCTCTTTTCAGAGACGTGGCAGATTCCGTCGCTTGGACATAGTCAACATGGGCAGGGACGACTTCATCGAGTGAGATGTTTCCAAAAAGGATTCCACTATGAGGGGGCAGGGGCTGAAGGAGGAGTCCTGTTTTCATGCCCGAAAAAAGTCCTGTCCCATAGAGCACCATACTCCGTTTGAGGGTTCGCTGAGGCAGCAAAGAGCTTCCTTTTCTCATCAAAACCGCCTTCGATCGGAACGGTTCTTCCCGAACGGGAGAGACTGGAGGCTCGGCGGGTTCGGCCGTCCTCTTCGAAAAGACCGTCTTTTCTTCGAAAGGAACTTCCTCAGCAACAATCTCTTCTGATCGCCGAATTATTGGCAATTCTTTCTGATGATCGAGGGCTCGACGGATGGTCATCAGGAGGAGATCGAGAGAAAGAGGCTTCTCGATGAAATCGAAAGCGCCCAACTTCACGGCGGTCATGGCCGCCGTGATTGTCGCATGACCCGAGATCATGATCACGACGCAATCTGGAGCAATCCATTTGAGCCGTTTCAGCACCTCCATGCCATCCATCCCTGGCATCCAGATATCGAGGAGGGTGACATCCGGTCCTTCCCGCTGAAAAACCTGAACCGCCTCCTCTCCACTTCTTGCCGTGGCGACCCGAAACCCTTCGTCCTCCAGAACACCTGCAATCGATCGAACGACCCTTTCCTCATCATCCACAATGAGGACTTTCTCTTCCACAAAGTACCTCCCGGAAATTGTCGGTTCAAATATCCATTATCACAACCCGACTAAAGAATCAATAAAACAAAAATCATTCAGATCCAAATGCCAAACGAATGTCAAATTTCTAAAATAGGTAATGATTGGCATTTGACGTTGAATGATTCTGTTTTCTACTTATCGATCTGAGCCTTTTGAAGCCTTCCGCTGAAATCTCGATAGATTACTTTCCATCGACTGTAGGTATCGAGAGCACCCCCTCGTCCTCCTGCCTCTTTCCTTCCATAGCCAGAGTGCTTGATGCCTCCAAAGGGCAGTTGTATTTCTGCCCCGATGGTGGAAGCATTGATGTAGACGATGCCGAAGTCCAGATCTCTTTCTGCAATCGCCGTGTAATAGACATTCTGGGTATAGATGGACGAGGAGAGCCCATAAGGGGTTCGGTTGGCAATTCGGATAGCATCTTCAAGATCTTGTACTTTCATCACAGAAACGACAGGTCCAAAGATCTCTTCCTGAGCGATTCTCATCCCCGATGTTACCTCGCTAAAGATCGTGGGCTCAATGAAATACCCTTTGGAATACTCCCCTCCTTGATAGGCCCTTCCACCTAGGATCAAGTTTGCCCCCTCTTCTTTTCCAACTTCGATATACTTCAGGACCTTGTTGAATTGCGATTCGTTGACGACGGGCCCTACATCGGTCTCCTTTCTTAGTCCATCCCCCAATCGGAGACGGGAAGCAGCAATTTGAAACTTCTCGATGAAGGCGTCATGGATTTTCTTATGGACGCCGATTCGACTGGCAGCCGTGCATCGTTGTCCACTCGTCCCAAACCCACCCCAGATCGCCCCTTCAATAGCCAAATCGAGATTGGCATCGTCCATCACGATGATGATGTTCTTTCCTCCCATCTCGCTGATCATCGGCCGATGGATACTTCCACAGATCCCTTCGAGACGCATCCCCACATCGAAGGACCCTGTAAAAGAGACAGCATCCACTCCAGGATGGCTTACCAGGTATTCTCCCACTTCTCCCCCTGGCCCATGAACAAGATTCAGAACCCCTCTGGGCAGACCTGCCTCCGCCAAGATCTCTACGAATTTTGCTGCGCAGACAGAGGTCTCACTAGAGGGCTTGAAAACGACCGTATTTCCACAGATCAGGGCCGGGAAGATCTTCCAAGCAGGAATGGCAATGGGAAAATTCCAAGGAGTGATCAGGCCGAAGACACCGATGGGAACCCGGACAGACTTCATGTCTTTGTCTGGAAGCTCAGATGGGACAGTCTCACCAGAAAGCCTTCTCCCTTCTCCTGCCATGTAATATCCCATGTCGATGGCCTCCTGAACATCACCGATGCCTTCGGAGAGGATTTTGCCCATCTCGCGAGTCTCGAGTCTTCCCAATGCCTCCTTATTCTTTAGAAGCATCTCTGAGGCCCTGAAAAGGATTTCACCCCGCCGCGGTGCAGGAAATAACCGCCATCCTTCATAGGCCTCCCGTGCTGCTCTGACTGCTTCATCGACATCTTCCTGATGGGATCTCGAAACGATCCCCACCACGTCATCTCTGTTTGCCGGATTAATCGATCGGAAGGTCTCTCCAGATTTGGAATCGACCCATTTCCCATTAATATAATTTCTTATCTGCTCCATCTGCTCTTCCTCCAAGCTCCTTTGATTTGAAATCTGGTAGCAATTTAACTCTTTGAAACAGAATAGGATTAGTCCGTCGATTCCCGCACAGCGTAAGGCTTCCAGATTTCTAGCAGGCTGATGGAAAACGCCCATCTGCTGCGTTGTCCTCATCCTTCGTCATTGCGGCGTACGTCCAAGTACACCTCATTCCTCAGGATTTCGGGAGCCTTGCATATGGGCATTTTTGAGCAGCCTGGGGAAAATCATTTTTTCAGCAACCAGCTAGAATGCGGCCATTTCTGTTTTGTCGTAATGAGGGGGAGAAAATGAAGAAGTCGCTGCGATACTTTCGGAACCATCTGGACCACTGCGTAAAAGGTATCCGTTCCAGGATTAATCCTGTTCCACTCGGAGAGGGAACCGCTGGCCCAGAGGTGGACTTTTGCAGCGGGCTACGGTATCACGAAACCTATATTTCTGATTTAGTAATTTCCAACTCCCACCCTCTTTCTCAGGAGCTGATGGTCCTCTTGAGACGAAGCGAAAGCCCCGGTGTTACCCAGCCTGACGTTCCTGAGGCCCGTACCCTTGACTTCGATGAAGGCCTCCACCATCTCAGATGTCTTCGGGCTTCTGTGTCGCTTCATCTGATATTCTGGGAAGAAGGCTAGAATCGTGAAGGGGATTTCTAAATCAACATCGGAGATTGACTGGGCTATCTTCTTCAGTTGAGGTGTTTCCACCAGAGTGGGGATATAGAGCGAAAGGACTTCCAGAACAAACCCCCTTTTGACAATTTCCTGCGGAAGTTTGAGAATGTTTCGGTTGAAACAGCCAGTCAGCCATTTATGGTCAGTCCCGTCGTAGGCCTTGATATTGAGCCAAAAAGAATCGATCCCCGCTTCTTTCAATGCGTCGAGATTCTCTGGGGTGAGGCCATAACCATTCGTTTCGATCAGCACCCAGAGATTGGTCTCTGCCTTGATCAGGCGTGCACACTCGATATAGAAATCTGGGCAACAGGTCAGATCCCCCCCGGTGAAGGCAACGATGTTGCGAGCCGGTCCCCATCCTTGTGGACTGAGAAGAAGCTCATCCTTTTGAACCACCTTGGGACAGAGCAAAGATCGTTTTCCATGCATCACACAAGCTCCACAACAACGGCAAGAATCATGGGCATGAAATCCGGTGGCTCTGCCGCGGGGTTCTCGAAGTGTCACCTCCTTTTCGTATTCTTTGCACGCCTTCAACACCTCCGAAGGCGACCACCAATCCCCCTTCGCGACTTTGGTAAATGTCCAAGAATGGCATTTCCGACACGAGAAATTGCAGCCCGATTGGTAGATGGAAAGATAGTTCTCCGGTCGAGACAGATGGACCGCAGAAACCAGTCTGAGAAGGCCGTTATCTGTTGTTTTGAGTGTGGCTTCGCAGGCAAGTAGTTTCTCTCCCCCAGCCTCTGTGAAGCAACTTCCCTGAGGATATCCTTGCTTAATTAGCTGACACTTCATCCACAAATATTATCACATGCCATCGTCCCCTTGCAAGCAAAGTCAGGTGTGTGGTATACACGCTAAAGTAGAAAAAATGGGGGGATCATAAAATCCCAATCGCTATTTGCTCAAGAAAGTCTGGTTATCGGAATTTGGTCATTGATTGTTCTCTGATTGGTGGTGCTTGGAACTTGGTCATTTGAAGTGCATCTATCCCCGGTGTGGGAGGGCGGATGACAAGACAGATCAAAGAGGTTGCACGGTTGATACTTACTTCAAAAAGAATCGTCATTTTTGCGGGGGCAGGCCTCAGTACGGAATCGGGAATTCCAGACTTCCGGAGTCCCGGAGGGGTATGGGATCGATATGACCCAGAAGACTTCGACTATCATAATTTCCTTTCGAGCGAGGCCTCCCGTGAGAAATACTGGCAGATGGCAACAGAGATGTATGAGCCAATGAAAAAGGCCCAACCCAATCTAGCTCATCTGGCTATCGCCGAAATGGAGGGACTTGATAGACTTGACTGTGTCATCACTCAAAACATCGACGGCCTTCACTTCAAGGCTGGAAATTCGGAAGAAAAGGTGATTCAGCTTCATGGGACGGCGATGTCTGTCTCATGTCTGAGCTGCGGCAGGAGATACAACCGCGATGAGATCCAGGAACGGATGGGAAATGGTTTAAAGGCACCCCGCTGCGACGACTGCGGAGGGCCCCTCAAGCCTGCCACCATCTCCTTTGGCCAACCCATGCCAGAGAGGGAGACCCAGGAGGCCTATCATCGGTCCTCCCTGAGCGATCTCTTCATTGTAATCGGCTCTTCCTTGGTGGTGCAGCCTGCTGCCTCCATGCCCTTGGTGGCCAAGAGGAATGGAGCCAGATTGGTCATCATCAATCGCGACCCAACGCCTTATGACGATATGGCTGATGTGGTGATCCACGGTCAGGCCGGACCCATTGTGGCCAGCATCCTGAGAGAAGTAAAAAAGGGGCTAGACAACCCTTCATCTCCGAACTGAAAGTGCGTCACCAAATCAGATTGGACATTTTTTGATCAGGGTAGACCTTTTTTGTCTTCCTTTCTCAGGGGTAAGAAATGAGATAATAGGAAAAATGGTGTAAATTCAAAGCATAAGCATGGTCAAAAATTGGCACCTATTTTGCACTCTCACAAAAGGATTCATCCATCAATCACATTTGAGAACTCTTGGGACTGAATCTCGAACCCTTCATTTCTGGTCCCAACTGTTGACCGAATTGAAAAACCTGGGGCGAATTTTGGAGTCATGTGAGGGATCCAGAAGGGTACTTGCCTCTCAATTCTGGAGTAGAAAGACCAACTGGGGTGAAGCAAAAAAAAGAGGGAAGGCCATGAAATACTCATCCAAGCATTTGATTCCGAATGCTCTGATATTGGTTTCAGTTCTGTTTTTATTGTTTGGTTGTTCCCAGACCAAGCAAACAAAGCGCCCCGATGAAAAATCCGCTCTTCTATCATGGCCCACATATGAACAGATCCTAAAAGAAAACTATAAAGGGCCAAAGGCAAGGGTCGTCGTACTCAAATTCGTCAACAAATCGACCATGGGAAAAGAGACGAGCCCGATCGGGGACGGAATGGCCGAGATGTTACATAATGCGTTATTGGCCACGAATCGGTATATTGTTCAATTGCGGAAATCCCTAGATGATGTTTTCAGAGGTCAAAACGCTGGGGACGGCGGTCAGTTAACGAAAGGAGAAGAGATTGATCTTCTTGTCGAAGGAGAGATTAGGGAATTTAAACCCGGCATCCCAGGGGCTGGAGATGAAGAAGGGGAGGCATCCTATGTGACCCTCAAGTTAACGGTAACCGATTCAAGGACCCAGAAGGTGCTCGCCACCGGAAAAGTGAGGGGAAAAGGGACGAACTTCGGAGGGACAGTCGGAAGGGTGGGTGGCGTGCTGCCAGAGGTCTTGAGGGATTTTTCAAAGACACCGATGGAGAAGGCAATCCGCATTGCAATTGAGGAATCGGCGAGTTTCATAGTTGCCAAGACGCCTCCTGAATGCTATAGGGTTCCCACTGTAATTCCGCCGAGGGAATCCTCAAAACCCCCCCCCGAATCTTCGAAGGTCATCCCGCCCCCGTCGCCTGCACCCCCACCCCCTCTTCGTGTGACGAAGGTCATCTGGGCCGCTGTGAATCTGCGGGAGGGACCAGGAACCAGCTACAGAGTCATTGGCAATGTTAAGAGAGGGACGTCCTTAGGAATTCTTGAGGCTAAGGGGGATTGGTTACATGTCCGACTCGATGACGGAAGCGAAGCTTGGATAAGCAAAGCAGCAACATCCGAAGCACCCAAGCCTCCGCCTACTTCTCCTACTACTCCTTCCAAACCAGCTCCCATGTGATGTCTAAAGAGAGACGGTTGGGGAAAGAAAGAAATGTTAGTTTGCACGCAGTGCCACATCGAATATGAAGATGGAAAGGAGGTTTGCAGCAGTTGTGGAGGCCCCCTTGTGACCAAAGAAGAACCCCTCTCAATTGACGAGGAAAAGAGCAAACCCGCAGAGGAGAAACCGAAGGAAAAACTCATCTGCCCCAGTTGTAGATTACTCTACGAAAAGATGACGGTTTGCATAAGATGCGGGTCGGCCTTGGTGAAGGAAATTCCCTCCCGGCAGGGAGAAGAATCCAAGTCATCTGATACAGCCGAAGTTGAGAAGGAAGAGCTCCACTCCGCTCATTCGCCTGAAGTCAAAAAGGAGAAGCTTAAGACCGATGATTCACCAGAAATCAATAAGCCCCCGCTCAGACCGACTTATTCACCAGATGTTAAGAAAACACCTCCTCAGGTTCAAACTTCGGAAAAACGAGCCACTGAAGAACCATTTGAGGATATAGAGAAGAAGGGAAACCTCCAGGGGAAAGGCAAGAAGAAGACTCCCCGTTTGATTCTTGAGGGCTTGAGTGTCGTTATCTTGATTGCCATAGGAGTTTTTTTCCTTTGGTCAATGTATTCTCATTTTTTTACACATCGATCCCCGCCAAGTGCCTCCAGTTCTGGAAGCGTGATTCCCAGCACCACATCCCCCCCTGCTAGTCCTACAGCAATGGTCGGGGAGACACAGGAGGGGGAAAAGAAGCAGCCAGAGGAAAGTTCAATTACCAATGAGTCGGGCGAGGTAGAGGGAATAAAAGATCTCCTGGAAAAAGTCCGACAGGCAAACTTGCAGAAGAACATCGACCTCTTCATGTCCTGTTATTCGACTGATTTCAAAGACCGAGAAGGAAAAAGAAGAGCGACACTGGAATCCTGGAAGAAATTCGATTACCTTGACCTATCCTATGATTTGAAGGAACATTCGATATCAACCGATACAGCTCAAGCATACGTCGAGTGGCTGATGAGAATTTCTCCGAAGATCGGTGGAAAACCGCAGGAGAGCAAA
>JBEKDJ010000031.1:0-25106 GCA_050014415.1 Thermodesulfobacteriota bacterium | reverse complement strand
GGATAATAGTAGGAGTTTGCCTCTTTGATCTGATACTCCGCATTGAGAATATCCAGAGTGGCCATCTCCAGTTCGGGTCGATTCTTTAAGGCCAATTGAATGCATTCTTCCAATGTCAAGGCTTTATTGCCTAGCATTTCCTGGGAAGAGGCATTCGAGATCAGTGTCCCAATTCCCAAAATCACCACAAGGACAAGAATTTTCTTCATACCCTACTTCTTCTCTTTCTTCTTCTCCTCTTCTTTGAGTTCTTTCTTGAGTCCTTCGATCTTTTCTTTGAACTCTTGAGTGACAGCATTTGATTGGTTCTGGTCAGAAATAACATGCGGCGTCATTAATACAAGCAGCTCTGTTTTTTTCTTGGTATAGCTCTGAGAACCAAATATTGCACCAAGAAGAGGAATCTTGCTCAGCAAAGGAACCCCGGATTTGATTACCTCTTTGCTCTCTTCAATCAAACCTCCTATCACAATGGTCTGTCCCTCCAAGACAGAGAGGACTGTCTTAGCCGTTTTCTTACCGAAAACAGGAACATTCCCTAGGTTTCCAAGAGGCAAGGCGGCAGCATTTACGGTGCTATCCTCAATGCTGATCTCCAGGGTCACTAACCCTCCATCACTGATGCGAGGAGTGACGGTGAGGATAATGCCGATATCTTTATATTCGATCGTTCCCTCGACCACCGAAGTATTCTCAGCCGTGGTCACCCCTGTCGTATAAGTATTGGTCAGGATGGGTTGAGACGATCCGACCTGAATCTTAGCCTCTTTGTTATTGGAAGCCATAATATGGGGAGAAGAAATAATCTTCAATCGGTCTTCGGACGCTGCCGCATTGATGGCGGCCATAAACTTCCCCCCCAGTGTTGCAATGGAATATCCCACACCACCTGCGGCGATGGCTTGACCGAAAGGAGTAAAGAGACCAGTAGTACTATTAGTAGGAGGTTGTGAATTCAAAGTGATCTCCTGTGCATTCGGAGGATTACTTGAAATAAATCTTGCCCACTCAATTCCGAATTTGTTGGAATCGTCCAGAGTGACCTCTGCCAGGAGGACCTCAATCAGTACCTGTCTGGGATAGATGTCCAGTTTCTTAATCGTTTCGAGGATACTTCTATAATCTCTGGAAAACGCCCGGATGACCAAAGCATTGTTCTGCTCATCCACAACGATGTTGATCTCCCCTTCTGGCACTCCCCCTGCTTCCGCTTGGGTTGTTGTTGAAGGAGTCGTAGGCGTCGGAGAAGGTCTAATGCTTCTTTGTCCGGGAGGTTGCTCAGGGGTTACAGTTTTTTCTTTGAATTCAGACTTCTTCTCCTTCGCTGTCACAAATACCTGCTTCAAGACCTCAGCCAAATCCTTAGCCTTCGCATTCTGGACATAATAGACAAAGACACTGAATCTTGTCCCCTCCGTGGGAATCCTGTCAAGTTCCTTGAGCCACCCTTCCACTTTTTCGAAGATGTGGGAGATAGAACTGACAACCAGAAGGGAATTAATCCGGGTGATGGGGGTAAAGGTGATCCCCACTCCCCTCCCCGATTTTGTGGATACCTCAAAGGAAGCAAAGATTCTTTCCATCTCTTTGGCAACTTCAGTGACATCGGCATTAAGGACGGGATAGATCCTGACCCTCAAATCCGTGAAGATATCGATATCGAACAATCCGATGACATCGAGGGATTTTCCCACATTGGAGGCAAGGTCTCCGATGATGAGAATATTGCTTGGAGGGTACTCCACAATGTCTGCTCCATCTGAGAGAAAGGGTTTGATCAGTTTGGATACTTCTGTCACAGGAATATATCTCAGAGAAATGATTTCGATCTCATATTTTTCACTTGGAAATAGTTTCCCCTGATCGCCAGCCACAACCGGCAGTGTAGGCAATTTCTTTGCATCGCTGAAGGGAACGATTTGATAGAGGTTGTCTTTCTTGACGGCTGTTGCGCCGTTCAATTTAAGAATCGATTGAAAGATGGGAAAGACATCTTCAGTCGAGATCTGGCCTGAGGTATGGATATTAACAACTCCCTTAACCTTGGGGTCGATAAGATAGTTTATCTTCATGATTTCTGCCATGACCCGGATGACTTCATAAACATCCGCATTGTCGAAATTGAAGACGAATCCTGATCCACCTGGAACCCCTGGGCGGCTTATCGGGGGTTGAGGTGGAGGTTGAATTTGAGGTTGAAGCTGAGGGGGTGGTGCCGGGGTCGGTTTTTGGGTGGGGACTGTCGTTCGGGTTGGCACTGGGGGTGGAGGCGTGACTCCTGGCAGTGAGGCTGGAATTTGAGGTTCTGTCAATCTTCCCGGTTTTGGGACCTCTGACACTGCTCCGGAAATGGGAGACTCTGGTTGAGAAGATGGAGTCGCCACGTTTGATTGGCTCCTGGTCTTCCGACCAAGGTCTCCATTTGGCTCTGCTTTTAGTAACCTCTTCTCCCCAAAACCGACCAACATTTCCCCAATGATCAGAAATAGGATCAATAATCCTATCCATGACCCTCTCATCTTTTTCATCCTTCTATGGACTCCTTTCTTGATCAGGCTAATCTTCTCCAGGCGGTCTTGGCCCATAAAATCTCCTTGACCGAGCGCTGGGTATAGGAGTGGATGTAATCGGTCTCGGTACCGGAGCCTCAAGAACCCCTCCACTGATACTTTCTCCAGGCTTTGCTGTCGCTCCCATGGGAGTCATTGGTGTAGGCGCTGCTGCTGTTGTGAGTGGAGGTGGAGTAGGGAGAGTACTTGTGATGGTGGTAGGCTGTACCTCTGTCTTAGCATAGGTTCTTTGTTTTGGCGTCCTTGGATCGTAAAGAAGAATTTCAAAAGAATCTGCCGGCCCTTCCATCACAATTCGATCAGGCAATATCTTTGCCACCTTGAATCCTCCGATTTGATCCCCCACCTTCACGTTTATCATCTCCCTCTCCCCTTTCATGCGAGGTTTCCCCGGATTGACGATGGAGGCAGATTGATAATCACCGGCAATCGTCACCCCGTACAAAATAATCAGGGGACGCACAATGGGCGGTGGCACAGAAGAGGGAAGAGGTATGATGGGGAATTCTTTCCTCTCAGGGCTAAAGACATTATTTTGAGAGATGAAGATATAAGATTGGATGTCCGGGGGCTCTTTCTGGCCTACCACTGTCGGAGGGCTCTCGGTCTTTCGTACGGACTTTTTGGTCGCCCCTTTCTCAGGAAAGACTTGAACGGGAAGAGTCCACGTCTCGTAATTCTCAAGAACGAGAAGGAGAATCGCAAAGAGCGCAAAAAGGCTTAGAACGCCATACCTTAATGACATCATCCCTTCCTCTCTTTCTCTTTTTCCTTTCCTTTTTCCTTTCCTTTCTCTTTTCCTTCCTCTTTCGTTTTTGTGCCCTTCATCAACCCTGAAATGACCATACTACCCTGGATATTATTAGGCATTCTCATATTCGGAACAAGAAGGTCCATCTCCGAAATCATCAGATCTTTCTCCTGGTGCTCGATATCGTGGATAAACTGGCCCAAACCCAGCAGTTGGTTGGTCGGGTTGAAATCGATCTGCAAAGAGACCTTTCTAAATGAATCGATCTCTTTTGGCTCTAAAATTCTGAAGCTCCGAATGCCGATACCGTCCTTTTCCGAAAGCCGCTTCACGATCTCTTGAAGATTGGCCGCTCCCAATTGAGGGGTATCTCCAGGAAGAAGCCTTTGTTGGATTCCTTCGTACTGTTTAGTCGCCCGATCAAGCTCCTCTTCTACTGCCTTTCGGTTACGAAGATACTCTTCATATTTCAAAAAAACCTTCTTCTTCAGAACAATCTCGTCCCCCGCTTTCCTCGCAGCTTCGACAGCGGGCTGAATTCCAAGGAAATAGATCAGGGTGCAAATGGCAATCCCTATCAGCCCCCAGCTGACCTTTTTCCTGGAAAATCTTGGTTTCTTCAAAAAAGGCTTCCTCAAAAAAGACCAGGCTTTCAAGATCCCGTCCTCCTGTTTTCCAACCTTGCTTTGATCTTAAACCTCTCTTTTTCCTTGACCTCACTCCCTCTCATCATTCTTTCCTTTGTGATAGGCCCCGATAGCTCGACCCTTTCAAAAAAAGGCGATTTGTCAAGGAGGGGGATTAGATCGGTTGCTGAATCGGCAAACCCGCTGATCTCAATCTCTTTGCCCGTATATTTGAAGTTCCAAATCCAGACCGTACTCGGTAGGAGCTGGGTCAATTCATGCAAGATCGCGATCTTGCTGACTTCCTCCATTTTGATCCTCGCGAGTGTTGAGATCTCTTTCCCCAAGTCCTCCTTTTGCTTTTGCAGTCTTTCAACAGCCTCTACTTCCGGTCTTCTTTTTTTGATCTCCGCCGTAATTGCGTTCAGTTCCTTCCTATACCACATCGAGACACCTATTCCCCATGTCAAGGTGAGCAGCAATGCAATGGAGGCCAGGATAATCAAAAGCGGCTTGCCGATCTGCCGCACCTTTTTTCTCATCTCGAATGGGAGGAGATTGAGATCCAAATGGGTTTTGGCCAATCCTTTCAACGGAATACCGATTGAGCTATAGATTTTCTGGAGCTCTGACGTCGGCTTCCCAGCTTCCATTCGATTCAAAGGTGGGAAAGAGACTCCTTTTATCTGATCGATCTCCTTGAGAGAAGCCAACATCCGGTCATCAGAACCCAACCCGTAAACAAAGACCTCTGCCTTCGAAAGGGAATCTCCCTTCAACCCCGATCGCTGCAGGGTGCTCATCATCCTCAATTCCTTCCCCTCCGAAGGTAAGGGTAGATGAAGAGTCTCTTTCAAATCTCCTGCCTGGATGAGATTCATCTCAAAAAAAGAGTGTGAAACGTCGAGCAGAACCGAGACCTCTTTCTCTTTTGCTCCTTCGTTGTAAAAGAAAAGATTGAGGGCAGCCGTGAATGGAACTTGAATTGAAATGGGTTGGATTCCAATTTTCTTCAATGAGGAAAGATATTGATCAACATCAACTCTTTTCGCAAATACAGCGAAGAGGTTGAGCCACTCCTTCTCTTCCTTGAGGATATGATAATCGAAGCATGCCTCCCCCTTCTCGAAGGGGGTATATTTGGGCATCTCATATTCCAATACCTTTCTCAGATTCTCTTTTGTTGCGATAGGAAGCCTGATGAAACGAACAACTACCTTTTCCCTCGGGATCGAGATGGAGATCCTCTCTCTGCCGATCTGATGCCTGGAGATAAAGGTATTGATTAGGCTGACCACCTGTGCCTGCCGTTCCTCTTTTTGATTTTCGGACAAAATGGGATGAATCCCGTAATCCACCAGCCTTATTCTCCCAAAGGATCTCCTTAAAAAAGTAAGAATGAGATGGTTTTGTCTAAAATCAATCCCGAGGCATGAATCAAAAATCATCATCTAATTTCCCACATGAAGCAAATCTTATGCCAAATTGAATTCTTGAAGACTCTTCTCCAATTCCGTATGACCTTGTCCACTTCGGGAGACCATTGTTGTTTTGAAAGCCAACAGAGAACGATATCAAATAAGCGTATCAATCCATTGAATGACTTTATAACCTGTTTTCTCCTGTCGGTCTATTTTGACGATCGTCTTCAAACCTCGAACAGCTTTCCCCTCTTTACTCTTTCCCCGAGACTCAATGGTATAGTAAGCTACTGCTGACGGTGTTGTTGACGAAAATGTAACTGCCATCTGTCCAATAAATTGGGAAAGTTCAGGAACCTTTTGCAGTAGATCCTGCTGATTCTGAAAACCTTTCTCTTCTCGAGCCTTAATAATAGCTTCCGCAATCTCATTTGGAATTCCCAAAACGATCTTTAAAGTCACTAAAGGGGCACTGTTGATATCAATTTGTTCTCCAGATGAATAGATCGAGAAGATGTCTCTTAACCCGATCCCTTCCGTCTTCCCCCCTCCCTCCTCTTGATCTATCTTTCTTCCATAAAAGAGATCCGGGGTGACCCCACGGACGAGAAGAAGCTCCTCAATTGAGTCTAACTTGCCATTCTTACAGTTGTAAGGTTCCCCCAGAGACTGATAGTAATCGCTTTTAGCGCCGTTGAGACGGTGGAGCTCACCCGGGTCTCTCCAGTCCAATATGGAATCGACGACGATGTCCTTTGCCTCGCTCTCCAAACCCAACTGACCTATGATCTTCCTTAACGTTGGATCAGAGACCGTATTGATATTGACTTTTCCAGCTTCGCTCGTGATCCTGACCTCGCATGTCCCTTGATCAAATGGAAGGGGGTAAGGTCTTCCATCCGTCATCCACTCTCTCTGCTCAGGAGGGGTCTCTTCAAGCTTCTTATTCCGCTTCTGTTGAACCGTCGGGTCATGTTTGTAGATCAACTCTGCAACGGCACGCTGGACTCCTCCTTCGGCCATGGCATAGAGTTGCGTTTCCTCTTTATAGTTCTTAGCAATATTGACCTCTGTCCTCATGGCGAAAGAAAATTCTAAAACAATCACAGACAAGATGGCAATGACCCATAGAACCATGATCAGAACGATTCCCCTCGAATTTCGAAATTCAGATTGCGAATTTCGGATTGTGGAATTTAATGTTTGAAGTTTCCGGTTGCTCATGCTGTAATCTGTCATGCCAAGTACTCTATTGAGGATGAACCTCCGACTTTCAGCTTGTTAGCTGCCTCCACTCTATGGCGTCGGCCGTATGATGGACCTAAATCTCTGACCAGTTCTTACCTCTTCAAATCGGTTGGCGGAAATGGAGGCCAGAAGGGTAAAGGGGACTTCTTCCTTCTCACTTTTTTCATTCTTCAAAGTGATCGTCATTCTTAGGGCTTGGGGGAGTTCCTTCTCGTCTTTTGCATTCCATTCGTCAACCCAGCCCTCTGTCCAGTTTTTGTCTTTGTCTTCTCGCCGGAAATACTCAAAACGGACATCTGCAACCCCTTCGCATAGAGAAACGCCCGAGTCCTCGTCAGGGTTCTCCTCAAAGAAATCTTTATTGAGAACTCGCTGCTCATAATATACCAGACGTCCCCCCTCTTTTCCTCCTTCCTGAAACTCATAGATAGCATAGACAAATCCTTGGGGTCGTCTCGCTTTGATCGGAAGGGCAGAGACAAATTTCACGGAGTGACGCTTTCCCTCGAATGCAAGATAATCTCCCTCTGCCTTTTCAGTCTTTATCTTATATGGAACGCCCGATTTGATCTGTTGAGAAACCAGCTGAGAGAT
The DNA here is from genome assembly GCA_050014415.1 of Thermodesulfobacteriota bacterium. GTDB lineage: Bacteria > Desulfobacterota > BSN033 > BSN033 > UBA1163 > JBEKDJ01. Next base: position 17,896 of record JBEKDJ010000031.1, on the reverse strand, counting down.
CGCCCTCACCTTCTGGTATTCTCCTCTTGTGGATTCCCCTCTCTCCCACGCCGAGAGGCATAGGCGAAAAGCCCCGGAAATAACGAGAAGAATGAGCCCAAGAATTGTCAAGGTGACAATCACCTCGAGCAGGGTGAACCCCGTAGTTGCAAAGACATCGACCCTAGACGTGTGGAAACCCTTTTTAAATCTTGCCACTTACCTGTGCCCCTGACTTCGGGATTATCTCAACAACGGGGTGAACCCTCTGTTTACGTTCTTTTCTATCGACATTCTAGCCCTTTCCTAACTTCTCTAGCTCTGTTTCTCATCCGCTTCCGATTTGCTCGCCTTATATGATTCGATGCTGGCAGACCTCTCTTGAGCCCCTGACTTCCAGAGGATATCGACCCTCACTTGGAAAAGGTCAACCGGAGGCTTGAAGTCCGAATCCTTTTCTACAGGAAGAATATCCAATTTCTTCACCTGCACTTGCCAATGAAACATATCATCATCGCACTTTCCTTCATCACTCCCCTCTTCAATATTCTGTTTCGAGCTTATTTCCTCCATTTTCATGCGGGCAAAATTCATTGCCTTCGTATACTCCTGTGATGTTCTCGCAAGTCGGAGTCCTCCGGAGAAGAGTTCAATGATTACGGTCAGCCCAATCCCCAAGATCGCCAGGGCAACCACCACTTCAATCAGCGTAAAGCCCGTAGCTGCCTTCTTTTTCCATTTCCTAGCTTCGCTTCTCATACGCTTCCAATCTGCTCGCTTTATATGATTCAATATCGGTAAATCTCAGCAACGGGTTAACCCTTTGCCAATTCTAGTTATTGGTCGATGTATGACTGATATGAGCTTGTGTGGTTCATCAAACCCAATCCCAATCCCGTAAAGGCGGGACCGAAAATCAGATGAATATCAAACTGCTTTAATCCCAGAATATCTCTTCTTATTTAGATGTTGTTATTCGAGTTTTATTCATTTGGATTTAAGTTATGGCATTTTATCATATTGAGGTTCTCTGAAGCGCTACGATGCCCGTTAGGAAATTGACCTCGATCTTGTATCCTTGGCGGTCTTGGCTATCTAAAGTAATTGTTCCTCCATTCGATCCACCGTTTGAATAGAATTCAATCGTTGGTAGGTCAGAAGGATATTGAGTCAACTCGACCTTGACCTCCTTGATGTGAACCCCTTTGGGAAGAGCGTATGTCTTTTGAGCGTCATTCTCCCCCTTTTTTTCACTTTCTCCTTTCTCTTCCGTTGAGGCGGCGGGCTGAACCCTCACCTCGTTCAAATCGGAATCAAAGAAGATCTGATAGACCTTCCCTTGATTGATTGCTTCGCTTCGGTAATAGCGTAGAATCGCTGAAATCTTTTTAGCAGATGCTTTCAGCTCGACTGTCGACGAAAAACGGGACAAAGAAGGCGTGACTAAGGCAATTGTAAGGCCAATGATCAACAAGACGACGATCACTTCAATCAATGAAAAACCTTTGTCATTCACTTCCCAATATCCTTCCAACTGACGACATCCTGATTCTCTCCCTCACCTCCCTCCACGCCGTCAGCGCCGTAGGAAATGATATCATATTCACCATGCTCACCCGGGCATTTATAGATATAAGGCCTTTTCCAAGGGTCAGTAGGGATTTCCTTTGTGAGATAAGGTCCTTGCCATCCCTCAACACCTGAGGGCTTCTCACGAAGGGCGGCTAATCCTTCTTCGGTGGTAGGATACCTGCTTGTGTCGAGTCGAAATACATCCAGGGCAGTTCCAAAGCTTTCAATTTGGACTTTTGCGGTCTTCAAATATGAACCAGCCAGGTACTTGTATATTCTTGGTGCCACCAGGCCAGCCATCAGTCCGATGATAGTGATGACGACCAGAATCTCGAAGAGTGTAAACCCTCTTTCCCGCCATCTCTTTTTCTCCTTCATAATGCCTCCTGGACAATCGAAGAGTCTAGAAAGGAATCTCATTGATACTCAAGATAGCTAACATAATCGAAATGATCATGAAAAACACAATTCCACCCATGAGCAAGATGATCAGTGGTTCCAACAAAGAAACCAACCTTTTGACCGCCATTTGAACACTATTGTCAAACGTATCTGCTACCTTGACCAACATCTCATCGAGCTTACCCGTCTCCTCGCCCACACCAATCATGTGGACAGCCAGAGGCGGAAAGACATCCGTCTCCTCTAATGATTTGGAGATCCCCTTGCCTTCTTTCAATCGGTCGTGAACATGAGTAATCGATCTTGAAATCGCCTCATTTTGAGAAATCTCCTTGACCAGATTGAGGGCCGGCAAAATGGAGACACCGCTCTGAAGCAAGGTCCCCAGCGTCCTCGCAAACCGTGCAACCTCGACCTTCTTGATAAGATCGCCTACGGCAAACCATCTCAATTTGTATCGATCCCACTTCCATTTCCTTTCCCCGTCCTTCTTGTACAACCTGAATCCGTAATAAATCAACGCGATCATCCCCAGACCAGCCCACCAGTATCCTTTTACCAATTGGCTGAATAAAAGGACCATCTGTGTCGGTAATGGAAGCGTCTGCCCCATATCAGCAAAAATCTTCTGGAATCGCGGGATCACAAAGACGACCAGAACGGTAACAGAAAACGCACTCACGATCGTTAGAATCAAGGGGTAGAGCATGACGGAAACGATGTGGTCTCTGATCCCTTTCATACTTTGAAGATACTGTGTCAACCGAGATAAAGTCGTTTCCAAAAAGCCCCCTGATTCTCCAGCCCTGACCATGTTGATATAGAGTTTCGGGAAGATTTTAGGATAATACCCGAGGGCTTCGGCCAGAGAGTTTCCTCCCTCAATTCTCTTCAATATATCCTTCACGGCCTCTCTCAATCTTTCATTCTCAGTTAAGGTCCCCAAGATATCGAGGCTCCGATCTATGGGTAATCCTGCTGAAACTAGCGTAGAGAGTTCCTCGGTAAAGGTAAGAAGGCTTCTTATCCCCACACGCTTACCTAGGAGAGAAGGAAAGCCGAAGCTGGGTGTCTTCTCGTGGGCGGAGGTGATACGAATGGGAATGTAACCCAGCTGGTGCAGGCCCTGTAGTATCGCCCCCTCATCCTTCCCATCCATCGAACCCTCCACGGTCTGTCCGGTGAGGGTCGCGGCCTTGTAAAGATACTCCGCCATTTTTTTACAGGATTTCCTTTTCTTGAATGATCCTCATGGTCTCAAAAATCCGCAATCCGAAATCAACAATCCACAATACTTTATAGGACCTTCTCCTCTTGGGTGACCCTTAAGACCTCGGAGAGAGTGGTTATTCCCTTCTTTGCCTTCAACCAACCATCCTCTCTCAAGGTCCTCATGCCATCTTTCCGGGCTGCTTCCTTGATGACGTTGGAATCCTTTTTTCCCAAAATGAGTCTCTGGATATCATCAGTAATTTGAAGGAATTCAAATATTCCTGCACGGCCCCAATATCCTGTGTGAGAACAATTCTCGCATCCTTTGACCTCAATGATGTCTAATTCCGAAAGGCTTGCCCCATCCACCTTCATCTCCCTCAGTATTGCTGGATCAGGGGTATAGGGCTCCCGGCAATGAGGACAGGCGACTCTCACCAAGCGCTGTGCGAGTATTCCAATAATCGTCGAGGAGAGAAGGTAGTCTTCCATCCCCATGTCAATGAGTCGAGTGATGGCGCTGGAAGCATCATTCGTGTGAAGAGTGCTAAGGACCAAGTGGCCTGTTAGCGCTGATTGGATGGCAATTTCAGCCGTCTCGGCATCCCGGATCTCACCGATGAGGATCACATCCGGGTCTTGACGAACGATGGACCGTAAGGCATTGGCAAAAGTCAGCCCAATCGAGGGCTTCACCTGGATCTGATTGACGCCCTTCAGCTGATACTCTACCGGATCCTCTACAGTGATAATCTTTTTCTCAGATGAGTTGATCTTCTCTAAGACACAATAGAGTGTGGTTGTTTTTCCACTTCCGGTGGGACCCGTGACGAGAATGATCCCGTGAGGCCTTTGGATGAGTTCCCTGAATCCCCCCATGGTGTCCGCTGGAAAACCGAGTTTCTCAATATCCAACACAATGCTGCTTTTGTCTAGAATCCTTAGTACGATGCTCTCCCCATGGATGGTCGGCACCGTGGACACTCTGAAATCGATCTCTTTCCCCTTCACTCGGAGCATGATTCTTCCATCCTGTGGGAGACGCCTCTCCGCAATATTCAACTTGGCCATGATCTTGACACGAGAAACGATCGCTGCCTGAAGCCGCTTGGGCGGGGATTCCACATCGTGAAGTACCCCATCAATTCGGTATCTGACCCTGAATTGATCCTCAAAGGGCTCAAAGTGGATGTCACTCGCCCTCGTCTCAATCGCCCTCGTGATGATGAGATTGACCAACCGGATAACGGGTCCCTCTGAAGCCATATCACGGAGATGATTGACGTTCTCTTCCTCTTCAGCCTGATATTCCGGAATGCTATCAATGTCCTCAATGATCTTTTCCATTGAGGTCACACCAGCCCCATAATACTGATCGATCGCCCACAGAATTTCCGCCTCTTTTCCCAAGAGGGGCCGGACTTCATGGCCTGTCGCCACTCGGATTGCATCAAGGGTATAATAATCTAAAGGGTGACTCATGATGACCGTTAATTCCTTATCGATCACACGGGCAGGAATGAATCTCGACTCCTTCATGAATTGAACGGACAGGTTATTGATCAGAAGTGGTTCCTGGGGAAAGTCATCCTTGGTAGCAAAAGGAACCTCTAAGAACTTCTCAAGATTTGATCTAAATTCCTCCTCTGTCAGGATGCCTGAGGTGACCAGGTATTCTTCAACAGGGGCGTTTTCCAAAGGCTCGGTGGGAGGAAGAGCCTTCTCCAAGCTCTCCCTTGAAATCTTGCCACTCTCAATTAGGAATGTTATGAATGGGGTCTCCATGATATTCTTATGCTCAGCCACTTAATCCACATATCCATCAATAATAACCCAAATCATACTAGCATATTGTACACTCTTATGCAAAAATGATGACATTTCAGGACGATGGAATGACTATTTTTGCTGGAAATGGCAGAATTCTTTCAAAAAGCTTGGTATGACTTCATAGCGTGTTTTGTCCATTCCCCAGAAAAGCGGTCAATATTTTACCAGTTCCTCATTCGTCAGAAGATATGTTTCGCCCTCTTCACGCATGTATTCTCCTTGCCTTTCTCGAAAAACCCTTATCATTTCAGAAGATTATTCATCCGTCCATTAAGATACATAGAATGAATTGAACCTGAGAAAGCAAATGGCACGACTTATGCTAACACGAGATGAACGAACACTCAGAATTCTCTAAAAAGGGGGATATCATGAAAAAGCGGATCTTCATCGGTCTCCTTGTCTTCTTCAGTCTAATGATTTTTTTCACCTATGCCTATGCAATAGATATCGATGGCTGGTGGGTGGCAGGAACGAATTTCATCCAAGGCAATTTTCAGACAGGCGAATGGACAAGGCTGTCAGGCCATGGGAAAAAGCGCTCGTTTATGTATATCCTGGATGCTCACGAAGGCTCCTATGGTGGTCCAGCTTCACTTTTCTTGTGGGATGATTCGGCGGGTGGATATATTAAGGAAACATATCCCGTAATTTATATCAGGAACAATGTCATTCTTCTTTTTGGGCCTACTTCCCAAGATGCAGATGGGAATTTTACTGGAAATACAATCGTGCTAAGGCCTTACGGGCCAATAGGTCGCCCCTATTTATTGAGGGGCTATTATACCTTATATGATACTGAAAATATAATCACAACAGACCAATTCGTAAGGATGGGAACACTCAATATGAGCAGGGTTGACCCTAAAAATGTTCCAAAAGAAGTGCAAGATTTGCTGGGCGCACCCTGAAGCTCTACAGTCCCCTCTTCATCTCTTCGATCTTATTTCTGATGGACCCATTCTGTGGATCGCCCGGGTTTAGTATCAAATATCTCTCCCAATATTCTTGAGCCTTTGGATAATCCTTCAACTTGTTAAAATATAAAAGGCCAAGATTTTTACAGACCTCTGCATTTTCCGAATCGAGATCCAGGACTTTCTGATACTCTTCAATAGCCTTCTTCAAGAGGTTCCGCTTGCTGTAAAGATATCCCAGATTATTATGTAGGCCGGGGTGGTACGGATTGATTTCAATTGCCCCCTTGAACTCTTCAACGGCCTCATCAAGCCGATCTAACTTGATATAGACAGCTCCGAGATTATTCCTTGCCTCGATAAAATAGGGATGCAAGGCGATGCATCTTTGGTAATCCTTTACGGCCCCTTCGTAATCCTTGAGTTGCTCCCTTGTCTGGCCCAGATGAAAATAGACGTCAAAATGATACGGAGAAAAAGCGCTCGCCCTTTTAAGACTCCAAAGGGTACTTTTCCAATCCTTGTATTCCATTTGGAGCCTTGCCCATTTTAGATAGTAGTCCGCGATGGCCGGCCTCGCCGAAAAGAATATCCCTGTGGCAAGACCGGCGAAGATCCCAAATCCAATGAGCCCCCTAAGCATTTTCGATCTTATCGAAAAAACAATTGGGGAATCGGTCACCTGGCTCTTGGTCTTCTTCGCAGAGTGATAGATAATCTCCAAGAAGCCGATAGCCACCCAGAAGGTCACCCCAGAGGCTGGATTCTGAAGATTAAAATCGAAAAGAGATTGCACAAGGGTAGCAAGAATCCCCATAGTCAAGGCTAGAGCAATAAAAGAATGACGATCGAAATCTCCGTTCTGAATGATCCAAAAGGACATTCTTCCGATCATCAATAGAATCCAGGCAAAGGCAAGAAAACCAATGATCCCGACCTCTGATAAAATCTGGAGATACTCGTTGTGGGCTTCTTCGACGCGGGTGTTCAACCCCGAAAGCGCCCACTCCCCCCGGTCTCGATAGCGGGGATAGACGTACTTAAAGTTTCCAAACCCCGACCCCAGAAAGAGATTCGCTTTGATCATCTCGATCGTGTTGCGGTAGATATAGAGTCTCGCTTGGCCCGAGAACGTTTTATCGATCTCAGCTACTCCCATCTTTGAGAAGAGTCGATTGAGGAACGAATCTTTGATCAAATTCAGACCGTCCTTTGATCGAACGGTAATATTTCTCAATTGGAGGGTAGCATTTTCACTCCCAGGCACCCATCTCAATTTAAGGTCCTCATCATATGGAGTCGATGAGAAATAGATATCCTCTCGTTTGAGGTGATTCCATCCCCCTTTGTCTTGGTCTAGATAGATGGGGGAGGAGTTCGTCCGCTCTCCAAGAAGATTCACATACCCTGGTTTCTCAGGACTTCCTTTGAGGATTCTAAAGTCAAATTCTATTCGAATGGGTTGGTTCGCTGGGATTTTTGATCCATCAATGGAATGGATATAATAGCCCGCAGGGTTAACATGTTTCACCCGTAGAGTGCGAGTCGTTGGAAAGATGAAGAAGATGAAAATCAATAGGAAGGGAAAGAAAATGAGCAAGATCAGGACGACTCTCTTCTTTTGATAAAAGCTAGGATACCTTGCCAGCCATTTATAGATCATAATGACAGCGACGAACAGAAAGGAGAGGATGAACCCTACAAAGGCACCTCGGCTCTTGGTGAGGAAGAGGTGATAGATCATCAAAAGGGTGCTGAAACCAAAAATCAATCTTCGCGCTCGAGAACGAGAAAGAACGAAGAAAACACCGGAGAGGGGAATCAATAAGATCAAATATTGAGCAGCCTGGTTTCGATGGCCGAGTGTCGAAATGGGTATATAAGGGGTGTAGTAGTAGCCTTTGAGCAAAGGTTCAAATCCGAAATACTGTAAGGTCCCATAGCCGCTGACCATAATTCCGACAAGACTGATGATGAACACCCAGGTCTCGATCTTCTCCTCACGAATATGATGGAAGACGATGAAATAAACCATCACGTAGGCAAAAACCTGCCATAACAGGCGTATCCCTCCAGGCACGCTCAAAGCAAAGGTCAACGAAGAGATTGAGATAACGAAATAGATGAAGATCGGGGAAGCGAGCATCGATCGTTCAAATGAAAACCGCCCTTTGATCGTCATCTTCAGAAGCCAGGAGGCCAAGAGAACCGAAACAAGGATCTGGGCGATGACAACCTTGGGAAGGGTATAGGTCGTCAGTTGAAAACTGAAAAAGAGGGGAACGAGAACGATGAGGAGAAAAAAAGCCCCTTTAAAAATCCAGTCAAATATGGGTTTCTCTTCCATGGGTCATATTCGCAAAACAACCATTAATCAAATTCCAATATCCAAACATCCTTTGACTATCAGACTCCCCTTTAGGCCGCCGAATCAAATCAAATGGCATATAGCCAATGACTATGCACCAATAATCGAATTCAAACAGCTGAACCTCTTGGGGCGATTGGGTCATTGGAAATTACCTGGATCTTGGAATTTGGTTATTGGATATTTCGTTTCAATAGGCATGCCTGTTGACCAAACCTCTAAAAACCGTCAGAAAGAGAATACGAAGGTCGAAAGAGATGGACCAGTTCTCAATATAGTAGAGATCATGTTCAATCCTTTTTTCAAGAGAGGTGTTCCCTCGCCACCCGTTGACCTGAGCCCATCCTGTCAGACCTGTCTTAATCTTATGACGCAACATATATTTGGGGATCATATGCTTGAATTGATCGATCAGCTCAGGCCGTTCTGCTCTGGGTCCCACCAAACTCATCTCTCCTAGTAGAACATTGAATAGCTGGGGCAGCTCATCGAGGCTCGTTTTTCTCAGGATCTTCCCGATCGACGTTCTTCGTGGATCATCAGATCTTGCCCATACAGGACCGGTCTCTTTTTCGGCGTCAGCCACCATCGAGCGGAACTTTAGCATCTCAAAAATCTCGCCATCCAATCCCATCCTCTTCTGTTTATAAAATACAGGACCATGGGACGTCATTTTGATCCCCGCCCCAATGAGAAACATCAACGGACTGAAAAGAAGAATCCCGGCGGAAGCCAGCACAATATCTAGTACCTTTTTGGCAATTTTCCCCCATCCATGAAGAGGAGTATCTTGAATATTGATGATGGGAAGACCATCCAAGTCATCGACTCCTCCTCCCAGTCGGATGAAGTCATAAAGATCGCTCACTACCTTGATATCCACCAGCTCGTTCTTGAGGGAGGATAGTATATGCCTGATCTTCTCGTGCTGATGGAAGGGGAGAGCAATATACACCTGATCGATCTTCTGTTGCCTTAACACCTCATGAAGGCCTTCAAAAGTCCCGATCACCCTCAGTCCATTTGTGACTTGCCCCACCCTCTCCTCAGCGTCGCTGAGAAAACCAACGGCCTTTAATCCGAGTTCCGCATGGGTATCGAACGAGTCAAAAAGTCTCTGACCAAGCTCTCCCTCTCCAATAATGAGGACATATCTCAAATTGTACTCTCTTCTTCGAAGGGCCTTTAATAGATTTCGAGAGAAAACCCTCGACAGGCCTACCCAGAAAATACTCAAAATCCAAAAGTACAAAATAGTCAATCTTGAGTACCGGTATTCCTTAAAAAAATAGGTCAAAAAGACAAAGATCAGTATGGAAATAGTAAGGGCTTTGATGATTTCGCTGAACTCCTTTGGTATCGTAGAAATCCTTCTGGGCCGATAGAGTCCAGCGAGATGAAATACCCCGCTGCAAACGAGTAAGAGAATTACCATAAGCGGCAGGTGCTGACTCCAAGCAGGGATTCCCTTCGTCACCCCTATGACCCCTGCCTCAAACCTTAACAAATACGCCAAAAGCCAAGAAAGCGCGATGGCAAAAAGATCTGTGAAAAATAGAAGGGAGATAAAAACTTGATTATACTTCCTGAGCAATAGAGCTTCCTTCCTGACAAGACTGAAATTCTTGATACTTCTGATCAATAAAGGACCGGATCTTATCCCTGAAGTTGTTTTTATGAAATTGCAACGCATTTCTTCTGATCTGGAGGCTGTCAAATTGATCGATATTCCTTTCAAAGAGATCGATCGCTTGGATGAGGGATTCGGGAGTTGGATGATCAAAGAAGACCCCGGTGGGGTTCTCCTTAGGAAACGGGATAACACTTTCCAAGATCCCTCCCCTCCCGTAAGCAATCGCAGGCTTTCCACAGGCCTGGGCTTCTACTGGGGCAATCCCGAAATCTTCCTCCCCCGGAAAGATGAATGCGCGACACCCTCTGTAATAGTTCCTCACCTCTTCATTGCTTTGCCACCCCAAGAATTCGACATTCCTCTTTGCCATCTTCTCTAGCTTCTTTCTCTCCTGTCCGTCTCCAACGATCAACAAAGGTTTTTCCAATCGATTAAATGCTTGAATAACAAGATCAACCCTCTTATACGGAGCAAAGGCAGTAACCATCAAGAAATAATTATCGCTTTGATCGGAATTTGGCAAAGGATGGAAGAAATCACAATCCACAGGGGGATAGATTATGACCGACTCTCGGCCATAATATTTTTTTATTCTGGTCTGGACATGTCTTGAAATAGCGACAAAAGAATCGACTCTGTGGCTTGATGTCGCATCCCAAATCCTCAAATAATTCGATAAGAACGGAACAGAAAGCTTCTGAAATCCAAGGAGCGGATTTTTGAAATACTCAAAATGCATATCCCACACATATCTCATGGGCGTGAAGCAGTAGGAGATATGAAGGGAATCGGGGGCAGGAAGAATTCCCTTAGCTACGCAGTGACTGGTGCTCACCACAAGGTCATATCCTTTGAGATCAAACTGTTCGATGGCTGCGGGGAACAGGGGGAGATAGTATCGATAATATCTCGAAGCCATGGGAAGTTTCTGCACAAAAGAGGTCTTGATGTTCATCCTCTCAATCACCGGAGATAGTTGATTCTTAACATAGAGAAGTGTATAGAGATCTGCTTCGGGGTAAAGTTCACAAAGGATTTCGAGGCACTTTTCCCCTCCTCGCATGCCAGTGAGCCAGTCATGAACCAAGGCAACCTTCAATAAATCTTCCCCCTAGACGAAAAACCGCACGGCCAGAGCATAGCGCAAAGCCTAATCAAGGAAACCGTAACGCCTCCTTAAAAGCCTCCTCCATGGCGGTAACGTACTTCGGCAATGAGAATCGTTTGTCTGCCATCTCTTTCGCTCTTTGTGCAATGCTATTGTAGATCTCCTTGTTACTAAAGAGACGGACGATCCGATCCGCGATCTGCTCAGGATGATTCGGCTCAATGAGCATGCCGGTAACTCCATCTTCGATGATTTCGCCAACGCCACCAGTATTTGAAGCGATAACCGGTTTTCCGAGGGCCATTGCCTCCAGAACGGAAAGCCCAAAGGATTCTGGGACCAGCGAGGGAAATACCACAATGTCAAGCGATCTTATCACATCTCCGATATCTTTTCTAAAACCGGCAAACCTTATGCGATCTTCAATTCTATTTTTCTTTATTATTTCAAATAGTTCCTTTTTGTATTCCTCATCTTTGAGGAATATCTCCCCAATAATCAAGAAAAAAGTCTCCGGGCATTTTCGGATGACTTCAGGAATAGCCAACAGTAATGATTTCTGGCCCTTCTCCGGGATAATTCTTCCGATACAACCAACCAGTTTCACTTTGCTTTCTATCCCGAGCTCTTTTCTAATATCTTTAGAAAGATCTTCAATTTCAAAAAGTTCACTATCGATTCCGCCGAAGATGACGTCTATTTTATCCTCCCTTAAGCCATTCTTTACCAGAAACTCCTTTGTGATCATTGACACTGCCAATATCTTATTGGGAAGCCAATTACCAAGAAATCTAATGATCCTGATGAATAGGGGACTGAAATCAATGGGTGAAAGGACATCGTGAAATCTCCAAACCAATGAGATACGACAAAGACAGGCTGCCACACTTCCATAGAAATGGGCTTTCATTGTGTTGGTCAAAACCAAATCAAACCCATTTTTTTTCAAATAGATGCATAGTCTTACAAGGAAAATCTGAATGCAGAATAGATATACCAGGATAAGTAACGGGGACCGAAAGGTATCCTTCCTTTTTAGCCGAACTAGTTCCATCGGAAGGTGAATCTTTTCAGAATGAATATTTAACATATCAAGTTCCCTCAAAAAACTTCCTCTTGAGGGCAGAATCACCGTCATGCTAAATTGAGATCGATTGATGTGCTTACATAAGGTTAGAATTGAAATCTCTGCTCCCCCAATGTCAGGGCTGTGATCAAGGATCGCTATTTTAAGAGGTTTGCTTCTATGGTTCAAACTTCCCCCCTCTTCGTAACTCTGGGTGCTTGAAAAAGGTGGAATCTCAGTGTCAGATAATTGGATTTGATCTTCTCTCTGTAAACCTTCTTCTCTGGAATAAGAGCAAGAGGGAGAAGTGTTAGGAGCCTCAGAAGGGTCTTCAAAATAAGAATATATCTTAAAACCTCCGCAAAACGTGACCCAAAGTACCTACGAAAGTAGATGTAAGGACTTCCGCCAAAATCGATGGTCGCTGGCCATTTCTGATAATGGATGACCTCGATCTCAGGATAGTAATAGACCATCTTTCCTTTTTCCTCTATTCTTTTTGACAGATCAATATCTTCGTAATACATAAAATATCGCTCGTCAAAGAATCCGATCTCAGACATCAATCGCTGATCGCCAAGAAAAAAGGTACAGGAGACCCAGTCCACGGGCCTCGGTCTCAAGAAATCCTCATAGATGTAAACCCCTTCTGCCCAGGGTGATCGTGGAAAGAGTCTTGGTAAATAAAAAGCCTCTCTCAGCTCTCTCATGAGAGTTGGGAAATTTCCATTCGATTTCTGCCTGGATCCATTCTCAAGGATGATTCGACATCCCAAGGCCCCCACTCTCAGATGTTCTCTTAGAAATCCTATCGCCTTTTTCAAGTCTCCTTTCTCCCAGATTGTATCCGGGTTGATGAGGAGGACAAATTCACCTTTTGCGTTCCGAAGAGCAAGATTATTTCCCTTGGCGAAACCTGCATTAAACCTATTTCGAATTAAAATAGCTTGAGGAAATTCCCTTTCGATGATTTTACAAGTCTCATCTTTGGAGTCATTGTCTACGATGATCAACTCATAAGTCAACCCTTGCAGTTGTCCAATCATTGAGCGAAGACACCCTTCAATGTATGGAGAAGAATTAAAAGTGACAATAATGACCGAAAGATCCATTTCATTCCTTCAGTAGATACAAGCTGTCAAAAATCAGCCTTAGCCTTTAGATTGTCTCCTGCTAATAGCTGAAAGCGAACGGCTAATTGTAAAAAAGTTATGTTCCCGCTTCTTCCGTTGGCTGTATCCCCCCGCGAAGGAATCTATCAAAAATCTGAATCATCGATTCCACCCTTCGATCCCAAGTATTCTCACTGGCCACCTTCCTTCTCTCAAATGCCTTTCTTGCTGAATCTTCCTTAAGTGACTTCTCTATTTTCACCTCCATCTCTTTAACGTCGGAGTAGAACTCCACGCATGCGGGGAAAAGTTCCAGATCAGGCAGAGGGGATGAGACAATGGGTATCCCGGCTCCTAGATATTGATGAAATTTCGTAGGGTAAACCCTTTGGGTAAATTCATTCACTTTGAATGGAATCAGTCCCACATCAAACATCTTCAAATACTTATGAAGTTCCTTGTAAGCCTTCTCCCCCAACCAATAAATATTTGAAAGGCTTTTGAAAAATGAAGAAGAGCGCTTAGACGTTAGAGGCCCAATCAAAACGATTGACCAATCAGGTCGTGCCTCTGCTACACCTATTAGGGCATCAAGATCGAAACGTTCACCAATCGTACCAATATATCCCAAAATGGGTTTCTTAATCCCCGCCATATCCGGGGGGATCTCTATATTCGGATCGTTATTTTGAAGTGATGTGAGATCAACTCCATTCGGAATTAAGAAACAGCTCTTACTAAAATGGCTCTTGTCCTCCTTGAGCCAGTGAGAAGAGCAGAAGACTAGATCGACCGATCTAAGAAGCTCTTCTTCTGATCGCCTCAGCATCCCCTTATCTACATTCAAACCAGGGAATTCTAGATAGTCATCTGAGCAGTCATAGTAAGACAATATGGGATGAAGCTCTTTGACAACTGGGCTAAGAAAGGGCCTTGCGATTCCAAGGATAAAATCTTTAAAAAATAGTTTCTTTAATAAACTCTTGGTCAAGAAAACTAAGAGACCTGTATGAAATGAATTCGCCCATTGGAAATATTGGCTGAACGGAGGAAAGGCAGGTGGGGTATAGATAAGGAGTTTCTCGTTGATCTTCTGGAGAGAGCTTTTGAATCTCCATTTCTTCCCTTGGATTTTTCCAAACAGAATGGTCAGGAACGAAAGTGGAGGGTCGATGAAAAGGATACGGTAGGTGCGGCTCAGCCCCATCATCAGAAGCTGCTCCCGCTGGACCATGCTGTCCCATCGGTTCACGGCAAAATAGACGATCTCGGTTGGCATTTTATTCATTTTATGTTTTTTAGAGCCGCTCGAGGCACCCAAGGCTTCGGCGTCAGCCTTCAGCCCAAGCTCAGCCCGAGGGCTCAGCCGAACGGCCCACCCTTTAGGCTGGCGAGTTGAAGGGTGGATTTTGAGAAAGAATCTGGACGATTCGCTCAGCAGACTTCCCGTCACCATATGGGTTCTTAATGTTGGCCATCTTCCTGTAAGCCTCTGGTTGATCTAGTAATTTCTGTGTTTCACGAACGATATTTTCCATCTGAGTCCCAACGAGCTTCGCCGTCCCTGCCTCTATCGCTTCGGGTCTTTCTGTGACTTCCCTCATCACCAGGACAGGTTTTCCGAGGGACGGAGCCTCTTCTTGAATGCCTCCTGAATCAGTAAGGATGAGATAGGATCGATTCATAAGATAGACAAAAGGTTCGTATTCAAGGGGTTCGATAAGATGGATTCGATCCATCTTTCCAATAATCCGATAGACAGGTTCTTGCACATTTGGATTGAGATGAACAGGATAGATGATTTGTACACCCGGATTTCTTAAGGCAATCTCTCTTAAGGCCTGACAAATATCTTCAAAACCTTTTCCGAAGCTTTCACGGCGATGAGCAGTCACCAGGATCAATCTTCGGTCATCCATTGATATTCCAACTTTCTCTGGAAAATAATCTTCCATTCTCTTTTGATTCTCAGGAAGGGATTGTTTTTTCAGAATCCATAAGAGGGTATCGATCACAGTATTGCCTGTTACATAGATGCAATCGTTTGGTATCCCCTCTTTCAATAGATTGAGCTTGGCTTTCTCAGTCGGAGCAAAATGATAGTCAGCCACTACAGAGGTCAAGTGGCGATTGATCTCTTCTGGAAAGGGTCTGTATCTATCGCTTGTCCTAAGTCCTGCCTCGACATGGCCAACTCTTATCTTTCGATAAAAGGCAGCAAGGCTTGCCGCAAAGGTGGTGGTTGTATCCCCTTGGACTAGAATGAGATCGGGTTTAATTTCTCGCAGGAGGTCTCTGAGCTTCAATAATATTTCTGAAGTTATTCCAAAGAGATCTTGCCTCGGTTTCATGATATTGAGGTCATGGTCCGGCTGGATATCGAAGATACGGAGGACTTGATCCAACATCTCCCGGTGCTGCGCAGTCACGCAGACCAATGAATGAAATTGATCTCGATGACTTTCCAGGGCTTTAACAACCGGGGCCAGTTTAATCGCCTCCGGCCTTGTCCCAAAAATAGTCACAATTTTCATAGGAATCTCGATCAGAATAAAGTATGCCATTAATTACCATTTATTCCAAAAGTTTTCAATAGGTTGTGAGGGAAACGGAGACGACAAACCCATCATGACAATGGCAGGCGGAAAAAATGACGAAAACGAGTCGGGGGTTAGATAAAGGGGAAAACACGATATAAGATAATCCTTGACAACGAAATACCATCGGTTCGAAACAACAGGGTCCAATCTGTTTCAATGTTTCCAGGCAGAAATCCCAACGATTCTATTTCGCGGGCCAGTGATGCTGGCCTATCTTTATGGGTCGATGGTGGATGGTAGTGCATTACCAACCAACGATCTGGATATCGGCCTGGTCCTTGAACCAGGATGTGCCCTTTCTGCTTATGAGCGGATCCAGTCGGAGTTCAACATAGCGGCTGAGATAGAACGTTGCTGTGGTGTCCGAGAAAGAGATGTACGTGCCCTAGACGTTGCTCCACTAGCAGTGCAAGGGAGGGTAGTCTCAGAGGGTGTTCTCCTGCAAAGCAAGGTTGAAGCGTTTTGTGGTCAGTATGAGATCTCCACCCGTAAACGATACTTCGACTTTTTGCTGGTGGTTGAGATGATGCGGACTTCGTTCTTCCAACAAAAAAATAAGGAAGGTCTGATCCATGGTAAAACCCGAAAAGGTTGAAGGTATACTCAATAATTTGATGGAATACGTAAAGAAGTTAAGGCGCTTGGCAGCGATTCCGCGTGCAGTTCAGAAAATCAGCCGCTGATCGAGAACATACTCCTCAATCTCGATTATTTGTACCTTCTTCATTTCTGGGTGCACCGGGTTGATGAGGACGTTGCGTTCGGGCGGCATGATTACCGAGGGAACATGGAGAAGGAGACTCTCTCTTAACCTGACCCATTTTGCGCCGATGACCGCAAGTTCAGGAGGAGCAGGATAGGTACGCCAGTTCTTCGGCAGATCGATTGCGTTTATTTCCTTCCTGGATACGCTGTCAGGAATCTCAATAGACACCACGCTGAGGCCAGGCAGAATAACTGCACGGCTCAGGTGAACATAGAACTCAAGGGCAGCCAAGGCCCTGCTCTCTGACGTGTAGATAACACTAACGCCCTTGGGGTTCCAGCGCCCGCCGTATAGCCTCGGTCCAATACCCGAGAGATCGCGGGCGTGTCCACTCTTTACAATTCGGTAGACAACCATCAGGAGATGATCCCGTGTTCGATCCTTCCGAGTTCTTCAAGTACCAGGTCTGTACCGAAGTCGGAAGCGAGGAGACTGAGAGGCGTTTGATCTAACATCGCCTGATTCGGTTCTTTCAGCCATATATTGAATCGTTCTCGGTCTCCGAATACCTCTTCACCTCTCGCCGCCACCAGGGCTATCCGCAGTATCCGTTCGGAGACAGTGCGACTGAAGACCTTCCCTGCACTCAACCTCTGAATGGTCCGTTGGTTCACGGATAGGAGTGTGGCTATCCCCTTGAGCCCAATAGATAGATGCTTTGCTAGTTTGATCACGGTCCCTTTTGACACCCCTTTTCCACCCAACTTGACCAAATCGAGCTGGGACCTGATCTTTTCCTTCAGCCCCAGCACCTGTTCAACATTCGAAAGCTCCATACTCCCTCCTTGTTATATGACGACATTCATACAATATAATAGCGTCAATTGTCGCACATGTCAAGCAGGAGAGAAGTCTGGCCCACCCCCAGTTCTTGTTTATCCTATATGGGCTGGGTGGGATGGCCGTATTTCCCTCCCCTTGGCCACCCCCCCCTTCAAGGCTTCATAAGGCCGATCTCTTAGCAAATGTTTGCAACTTGACCGAGGAATACATAGGACTTCTTCAAAACGTATAAGATCCATGTGGACAAGCGCGAAGGGGTGCGGCATGCGGAGCCTCTACGAGGGGCTCGGCCAAGGGGTTTGCTCCTAAAAGTTTCAGCGCTGTAAAAACTGGACGTGGGCAGGGGAAAGAAGTCTATGACAATTTAGCGCACTGTACAATCGCTCCCATAGAACGGGGGGATTAGCCCCGTTCTATTTAAAAAGCTAAAATGTCACACTTTCTTTATCTTGGATAGCATTCAAAACCCACAGTATCACGATGAGAGGAAGTAGGTATTTATCCCACGCAATATGCGATTTTGACATCAACAATACATTTGATAATAC
>JBEKDJ010000030.1:0-25173 GCA_050014415.1 Thermodesulfobacteriota bacterium | reverse complement strand
ATTGATCTTTTCAAAGGAGGCTGTCATGGAGGAATTTGTCAAGGGAGGGGCGTTTCTGATTGAATCGATTTCTCCTCAGGAGGTCTTTACACCAGAGGAATTTTCCGAGGAGCAGCGGTTGATTGCAAAGGCGGCTACGGAATTCGTGGTGGGTGAGGTTCAACCGCAGATAGATGATATTGAAGCGCAGAAAGAAGGACTTCTGCCGAGTCTGGTCAAGAAAGCTGGAGAATTGGGTCTTCTCTCGGGAGACATCACTGAAGAGTATGGGGGGCAACAACTGGACAAAGTGAGCGTCCTCCTGATGGCGGAGAAATTGTCTCAGGGAGGAGGGTCCTTCATGGTTGCCTACGTTGTCCATACAGGCATTGGGTCTCTTCCCATTATCTTCTTTGGTAACAAGGATCAAAAGAAACGATACCTCCCGAAAATCGCCACAGGGGAGATAATTACGGCCTATGCCCTGACAGAGCCTGAAGCGGGGTCGGATGCGCTGAACGCCAAGACCACAGCCACCCTCAGCCCTGATGGAAGATATTACATTCTGAACGGTCAAAAACAGTTCATCTCCAATGCCGGATTCGCCGATCTCTTCGTCACCTATGCCAAAGTGGATGGAGATAAATTCACCTCCTTCATTGTCGAGCGGAATTTCGCAGGGGTCTCCGTGGATGAGGAAGAGAATAAGATGGGGATGAAAGGGTCCTCTACCCGAAGTGTTATCTTCACCGACGCCAAAGTGCCTGTAGAGAATGTCCTCGGGGAGATTGGACGGGGCCATATCGTGGCTTTGAACACCCTCAATATTGGTCGTTTGAAGCTGGGCCCGGCTTCTCTGGGATCGGCAAAGATTTGCCTGCAGGATGCGGTGACGTATGCAAAGCAGAGGGTTCAGTTCCATAGGCCAATTGCTGAATTCGGCTTGATCAAACATAAGATTGCGGAGATGGCGATTCGAACCTTTACCGTGGAGAGTATGGTCTACCGAACAGCGGCTTTGATCGATCGAATTCTGCAGCACATTGACCACCATGCTGAGGATGTTGGGATTCAAATGGCAAAGGGGATTGAGGAGTACGTCATTGAGGATTCGATTAACAAGATCTATTCCTCAGAGGTGTTGGACTACGTTGTGGACGAAGCCCTTCAGATCCATGGAGGGTATGGATATATTCATGACTATGCGATCGAGCGAGCCTATCGAGACTCCCGGATTAACCGCATCTGGGAAGGGACGAACGAGATCAATCGCCTGTTGATCATGGAGATGTTGACCAAACGAGCCCTGAAGAATCGGCTTCCCGTACTTGTGGCAGCGCAGAAGGTAGCCAACGAGCTTCTCACCCTTCGACCCAAAGTGGAGACGGATGACGGGAAGCTCACCCTGCAGAAGGAAATGGTGGAGATGTCAAAGAAAATCGGCCTTTTGGTGGCGGGTGCAGCAGTCCAGAAGTACATGATGAAGCTGGAAGAAGAGCAGGAGATCCTCGGTTCGATCAGCGATATAGTAATTGAGGTCTTTGCCATGGAGAGCGCGCTGCTTCGGGCAATGAAGTCCATGGAAAAGCGAGGAGATGAGATATCGCAGATTCAGAGGGCCATGGTAAAGGTCTATGTTAATGATGCCTTTGATCGGGTAGGAGGTTTTGCAAAGCAGGCCCTCGCTGCTATTGCTGAGGGCGATACCCTCAGGACACAGTTATCCGCCCTCAAGAAACTCACACGGTTTACCCCCGTCAATACGATCGCCTTGAGACGGGAAGTGGCCGACTACGTCATAAAGATAGGGAGATATCCTTTTTAGCTTGACCTTTCTGCTTCAGGCAGGTCCTACCTAGGGCAGGCAGGGCAATGCTTCCCTGGATGGGGGAGTAATCGTTACGTTTCACCGCCACGGGATAACCTACCGCGTGGGGTTCTGCCGTTGAGTCCGTTTCACTTTCTCCTCTTGAGTCAACATACGACGCAACACCTTTCCCACCATCGACTTGGGCAGACTCTCGCGGAACTCAACATGTTTCGGTACTTTGTAGGCAGCCAGCGTTTGCCGGCAGTACTTCCGGATCTCCTCAACTGTGGCCTGTTGTCCGGGCCGAAGGACGACCCAGGCCTTGACCGCCTCTCCTTGATAATCGTCCGGCACACCAGCCACTCCGACCTCAAGCACCGCTGGATGCGATGAGATGACTTCTTCCACCTCACGTGGCCAGACCTGAAAGCCGCTGGGCTTGATCACGTCCTTCTTGCGGTCGACGATGAAGATGTAACCATCTTCGTCCATGTAACCGAGATCGCCGGTATGGAGCCAGGGACCTCCTTCGCCATGGACCTGAAGGACTCCGGCAGTCTCCTCTGGGTTCTGCCAGTAGCCTTGCATGAGCTGAGGGGCGCGGATGAGAACCTCTCCCACCTCGCTGGTCGGAAGCATCCTATCTCCGGATTCAGGATCGGCAATGCGTGCTTCCACATCCGGCAGCGGCATCCCGATGGATCCAATCTTTTTCACCCCCAGAGCAGGATTGACTGTGCAGGCCATCATCGCCTCGGTCAAGGAGTACCCTTCGAGGATGCGACCTCCGGTCAGTTTTTCAAAGGATCTCTTCGTTTCGGCCATGAGCGGTGCGGCCCCTGAGATGCAAAGCTTGATTGATCTGAAATCGACTTTGCCTGTCTTCACACGGGGATGGTTTAAGAGGGCGATGAATAAGGTGGGCACACTGATGAAGAAAGTGGGATTCACCTTATGAATAGTATGGAGAACGTCCTGAACGTCACGCGGGTTTGGAATGAGGGAGAGTGCACTTTGGCTCACAAAGGCTTCACACTGGATCCCGGCATTTGCGTATACATGAAAGAGTGGGAGCGGGAGCATGATAATATCTTGCGACTCATTTTTCAGGCTCTTCACCCAGGAATGTAATTGAAGCCCGGAGATGAGGAGACAACGGTGAGTTCCCACGGCACCCTTGGGCGTTCCTGTTGTCCCACCGCTTAGCAGGATCACGGCTGGATCATCCGGACTGATCGATATACTCGGCTTCCTCTCGGGTCCCCTGGTCTTTAACAGGTCACTGAACCAAAAGTCTCCGGGTTGGAGACTGATCCGGTGTCCCTCTTTCTTCTCTTTGACCAGGGTGAAAAAAAGACGCAATACCGGCGGAAGGAATTCCTTGATGTTAGTGGCGATCATCCGCTTCAGCTTCGTATTTGGCTGAATTGACTTAACTCGCTTATAAAATGGGGTAAGGGTTACAATCGTTTCTGGAGCACAACTGACAAGGGGTTCTTCCAATTCGCGTTCGGTATAGATCGGGTTGAGAGGAAGTACCGTTGCTCCAGCCTTCCAAACACCCAATTCTGCAATGATGAACTGAGGGCAGTTGGGTAGGAGCAAGGCGACACGGTCACCCTTCTTCACACCCATTCCAGTCAGGGCCACCGCGAAGGCGTCGCTGAGTTTTTCTAATTCGGCGTAAGTGATGCTTAGCCCCTTGAACAGCAGTGCCGGTTGGATGGGACGCTCTCTGGCTGTATCTGCAACATAGTCCAGTAGGGTTCGCTGCGGGTAGGGCATGAGCGTTCTTGGAACATCTTTATCGTAGTGCCTGAACCAAGGGGCTTGTTCCATATGACACCTCCTAAAAACGAGGCGGATGATGGCCGCCTCCTGAGATTTGGAGAAGTTGTTCTTGAAGACAGAATCCATTATAGTCCTCAGTTCTTCCTTGTCAATCTTTTTGATGAGATCTTTTTAATGAGATCTCTGAAAAAATCCAGAAAGGCCTCCCATCATGAGAGTGTGTAGCAGTTCTTCGGAGCCTTGTTAATGTGGCCTTTCGAGCAAGAAACGGTTATGGTAATAGGAGACTCTGTATCATCTCCAAGAGAATTGACGGGGTCATAAGGATTTAGGGGGAGCAAAGAGCCAATGGTGAGAGAGTGAAAAGTGGCCAAGACGACATTCCGCCTTTCACCTTCTCATCCTTGAATCATCAGATCTCTGTTAGCAAATTCTTTCAATAAAGGTAGCAGGTGACAGAAAAGAGCTTGGAAAAGGGACTATGCGGGATCTGTCCCTCTGGATGCGGCGTCAACATCTTGTTTGAGGGCGAACGACTTCATGGCATCAAACCAATGGATGGGCATCCATTGGGCATCGTCTGTGCTCGAGGGGTCCACGCCGAGGAGATCGTCTATTCTCCCGATCGACTGAAATTCCCGATGAAACGAGTGGGAGATCGGGGGGCGGGAAAATGGGAGCATGTCTCCTGGGACGAGGCCTTTGAAATCTCCGCCAGGCTCATTAAGAAGGTGATAGAGAAACATGGGCCAGAGGCCATGGCTATCTATTCAGGGAGGGGAGGGTTTGAACAGTCATTACTCGACATGTTCTCAACAGGTGGTCAAGATCCTATTTGCTCAAACTTTCTTTTCCCGTTGGGTTCTCCAAACACCTTCAGCTGTAGCTCACTTTGTAACAACTCCCACAGGGTCTTAGCCCCCATGGCTACCATTGGGGTCCCCCTCGATTACCTCTTCCCGGACTTTGAGAGAAGTGATCAAATCGTTGTCTGGGGCTCGAATCCGGCAACCGATTCGCCTCCGACCAACTTGAGAAGAATCCTAGAGGCCAAGAAGCGAGGGGCGAAAGTGGTGGTGATCGATCCTCTCAAGAGTTACACGGCAGAGAAGGCCAATCAGTGGATCGGAATTAGGCCTGGGACGGATGGGGCCCTGGTTTTGGGATTGGCCCATGTCATGATAGAGAAAGGGCTGGGAGACACGGAATTTGCCGACGACTGGATTCATGGCCTTAGGGAGTTCAGAGAATATGTGAAAGGGTTTTCTCCTCAAGAGGTTGAAAGGATCACGTGGATAAGGGCAGAACAGATCGAGAGATTGGCTGAGGATTTGGTTCGACCGAAAACCTCTTTACTTCTCCACACTGGTCTGGAATATGCAAACAGTGGGATCCAGAACATTCGGGCTATTCTCACGCTATGGGCGCTCTCCGGGAACTTCGATCGTCCAGGAGGATTAGTCTTTCGGATGCCACAGGCTTTTCCTATCCAGAGAAATCGAATTGAACCACCTAAGGGGAAACGCCCGATCGGTTTTGATCGCCATCCTTTTTATTGTGCCCTCAATAAAAGTGGCCATTTCTTGGAGGTACCAAGGGCAATTCTGGAAGGAGATCCGTATCCCATAAGGGGATTGATCGTCCTTGGAGGCTCTATCCTCACCGCTTTTCCGAATCCAGAACGATGGAGACGCTCATTCGAAGCCCTCGACTTTCTTCTGGTCATCGACCGCTTCGCCACCAATGAAGCGTTTTATGCAGATGTCATTCTTCCAGCCACAACGATGTTTGAGATCACATCGTACAAGCGTTATCGAGGGCACCTTTCCCCTCGAGAAAGGATTATTCCTCCTGTGGGTGAAGCAAGAAATGACTACCTCATCTTGGCAGGATTAGCAACGGCATTGGGTTACGGGGATCGTTATCCCCAATCTGAAGAGGAGATGCTAGATTTTGTATTCAAGAAGGCTCCCAATACCCTTGAACAACTGAGATCGAAGTCCGAGGGAATCTCATTCCCCTCTCCTCCGATGATCTATGAGAAATACAAAAGGGGCCTTCTTCGAGAGGATCGAAGCCCGGGCTTTGAAACACCCTCCGGAAAATTCGAGATATCCTCTCAGTTGTTGAAAGACTATGGCTATGATCCTCTTCCGGTCTATCAAGAGCCTACTGAAGGTCTGATCGGGTCTCCGGAGTTGGCCAAGGATTTTCCTCTCGTCCTTACGACCGGTACCCGCATTCAATCTGCCTTCAGAAGTCAGCATCTCAATATTCCAGGGCTTCTTAGACTCCAAGATAAGCCTAATATCCTCATCCATCCAGAAGATGCCGGGAAGAGAGGGATTCAGCATGGGGACAAGGTCTGGGTGAAGACCAGAAGAGGGAAGGTTCCTTTCTATGCAAAGGTGACAGAAAGAATCGTCAAGGGAGTCATCGAAGCCAATATGGGCGGTGGAGGACCTCTTCAACCAAAGGAGTGGAGAGAAGCCAATGTGAATCAATTGACTGATCCTGAGAATCGTGACCCCATCTCAGGCTTTCCTGTATTCAAGGCGCTACTCTGCGAGGTGGAGAAAGACTGAGGAAGCATCCTGCCACTTCTTCCTTCACGACTTTTCCCAGTTTATTTCTGGGAAGTTCCTTCAAGAAGAAAACATCCTTTGGGCATTTCCAGTCTAAGAGGTGTTGCTTACAGTGATCTTGTACCTCCTTCGCCGTGAGTGTCATGGCTGGTCTTAATACTACTGCAGCGACCACTTTCTCCCCCCATTTCTCATCAGGAATTCCAATGACGGAGGATTCAAGCACTTTTTGATGCTCATTGATCACTGATTCGATCTCCTTAGGTGAGATGTTCTCCCCTCCGGAGATGATGATATGTTTCAAGCGGTCCGTGATATAGTAATATCCGTCCTCATCCATCCTACCCAGGTCGCCAGTCCGAAACCATCCATTGACAAAGGCGGCTTCGGTTTCCTTGGGCTTCCTCCAATAGCCCGGACTGACATGGGGACCCCTTATCCAGATTTCCCCCACCAAGCCTGTCGCCAAATCTTGGAGGGTCTGCGGGTCTACGATCCTTGCTTCTACATGGGGAAGTGGAAGGCCGATTGAGCCGGGTTTTTTCACTCCCCTGATGGGATTTGAAAAATTCATTCCCGTCTCGGACATTCCCTCTCTCTCTACAGGTTCCTTGCCAAACACCCTTTTGATCCTCTCAAAATCCTTTGGAAGGAGTGGGGCAGAACCAGAGGCAAAAAGTCGAACGTGGGTGAAATCGCGCCCTTCTCCCTCCGCCCTCTCCATCATCCTTGAATACATGGTCGGTACACCCATAAAGATTGTACAGGCCAGCTTCCCTTCCTGACGAGAGAGAATATCGATAACCGTTTCAGGAGAGAACTCATCGCACATCACAGTTTTTGCCCCCGCGATCAATGAGGTATGGAGGGCGAAGCACAAACCGTGGATATGAAACAGAGGAAGGGCATGGCAAAGGGCATCCCTTTCGCTAATCTCCCAGGTGTGAACGACGTTCTCTGCATCTTGAATCAGATTCTGTTGGGTGAGGATCGCTCCTTTGGGTTGGCCCGTGGTCCCGGAGGTGTAGATAAGAATAGCAGGATCATGGAAGCTTCGAACGGCATCAACCACTTGAGAGGAAGACTCTGGAAATAACTTCTCCTCAGAAAAAGGAGTCTCTGTGTCGATGGAGAAAATGAGTCGCTTCTTGTCGATCGATCGGATCAAGACCTCCTCCTTCTTCCCAACAATAACGATCTTTGCATCCGTGTCCTTCAAGAAATAGTCCATTTCATCTCTCTTAAATCCGGGATTTAGAATCACAGAGACAGCCCCCACCTTCAGGATGCCGAGATGAAGGAGTACCTGCTCGACACATTTGGGTGTGAAGAGAATCGCCCTCTCCCCTTTCTTGAGACCCATTTCCATCAAACCACGAGCTACTCGATTTGAAATTTGCCGAAGGGAGGAATAAGTGGACCGGCTTTCCAATCTTCCTTTCCTTATGAAAAGGATTGCCTCCTTTTTGCCCAAGCGGAGAGCTGTTTGATCGAAGAGAGAAGCTAATGTCTCAACCATCTTGTGTTTCCCATCCTTTTTCTTTCAACTTCTTACGAAAATCCAAGGCTATTCTATCATAAAAAAAGGATGAAAGCTTGGACTTGAAAAGAATTGCCTATTTCGGGGTTGACTTTTTAGAAAGGTCTTATAAAATAAGTCTTAATTCGGGCGCTTAGTTCAGGGGGAGAACGCCTGCTTCACACGCAGGAAGTCACTGGTTCAAATCCAGTAGCGCCCACCATGAATTCAGAAGGGTTTCAAGCGGTTGCATAGGGTTCGGGTTGCCTTCCATTTTCAATCAATTCATCACTTCTTACTAATTTCTTACTACCTTCGATTCCTTCATCACACAGACCATTTAAGCGTGCCACCTCTGATCTCTGAAAATCCGGGCTTAAGTGAGAATACTTTTGGGTCATCGTTAAAGTGGTGTGTCCTAAGTGCTCTTGGACGGCCTTCATCGACGCCCCCCGCATAACCATGTATGAGGCACTGGTATGTCTGAGATCGTGAAACCGGAAATTCGAGATCCCGGACTTCTTCAAAGCGGTTTTAAAAGACCTCTGCACGTCCTTTAAAGTCTCTCCATCTGGTCCACAGAAAATGCGATCATTCTTTCCTTTTTGAATGTTCATCAGGAGATCGACCATGTCACTGTTTAAGACCTTTATACTCAACTTCTCCCGCTTCTTTTGTTCGGTGTAAAAGAGGATCCCTTTCTCCAAATCGACGTTGCTCCACTTGAGATTGAGGATATCCCCTTTTCTCAAACCCGTAAGGAGAGCCGCCTTAATGATGTTCTTGAGATATGGAGGGGAAACGCCCAGGAGTCTTTTGATCTCATCCTCCGTCAGATAGCGGATGCGATCGTTCTTCTCTTCGAACAGGATGTGGTCTTTGAACCTGTCAAAAGGGTTTTCATTCAGCATTCCCCATTGGACTCCCTTGTTAAGCATGTGGCGAAGCGTCTCAAGCTCACGGTTGACGGCGATATCGGATCTGACCCTTCTCCATCGGGTTGGGGTCTCCTTGCGCTTCTTCTTGAATTCCTCAATGTCTAACGGGGTGATCCGGTAAAGCTGCTTCGCTTCCCCAAAGAACTCCAAAATGGGCTTAAGATAATACTTTCTTGTCTTCTCAAAGTAGCGTTCACCCTTCTGGATCTCCCCATACTTCTCCTTGAGCTCTTTGAGGGTGATTTTTCTTTTCTGCGAAACAGATACGATCACTCCCTTTTTTGCAAGGGCCTTCTTCTCTGCCAGCTTCTCCTGGGCCTCTCCCAAAAGTGGACCAACTATCTCCCGGTGCTTTTTTCCTCCGGCGTAGTAATCGATCCCGTAGGCCGTTCCATTCTTCCCGACATACTGAAATATCCCTGGATAGCGAGTTTTAAGATATTGTCCCATTTCAAACCTCCTCCTTTCCCGGCCTTAGGCCGCACTATCATTATTTTGTAATCTTCACCGTTCCGTCATATTTCACTTTCGTATAGAAATCTTATTTAAAATTTGTCCCTAACCTTACTCCGTTCTTTTTCTTCTTGTGAAGAAAGTTGATCTCTTAATTCCTTTGGAGGAAAATAGTAGGAAATATATCCTTCCTCTTTGGCTTGGTTAAATCCTGCAGTAATTACACCTCCTCCAATCCCGAAACTCCATGTCATGACAATGCCTATGCTGTTTCCATACACATTCTTCATTTCTTCAGTCGAAGGGTCTCCATATTTATCCTTGATAGTCTTAATTAGAAAGTTCCAGTCTTCGTATTTGGAAATCACAATCGTACCACTATATAATTTGTCCTTGTAAAAACCGAGAGCTATTCCTGTTATATTCAAGTCTGGGAATGGATTAAAACGGTCCTGGTCAATAATTGCTGTTACCTTGTCAGGATTCTTCTTATCAATATCAACGCTACTCAATACCATTTCCTCCCGCATCTTATTGAGAGAATATCCCCATTTTAAACCAATAAAACCATCTGGAATATTCTTTGATTGTGATGTTAATATCGTGCTTAGTAAAAGTACCATAATCAGTGCTAGCATTAGGATTCTCTTCATTTTGCGAGACATCTTAGTCCTCCTCCAATCCAACTTTTCTCTTCATCTCCCGGATCCGTTTGCCATGAAAGTGAAATCAATGTACCAGTTCTTCCCTCGCTTATAGACTGACATCTCAACTCACCTCCTCTTCAGTTTCCATACTTTCCTTCTCCTCAATCTTTAGTTTCTCTTTGAGGTAATCCTCTGCTCTTTTTGTCAATTTCGATGGGTTATCGGAGCACCATCTCAAGTCATCAATGATGTCCTGAAGCAAAAAAGAAAGACCTTGAGCGGCATCCTCGGGGACCTCACCATCATCTGCGGGCAGCCTGGCGAAAAACAACTCGACGAATCCAAGCTTATCGATAGTAAGGGTCAAAAGGTCAGCAGAATCCAAATCGTCAGTTCGTCTTCTCATCTTATCCATGGCATCCTCCTCTCAATTTATGAGTTCCCTCAATTTTGAACCGTATTCTGTTTCATCCAAGTGAGCGTAGATCTCAGTCGACGAGACGCTGGAATGGCCCAGGGCGTCCCGGATAAGCAATAGATCACCTCCTTTCCTTCTGAGGTTTGTCGCATAAGAATGTCTGAGCATATGCGGGTGGAGATTCGAGATTCCGACTCGTTTGCCAAGATTTTGCACAAGCCGGAAGGCGTGACGGGTCCCCAGGCAATTCGTATGGGAATTCACTAGAAGAAAATCACTCCCCTTCAGTCTGATCTTCAAGGCCTCCCTTAGCAATGAAATACACCTGTCAGATAGAATGGCCCGTCTCTCCTTATCCCCTTTTCCAATAATCCTGATGGTTCCTGCCTCAAGGTCGATATCATCTCGCTTGATTCCGCAAAGTTCTGAAATCCGGAGCCCCGTATCTAAGAGGAGAAGGATCATGAGGAGATCTCTGGTCTCAAGCCATAGTTCCCATGGAGTGTGAGGGCCACCCCATTTTGAGTGGTGGTGGATACTCTGTGCGGCTTTAATAAGGACCTCCTGTTGGCCCTGGGTTAGAAATTTAGGGAGGCGCTTGGGTCCCTTGACGCATTGAACAAGTTCCACAGGATTTTTTTCAATGGCTTCAATTCTCAAAAACCAGCGATAGAAGGCCCTCAAACAGGATATCTTTCGATTCACACTTTTGATAGCCTTTCCTTCTTTTCTTTGAGAGATGATGAAGGAATCGATATCAAAGACTTTCACGGTGGTGACTCCCAATCCTTTTTCTTGTAACCACGCAAAATATTGCTTCAGGTCCCACCGATACCCTTTAATGGTATTTTCCGAGAGCGATCGCTGGTACTGGCAAAAGTCTAAAAACTCCTCTAAATAGTTCATCTTGACCTCCCTTCTCCATTATGGTAAAAGGGAGACAGCGGGTAAGGCTGTGTATAATGGCTACTGCCTGCTAGAGGCCTCTGAATCTTCCTTGGTGGGGTGATCAGGGGCCTTTTTCCTTGGCCAAATTTGAATAATACTTTCCAATTTCTTTCTTAAGAACTCGATCTCTTTTTGTGCCTCTGGATCTGTCACGTCGAATGCCTGGCCAACGATATAACCGGCCGTGAAGAAGATCCCCGAATATTCGTTTATGAGAGCGCCGATATTCTCATCTGTCTCAAGCATCAGTTCGGGATTCAACTCTTTAAGCCGGTCTATGCAGGAATCAAGAACTCTTCTACATTCCAAACGATCATCGTCGTCACCTTCCAAAAGCATAGATAAAAAATCTGTCAGCTCACAATCTCGATCAAAGATGAGAGATAGTTTTCCAAATTCCATGATTTACCTCCTTTCTCCTAACCTTACCCGCGTTCTCCCGGCCAAAGGGGTTATCGGGTTCACCTCCTTTCGGTTTGATTTCCTGATAGATAAGTGTGAAAATATCTTGTAGGTAGAATATGGACGTAAAAATCGGAGACATCTACATTCGTGAAAAAGACGGAAAGATTTGCAGGGTGAAGAAAATTGACAATACAATGATTGTCCTCGAATTAGAGGATGAAGGTAAGCAAGCCCTGACAGATATTTTCGGCCTCGAAAGAGGATACACGAAGAAAGAACACGCTCAGTAATCACCTTTAGATTCCTGTCTGTTTTCATCATCCCTTTTCTTATAGCCATTTGGAAAACCAAAAAGAGGGAACAAAAAAGCCGCCTCAACCCTAGGGTGGCTGTGAGGATCAATGCTTTTAGGCAGGGTCCTCCCCCAAGATCAAGACGGCACTTGTAGTGGTCTGAATAAACGAAAAGCATTGATTTTTCCTCACAGCCAATTCTAGTATAGGCACAATTCACGGAGAATGTCAAGCGAAATCTTTGGACTTGATTGGACACTCTTAATGATTGTCATTCCTGTTCCCTTTTGATATATTTACTGTGCCTATTAACCAAATACATCAAGGAGGGAAGCGGGGATGGATAAACAAAGACCAAAACATGGTGAAAAAGACTGTCCTAAAGATGCGTGGAAACGATGGAAATGGGTCCGATACCCAGGCGATGAATCACACACAGAAGATGCTGAACATAGGGAAATACGTGAGACGCGAGAACGTAGCGCAGAAAGAGAAACTGACAGAGATTTAAAGAAGCCAATTCCACAGTTGGTGGCTGATTTCAATACAGTTGTGGAACATCTTATGGAAGATAGAAATAAGGAAAAGAAAGAAGAAAAGAAGGAACAACAGATGGAAGAAAAGAGGATATCACAAGATACAATATATATGCTTGCTGCGCAAAGGCGCTTGGTTGCCATGATGGCAGAAGTAGCCATCTCAAATAATCGTATGGCTTGGGTGATGCTCTGCCTAACTGTAATCATAGCGGCTTTAACCGCAGTGCTTGTTCTCAAGGGCTAACGGGTCCACCTGATTATGTCTATTTCCAAAACAATAACCACAATCTCTAAAGCGAGAGCTATGATTAAAATTATCTTCCAAAGAGGCATTGGAAGACTCCTCTCTTTTTATTGTTTAAGCCACTTAATATCCTTCTTTGCTACCCTCCAGGACCTTCCGACCTTATAGGCCGGAAGGTCCTTCGCCCAAAGTCTCCGGTAGATCGTCTTCGGGTTCACCCTAAAATGCCCCGCCAGTTCGTTCACGCTGAAATAATCTTTCATGATCAGGTTCTCCTCTCTTAGTTCCTGAACTGCACAGTTGACAGGATTCAATTGTCAAAGAGCGAAGTCAGGATCAGAATACTTGAAAACCGATGATTCATCGAGCATAATTAGAACCTCTTTTTCATGTACCTTCTTCTAGGCTGGGCTCAACCTCCCCAGCCTTTTTTTCTTCTTTTGATCCGATCTCCTCGGCTTCTTTGGAGGTAATCGGCATACCCCTTACCCTACTAACCCCCTCACCCTTGCCTTATCTCTTGTCCTGGCGCGTCCTGAAGGCTTGATTCGCCCATGATTTCCTCAAGGCACTTCTTACACCCCCGTTTTTGAATATAGGAGGCTCCCTGGTCGGGCACTTCTACCGGGGCAAGGTCTCTCTCAAGGCGCCATGCCTTGCAGATAAAACACTGATTCAATCTTGGAACTTCAGTCACGATCTCGCCCTTCTGCGAAGAAAAACCGGGCACACATTCTCCCCCTGTCCGGCTGCTTCCTATCCCTTTTCGTTTCGGGTTGGTCGCCATATCCGATACCGGGGTCATTGAAATTACTGCTCCTTGACAGCATACGCTTCGATACAAGTCCTCATCCGGTGTAGTTCATTAAGCCGTGCGATGAACCGCTGCCGTGCCTCGGGATCTATTTCTCCCAAAATGCGGATGATTTCTTTCTGGAATTCGTTCACCATCTCTACGTTGTAAAGACTCTTGAAAATATCCACCTGTAACCGGAGCTGCTCCCTGATCTCAGCCATGGTACGTAAAGCAAGGCTACGTGGATCTGTAAATTTGTATTCCTTGACAAACTCTTCCTTATTTCCGACCCGTACCTTCTTCCGTGATATCTGAGATTCCAAGACCTGCAGTGCTGCCTTATCCCCCCGGTTCCAGCGCATAAGGAGATCAAGCAATTCAACAGCATAGGCATTGATTGTTAGGAGTTGATCCATAACGTCGATCTTCGTATCTACAATCTTCCCTGCCTTCCCCAGAACAATCGCCTGCGAGGTTTTTACTCTGCCTTTGGCAATAGCTCGGGTAACGCTACTCCGATTCACCCCCATCTTGCGGGCTGCCTCGGCAGGTTTGTCTCCCTCATTGAGGAGACGATGCAATACATTCAGGTCGATCTTAGCCATATTTCGGATAGTGACTCGTTGCTTTTCTGTTGCATCTGATCCAGACAAATCTCATTAATTTAGCCTATATAGGCATGTTGCACGGTTGCAGTTCAAAATTCATCCTCTTCGTGCTTTTTCTTGTTGCCCCAGGTCCTCAACGAGCCTGCTGACAAACTCTTCGATGAGTTTCATCTGCCTAATCAGCATCTCTTCGATTCCCCCTCCATCATCCCCGGTCGGCTTCTTCTGCTCAGCCACAAGCAACTTTCCCAGAGATTCAGGAGAAATACTTCCAATAAGCGCCAGGATTCGCTTTTCATCCAGCCTAACGGTCTCCGAATCATACATTTGTCCAAACAGCTTTTTAACCTTCACGTCCAGTTTGATAAACTGGTTAAATACTTTTTGCGCAGCCTGCAGATCCACCCCCTTCTGCAATCGTCGTGAGCATTCCTGAGCTAAGATAAAATTTTGCTGATTCAGTATGAATCTAATTTTTTCCAATATCTCGCAGTTATAGCCTACGGCGGAGTAATCCCTCAGCACCTCTCTAAATTCAGCCTTGCACCCCCCGACCTTCTTGACGGGCTTTAGATGATCTTTGCTTTTGGTTTTACTCAATCGTTATCTCTCCTTTATCGACTTGTAGAGGTGTCCACCGGCCTTATATTTCGCGGCGACGATCAAATCTATTTCCTCTGACGTCGGTCGCGCCTTTGCGACAATATCAAAGAAATTGCTGTTCGCATTAACATTGAGGTCAAGCTGTATTTTCTGGGGCGCCTTGCCCTGTCCCTCTGCACTCACAACGATGGTTCCACCTCCGGCGAAGCCCTGGTAAGGCCTGAGTGATGATATGCCCCCGGAAGGCCCAAATAACGAAGGAGAGACCATCTTCGAGATGGGGACTATAGAGACGATCTCAGGTTCTCCGCCCTCGCCGGCGATGATTGAGGTCGGCTTCGTCGCAATGAATGTCCCGCCCTTTTGATACGGAGTACCAGCTCCTACAATTCCTGGAGATTGGATATTATAATTTAGTCCAGGTTCGCCTCCCCCGAATAGACTGGAGAGCAAGCTCCCCCAGTTTATTCCGCCACCCCCCTTCTCATATCCGAGCGCCTTGAGAACCTCTAACTCTGCAATGGTAGAAAGAATGTTTTGAATCAATTTCAAAAACCCCTGCTCCGCATTGGAGAAGAAATTCTTGAAACTTCCGTCACTCTGTTTGATCGAATCGGTGAAAACATTGACGGCATTCGGGAGAAGATTCTCTAACTGATTAGCAAGTTCCTTTTGAGTTGAAATCTCCGCCCTCTGTATCCCTATTGTTGTGAGTGTGGCGACATCCATCTTCTTGATCGCTTCCGACTCCATCAGGGTGAGTCGCCTCTTTTCGGTGTCCTCAAGCTGCAATTCGAGATTGGCGATGTCAGTCGTGATTTTCAATCTTTCCGCATCGGTCGTAACAAACTGGAGTTTCGTTTTCAGTTCCTCCATGCTTGCCTTGTTCAATTTCTCCTGCGCATCAAGTTCAAATTCCGTTGCCTCTTCTGGCCTCATCATGCCCAACCCGACCTTGAGCGCATTGAGTTCCTTCTGCTTGTTAATCCCCGCTTCAAGTGTTGACACGGTGGTTGCTGCCTCAGCAAGTTTGAAATCACGTAACTCCTGAGCATCTTTTAGCTTTTTTATTTCCTCATCTTCGGTATCTTTGAGTAAAACCAGAATTTTCGCATCAATTTCTAACTTCTTCGCCGATTCTGAAGTCAATGCCTTCTCTAGCTCAAGTTGATTAATCTTTTGCATATTAAGCGTTTTTTGGATGTCCAGGTTTTTCATGGTTGCTTCTATAGCTGGCATCTGCCCAGATTGAACTCTCAGATTATTGAGTTCGATCTCTTTCTTGGCTTCCTCCTCTAGGGCCTTTATCCTGGCATCCTCGGTAGCGAGAATCTTTCCCTTTGCCAGTTCATAAGCCTCTGTACCCTCCTTGGTTTCGATCTGCCTGAGTTTCTCGGTGGTCTCCAGAAGCTTTTCCCTGGCCTTCTGGATCTCAAGATCGACTTGGAGCTTCAGTTTCGGCTTCTCTTTTTCTGGGGCTTTCGCTACCACTTCTTCGTAAGCCTTCGCCATAATGCTGGCTTGTTTACTTGCAAGGGAAATATCGAGTCTGTAACTGTCCTCTTCAAGCCTGTGCTTCTCCGCCAGGTAGTCTTCTTCAGAACTCAAACCTTCTTTGTACTGCTGCTCGTTGATAGTCTGGAGGGTGGCATTGTGCTCCTTTGCAAGAGTTTCTGCTGCCGTGGCCGCATCTTCCTCAATCTTCAGACGCTCCATGGCTACGGCTGCCCTGCGCGCTTTTTCTTCCTCTGTAACGACAGGGGGAAGAGCGGCCTTTTTTGGAGGTGCCACTGGAGGCGGTGGAGTAGGCGTTGGGGGGGGTGGCGGGACAACGCCTATTTTTTCTCCCAAACCCATCCACCATCCCATGAAGGTTTTCATGCCCCCAGGTGTTGGAACAAGAAGTCCTCTTAAGGGGGCTGGTAGGCTGTCCCATCCGTCTTTCACCTTTTTGATTCCAGAGACGATCTGCTCAAACAAATTTGCTATATCCACAGCAAGCGGACCAAATGACAATTTGAGGGCATTCGACTGTAAAGCAAGTCTGTTGAATGTTGTCTCCGCCTCGCTTCCCTTCTTAACCACAACATCACCAATGACAGATCCCATCCTGACAGCTTCATCGCCAAAAGCCTTGAGTCCTTCACTGCCCTTATTCATCATTGGGATAAGATTATCCCCATAACGGGTGGCTAGAAGATTGGAGGCATATTCCATTTTTCTGGCGCCGTCCTCGGTATTTTTAAATCTATCTGCCAGGAGCATAAGGACATCTACGGGGGATTTCGATTTTAGGTCTGCCATACTAATCCCAAGGGCCTCAAAATACGGTTTTGCCCTACCTACGCCCAATTGTGCCTCCCCCATGTTTCTCGCAAGAGTTCGTAAGGCTAGGGACAAAGAATCGCTCGACACACCGGACATCTTTGCGGCATAGTTCAACTTCTGATAGTCCGTCACGCTGATGCCGAGAATCTCGGACTGTCTCTCAATTTGGTATGCTGACTCTGCTATGGATTTGGCAAAACTCAAGACTCTCTGCCCGGCTTGGATAGCTTGCTCACCGAGATACACAATCGCACTTGCTTTGATGGCCGATAGAGCACCCACTATGCCCTTCGCACCCGACTCGATCCCTCCAAGGCCGGTCTTGATGCTCTCCGTGCTTTCTTTCGCCTGGGAGCCTAAGTCTTTTAATTGACCTTTCGCCTCTTCGAAGTTCTTCTTCAGATCCCCGATCTCTGCACTAAGCCTAATTACAAGTTTCCCAATCTCCTCGTCAGCCATTTGAACCTCCTATCAGCATAAAAATTCACTCTCTTTTTTTAATGAGAAATGTTTTTGATTCACGGTCAGAATGCCTGCTAAAATCAACATGGTTTTTCCGAGCTCCCATTTCCCGATCTCCTCAATAGGGAGATCCAATGACACCGAGATTATCCTTGGCGTGTGTGGCAAGAATACTAGGGCGATTTGATATTCATCGTCGCCTGCTTTTTTGATCGCATTGGCCACTTCGATCAACGTTTGAATAAGGAGGGCGAGCTGGCCAACATTCCAAGGACGGATCGTAAAACCTTCAACGTTTAGCCACTGTCCTGTCATTGTCTACTCGCTAAGCCCTCTCGGACGCCTTGTCTTTGAAAAGGTCGACACTGTTCCCTTCGCCTCGCTCATTCCCCCCCGCTAGTAAGAACTCGGTAAGAAGTCAATATTTCCTTTAATGAAATTCAACATTTAAACCCGCGTTCTTGTTCCACCATCAAGAGGCCGCCTAATCTTGTCTCGATGCCATTCTCTATTCCGCCCACCCTCCAGCCATTTCCCTATCTCTGAGGGTAAGAACCGGACGCACTTCTCCACCCGGAAAAAGGGGATCCTCTTCTGCCGAACCAGCTTATAAATCCAGACCGGACTTACCTTCAGCGTCTTGGAAATGTCTTCTACCGTCAGAAATTCTTCCATCGTTTGGTCCTAAAGCATCAAACCTCTAAGGCTTCGTTTGCCTCGCAGCCTTACTTTTGATCTTTCGTCTTAAGGGAAACTGTGACTCTCTCAGGCACCGGCTCGCTTTTAGGAACATAGATATTCCCGACAATGCCTTGATTTTCATCAATAATGAATCGATGAAACCTCTTTGAGTCTTTATCGTATGTCGCGGTTAGTTCCTTTTCCATGGCTCACCTCTTTCGTATACCCATTGCACTGCACCACGTCCCATAAGTGCGGCTTGAAATTCAAATCCAATCGTTTCCTGATTTCTGAATACGCCTTCGCACGAGCATAATGGTCTGAGTTGGTGATCTTGGAAATTTCCTCGCGCGCTGCCGGATGACTGCAGGGCTGCGCTGCCTGTCTAAACCTACAACCCTCACGTAGATCCAAATCTTTTACCCCTCACCCATTCATCCCAGAGGCATTAAGATGCCTCTAGATATTGGCCTATATAAGAGAAGTGTGAATTCTCACATCTAAGAACCTCCAAAAATTGCCGTTTACTACTGTGAGTTTTCACATCTAAGACCCCCCTCTAAGTGTGAATTTTCACAGTAGGATAGATGTGAGTTTTCACATCTAACTTTTTCTATGTTTTCTCTTTTTGCCCCCCAAATCCAAAATTCACCCAGTGAACGCTCTTCGGAAATTCTATTTTTTTGACGTCATCTGGATCATACGTTTTCCATCTTTCTGAGAAACTGAATTCAGTGAAGTCACCCTTTAACGCCGATCCAGGCTTCGGAACATCGATAAACCCTAAACGGTGAAGCTCCCTCAATGCCTTCGAAAATTTTTGAGATGTTAATCCTCGATATAGAGCTTCACGATAGGTAAATTCCATTTTCCCGTTATTAGCAGGTTGAAAGCGATTCTTACCTCGCTTTCCTTTGATCGCTTCTAGTTTTATCTTTTCATGAAACCAACTGAGAACTTTTAAGGCAGGCCCATAATCCAGTTCTCTGTATGCCTCACTGTGCAATAGATCGAAAGCCATTCTGATTGCCCATCCTCTTGACCGTTTTAAATACTCATGCCACTGTTGTTCCGTCATGACCGCCCCTCCCGAAGGGCTTCAGTGGGAGGTGGGGACGGTCGGGACCCTCCCCATGCTCACCAATGGCGAGCCCCCCCGTTATTTCCTCGGTTTTTCGATAACACTTGTCCGGTAGCATTCTTCTCCCCAGACGTCTATCTATTTCATCCATTGCATTGTTGCTCGTGATAAATCTTTTTGATTTTCTCAACGACCTGAAAATCAAAAAGCCTGTGCCCCGCAAGGCTGCGCTCTGCTTTGATGAGGCCTCTTTTTTCAAGAGATTTGATAGTGAGAAAATGTAAACCTGTCAATTTTGACACTTCCCCGATTCGTAATTTTACGGTCGTCATCTTCTGCCCCTTTCTCATGGCAGGATTATACAATAAAGCCTATAGGCCAAAATTTTCCTAAAATCGGAAAAAGTGGCTTTAGGTTATGATTTCAGTAAATTAGAGTCTATAATGAGCTTGGAAACGGAATCAGAGATGGAATCCGAAAGGTAGATTGATCCCATAACTTCCAAAGGATCAATATCACTTAAGGAGGTGGAGGGATAGTTTGTTTTCAAATAGTCTCTGGCGGGAAGTAAAAAGTCATGGACCACTCTCTGTATTGCCTTCTTCACGGATCCGGTTCCCCAAACCTGCCAGAGGCCCATTGATTCGATGCAATAGTCAATGAAGTCGTAGAATTTCAGGTTAATGTCACGCTCATTGTTTTCGTTCGCCCTTCTGACTTCCCGACCGGTCCACTTCTCCCAATAGATCGCCAATGCTGAGACGTAATAATAGAGAGGTCTGTTGAGGCGCTCCGCAGGCAAATCCTTAACCCTGCTTACCAAACCAATGAGCTCTTTCTTTCTCTCCTCCTCTTTTAGAGGTGAGA
This sequence comes from Thermodesulfobacteriota bacterium, assembly GCA_050014415.1. Lineage (GTDB taxonomy): Bacteria > Desulfobacterota > BSN033 > BSN033 > UBA1163 > JBEKDJ01. The sequence continues at coordinate 5,178 of JBEKDJ010000030.1, read as the reverse complement.
TTCCTTTCATGGATGCATGTTTTTCCGTTTCATAAAGGATTTGTTTTTTTGATGGAACGGTCCGCACCTCAAAATCGATTTGCTGTCCGAACTCAAAACTGCAGTCGAGCAATTGCTCTGCGTATCGTTCATCAGCATATTTGATACAGAGTTTTCTTCTAATCTCATTGAAACTCCCGTTGTAGAACTTTTCTCTTTTTCGTGGCGGGCCTAATCGTTTCCATTCTCCATTAACCTTCTTCCATTCTGGCTTCATCTCTTCATCGCGAAACGGAAGCAAGAGCCAATAACCGTTAACCCATTTTTCAAGCGCCTTTCTCTGTGGTTGCTTTCTTATTTTTGGGGGAGGCGAGCACGAGTTACAATCGAAGTTGTTTATGCAATCGGGCCAGGTTTCTGGATTGACCTTTTTCCTTATGACTTTGCAGTAAATTATTCTATTTGCCACCACTCCTCCATGGCGACCTCACAAAATACTGGGGACCCCGGGGTCTGAGGATGGACCTTTTCCCCGTGCACAGGGTAGAGGTCCCCGTTTCTTTATTTATTCACCACTAAGCTCGCCCCGGTGCGACAGTGTCTCGATTTTCATGATGTCCGGCAGGATCTCTTGCAAGAAGGTCTTCGACTTGGAGGTCTTGTATTTTTCCTTGCTGTTCCCGTCTGGCGTGTAGAGATACCAATAGATTCTGTAACCTTTCTCGGAGGATTTTTGGATAGAAGCCATGGATTCACTTCTTCAGGTTTTTGACCAATTCCTGGATCTGTCTTGAAAGGTCCCCGTTGGATGCCGCCTTTCCGATCTCCATTTCCTCAATCTTGTCTCCGATCGTCTCAAGAGGGATATTCTGGTTCGTCTCTGGATCAACGAATCTAACCCTTAGGATGAGGGACATCTTTTCTGCATCCCATCCCGTGTCAAGCCACATTTCGGCCTTTTTGCCCCCCGTCGTGAGAACGTGACCGACGAGTTCTGAGTTCAGCGCCATTCGTATCTCTTCCCTTCCATACAGGTTTTGACCTGATTCGCGGGCTCCACCACTATATCTTTGAATCAAAGTCTATCTTTTGTTTTGCTGACATCCTTGTGTTTTATTCCATACATCATGTCCCAAATAGGAATATAAGTATACGAAAGTTTTCCTTCAGAGTTCATTTCATCATAACTTAATGAGATCTGAACCTCATCTTCAAACCTCCACGAATGATTTATCCCCACCGTTGCATTTGGGTTGATCTTCAAAACGAGTGGAATAGTCAAGGTCGGATTTCCATATCTCTCTGTGAGTGCTTTCAAAAAGATATCAAAACTGGGTCCTGCGGTTGAATTAAACAAGACACATCCGTAATAGAATTCCTCCGAATCAGTAAAACTAAGATGGTAACGAGAAACCTCTGCTTCTCCAATTTTTTTCCATTTACCCTCACCTGGAAAGTCTACCAAAATTCCTTTTATACTTAATCCCTTTCCCACAAGATTATTGACTGTAAAATTAGCATCATTGAATACCTTTCTAGCTTCCTCAATTGTAGTTCCCCATTTCAAGCCTAAGAAACCATCTGGTGCTTTTTGTGCCCAACAAGGGTTTGAAACTAAAATCATTAGAATAGAAATACCTATTAATTTCTTCATCTTTCATTCCTCCTATTCCTGCCTCCCCCACCACCAGGCGACCTTCCCGATGATGGCCATGTCAATCTCTTCACCACTCAGAATCACAAACTGATCATTTCTGCCTAAATTAGTATTGTAATGGGCAAAATGAAGAGCAACAGCCGCCTTGAGTTTTCATGCCGAAATCATACTCACTTCTTACCAGTAGCTTAATTCAGCCTTACAAAAATCTAAGAAATTCAATTAATCTGAATTATACTCTCACCTATGAAAAAGGCAATCCAAAAAATCAGGAAAGGTTTTTAAAATTAAGGCGCTACGGGAATCAGATCGAAATAGGCGATGTTTTTCACACGCAGGAAGTCACTGGTTCAAATCCAGTAGCGCCCACCATGATTTCAGGCACTTGCAAGCTGGTGGGTTGTTTCCATTTTGTTTCCATAAATCAAATTAACCCCGCATAATCCGTTGAGAATCTCTGCTGTCCTCCTTGCGTATTCCTGGCTCAGGTGGGTGTACTGTTTGGTCATCTCCTCTGAGGCATGGGCCACGTAATGCTTGACCATCGTGGTATCTGCTCCACGTTCAGTCAGCAGGCTGATACAGGTGTGCCTCAGCGTGTGAAATACGATCTTTTGTCTCCTATCTTCGCTTTGTTCGATTCCTGCATCTTCCAGGGCGCTCTGTAACGACCTTTTGACATCCTTGAAGGGTTTACCATTTCTTCCAGGGAAAACATACGGTCCCTTCACGGGTAGGCTGTTGAGAAGGGTCTTCATATCACTATTCAGAACGATATTTCTAATTTTGCCTGTCTTCTTCTCAATAACCTGGATCAGGCCCCTTTCAAGGTCAACGTCCTTCCATTTGAGAGAGAGGATATCCCCCTTTCTAAGCCCGGTGTAAACAGCCGTTATTACGATAGGCTTTAAGTGGTGAATCGAGGAATTAAAGTTGCGGTCGGACATGCGGAAGAGAGAGGTAGTGAGGGTGAGGAGGTTGTTTTGTCAGTTGGCGGTAGGAAAGATGGGCTATCCTGGCGCTGAAGTTGCTCGCCACCTTGGGGTTACGACCTCTTCAGTAAATCGGTTGGCCGTTTCTGATGGGGTAGCGGATTTGAAGAAGTATTCTAGAATGTTTTAGAACCAACGTCCCCTTTCTTGCACATCCGGCTTTCGGGAGCGACCCTATCCCTCGTTAAATTCTTATCAAGAGAATGGAATAATCTTGACCTGACAATCACAATTTAACGACATCTCGTTCTTGCTATCAAAAGTTCCAATTTCTTTGCCTGACCCGTATCTAATGCCTTTAACCTTGATATATATTCTCGTGCTTGGTCACAATCACCGTCAGCTATCAGTAATATGGCAAAATCATGCAGAGTGTCTTTGTCATCTCGTTTAATCCGTAAGACTTCTCGGTAAGCTTTTACGGCCTTATCATATTGATGAGTATCTTCGTAGGCTGTTCCCAAGTAATATAAGTATTCATATTTATCAGGATCTATTGTTACTGCTTTCTCGAAATTATTAACCTCTAAATCGTACTCTCCCTTATCGTAATAGATGCTACCCAAGCTAATATAAGCATCTGCATATCGACTGTCTATAGAGATGGCTTTCTGATAATACTCGATGGCTTTATCGCTATTTCCATGATTTTCTTCTATCTGCCCCAACGAATAATAGTAATCGGCGCTTTGTTCTACCAATTTCCTTTCAGAACCGCTCAAGATGTTTTTCACAAGATTTATGGGAATTGCGAAATTAAGATTCTGTGCCTCACGTTTCTCATCTTGCAATGCTGCCCTCATGATTCCTATTATCGTTTTCCCATCTTTGTTAAAAAGGCCGCCTCCACTACTTCCTGGAGAAATGGGAGCAGTAAATTGAATAAATTTTAGACCTAATAATTCGCGAGCGGGATTTGCTATAATACCATCAGAAACTGAGTTCTCTTGGCCCAAGGGAGAACCGATAGCTATAACTCTTTCGCCGCTCAATAGCTGGTCCGAATCCCCCAGTTTTTTAACATGAGGAGTTTCTGTACCCTCAAATTGCAAAAGGGCAATATCGAGTTTCTTGTCTAACCCTCTAAGGTTTCTCAGGCTGTATTGAGCGCCAGTGGAAAGTTTCGCTACAGTTTTGCTAATATCCGTTCCTTCTATGACATGGAAATTGGTTACCAAAAGTCCAGTTGCGTTAATGAAAACTCCACTGCCTTGGCCCAACAGATTCCCCTCCTTACCATACACTAATACGGTTGCGATGGCTTTTTTGTTAGCTTCAATATTGTTTTTATGTATTTCACTCTTATAAACATCAATCGCTACAGCAGCAATAACCGCAAGTATTAATCCAATTAAAATCTCCTTCGAGAAATGCTTAATAAAGGTCAATATTTTTTTAGTGGTTTCTTTCATATATGTTTATTTTCAAAGCTTAATGGTTGCGTTGTCGGGTTAGCTTGCAGAAACCGGCCGAGGGGTTATTTTCAACACCAGCCTATGGAATTTGCATGGAAAAGTCAATAGAGATTTGGAATGTTCTGGCCGTCTATCAATTTTCGGTCGGGCCATAGTGTCTCTCCATAAAGGAGAGGGGAGAAATAACAAGCGAAAGGAGGGAGGAAAAGAGAGGACAGGGATTGATAAAAGAGAGGTAAGAAATTAAGAAGGGTTCAAGGTGAGATGGTTTTCAATTTCTTTCCCTTCTCCATCTCGGGCGATCTTTCCGTATATTGGAAGCCCTAGATTGGGACGCTTCTTTAACAGGGGAAAGTTCTTCTCCCTTTAGTGGCTTCCCACCGAACACGTTGCCTGAAGTGTCCTGAACGGTACTTAATCTGGCACACAATGCCAAATCGCCTTTTGCTTAACGAGTTCACAAGTCATTACTGACAGCCATATCAAGAATGAAGATTGCGAGTTGAAAGAAAGGGCTTGTCAAAGCGCCGTTTATTGGCACACTGATACCTATCTATCCAATAGTCTGAAGGGCCACCACTGTATCGCTGAGAGCATATACCTCAACCGGCCACCGGCTCGGCTTGTCCGTCAGTGCATTTTGGATGATCATTCGGTCCTCATCACTCGTAACTAAAACTACTGCTTTGAAATTCTCAATGAATCTTCTTAATGCATCCATAGCCTCTCGTGTTGCAAGGCCAAGTTCGACCCGGTCAGGAACTGAAGCGATACGCTCCTGGATGATATCTTCCAGTGTGCGGAGCCTCCATATTACAGTCTCCGGTCGTAATGCGGTGAAGTTGCCAAAGTAAGCATACTTCATTGCATCGAAGCTCATGATCAAATTGAACCCGAGCGGCCTTCCAATTTCATAGAAATTGCGATCACCCTCGGAAGTCAGTGGAACAATCAACATTCGCTTCAAAAGCAAGAACGCTTCCAGAATCTGGTCAGGACCGAATGAGGGCGTAGATTCCTGCGTTGTTGCGGTAATTGCGGCGTCAAGGGCTTTGATGGCCTTTCCCTCAAAATTTTCGTTTGTATATTTGACCGTATCCAGTCCAGCCACATTGAACGGAAGTTGCTGAGCTTC
>JBEKDJ010000029.1:0-36939 GCA_050014415.1 Thermodesulfobacteriota bacterium | reverse complement strand
GCAACTGTCGTCCACTGTATTTGTGAACCCCGTGGATGCTTCTTTGGGCCGAACTTTTACGTTCCGTCTCGCTTCCTACCGCCTCCCTTTTTCCAAAAAAGAAGGACATCGCAAATAGCTCTACTTAAAAAACGCTTGACAAAAGCAAGGGCTTCTGCTTATATAAAGCGAGTGCTCGGTCTAAAGAAGGTGCTTTTTATTGTCTATGGGTAAGACGATGCCAAATGAAGGCGATTCACAAATTTCTTTGAAAGAAGGAGGAGGAAGAATGAAAGACAAGCGAAAAGCAACTCAACTGGTTTTAGGCTTCTGTTTCCTGTGTACCCTGATTCTTCTGGGGAGTCTGCCGGATGTTTGCCGCGCGGCAGATCCCAAGGAGATCGTGGTCGGCACCCCCGTGTCCAGAACGGGCCCGGGCGCACCGTTCGGTCTCTACATGGAGTGGGGCTACAACGTTGCAGTAAGTGACGTGAATAAGAAGGGCGGCATCTACCTATCCAAGTACAAGAAGAGTCTACCAGTGAAGCTGGTGCTCTACGACGATGAGAGCACACCTGAAAAAGCGACTCAAGCGGTGCAGCGTCTCCTTCTCAAGGACAAGGTACATGCCCTTTTCAGCACGGGGAATCCGATGAATGTAATTCCCTGTGGCATGATCGCCGAGAAGGAAGGGATACCCATGAGCGCCGCCGGATGCCCGGTGCAGGCTTTTCTGGGAGCCAAGCCTAAAGGGGGCTGGAAGTGGGTGTGGGACATCTTTTTCGATGAACTGGAGATGACCAAGCTCCAGTTTCTCACAATGAACACGGTTCAATCCAACAAGAAGGTTGCCCTCTTCACCGACAATACCCCGGACGGTACGATCATGGGGGGTCTGTGGAAAAAGAATGCCCCGGAGATGGGGTACACCATTGTGGTGGAAGGGACCTTCCCGGTAGGAACAAATGAGTTCGGGGATATGATCCGCCGGGCAAAGGAGGCCGACGCGGACATCGTCATTGCCCAGATGCTGCCCCCTGACACCATTGCCATGTGGAAGCAGATGAGGTCCTTGGGCTACAAACCGAAAGCCGCCTTCTTTGAAAAGGGCGGCGAGCCGGTCGAGTGGTGGGAGGCAAACGGTCAGGCGGCCCAAGGTACCATGACGGCCGGCTTCTGGCATCCGGCCCTCCCCTATCCCGGCGCCAAGGAGCATAAAGAGAGGTTTGAGAAAGACAAGGGTATGGCCTATAGCCAGCACATAGCCGACTGGTACACCGCCGGCAGGGTGATGCTCGACGCCATAGAAAAGGCGGGCAGCCTCGATCCCAAAGCCATCAACGAGGCAATGGCCAAAACGAACAAGACCTACGAAGCAGGTCCGGTCAAGTACGACAAGGACCACGTGTTTAGAATGCCATGCTATATGCTCCAGTGGCAGAACGGCAAGTGTGAGATCGTGTACCCCGAGAAGCTCGCTACGGCGAAGCTTATATATCCGCTGCCATAACGGCGATAGGGTGCGAAATGGTGAAATGGGGGAGATAGCGAAATAGGAAAACCCCTGTTTCGATCCCCCTACTCACCATCTTTCCACTTCACTATTTGCGCACTTTCTTTAACGAAGGACAGCACGTGTCATTCTTTACACTCTCGGCCGGAGCGTTGAATGGGCTGCTCCTCGGCGGGTTGTACGCGGTCACCGCCCTGGGTTTTTCCATGATCTTCGGGGTCATGGGGCTTATGAATGTAGTGCACGGTGAGCTTCTCGTTCTGGGAGCATACCTCTGCCTCTTCATCTCCAGGGCTTTAGGGGTCGATCCATTTCTGTCGACGCTGATCGTAGCTGTTTTGCTGTTTGTGTTGGGATATCTGCTTCAACTCTCCGTATTTAACCCGGTTATAGAGAGAGGGGTTGAGCCTGCTCTCCTGACCGCCTTTGGCCTATCGATCATCGCCCAAAGCCTGTTTCTCTTCTACTGGACCACCAATACCAGGTCGATCAACACGGGGTACTCTCGAATAGGCTTGAAGGTATTCGGCATACACTTACCGGTCATGTATCTTATTTCTTTTGGGCTTTCCCTGGTGCTCATCGCCGGAGTTCATTTATTCATGACCCGTACCTATTTGGGTAAGGCAATACGGGCGGCCACCCAGGACCCTGAGACGGCGCAGGTCATGGGCGTCAACGTAAAGCGAGTCTATGCCTTCACCTATGCTCTCGCTGCAGCCATCGCTGCCCTCGGGGGGACGCTCATCGGTATGACCTTTTCCTTCGTTCCCAGCAGCGGCCTTTCATGGTTGCTTAAAGGTTTCGTCATCGTGGTGCTGGGCGGAATGGGGAGCATAGTAGGGACACTCGCCGCAGCGCTGCTCCTGGGCGTTGTAGAAGGTATTGGCGCGGCGACCATGGGCATTGGCTACCGTGATCTCATAGGACTCGTAATCATCCTCGTGGTTCTGGTTGCAAGGCCGACGGGCTTGTTCGGCCGGGCGAGATGAAGAACAGATGAAATAGAGGCTGAAGATTATGTCCCGCCGCTACATACAATGGGCACTGATAGGCTTACTCGCTCTGGCGCTCGTCGCCGTGCCGCACGTTCTCGATCGGTACACGATATTTCTCCTTTATCTGTTGTGGCTTAACATTGGCCTCGCACAAAGCTGGAATCTCTTGGCTGGCTATGCCGGCCTGATCTCCCTCGGCGTTGCGGCGTTCTTCGGCATAGGGGCATACACGGCAGCAATGATGATATCTCACTGGGGAATTCATTTCCTGCTGGGCGCCTTCAGCGGCGGCCTCCTCGCGGCGGCCTTTGCAGCTGTCGTTGCCCTGCCGATTTTCCGGTTTCGTGGGATCTACTTTGCGATCGGTACACTGGTTCTGTCTGAAGCGCTGCGGATATTCATGATCAACTGGAAGTTTACCGGAAGTGCGGAGGGTCTCAATCTTCCCCTTGAAAGTGGCACAAGCCTGATGTGGTTCTACTACATTATGCTCTGTGTTGCCGCGGGCGCCACAGTGCTGGTTGTTCTGATTCTTCGCACCAAGCTGGGGATGAGTCTACGCGCCATCGGAAACAACGAAAACTCCGCACGGAACATGGGTGTTAATACCTTCCGGACGAAGCTCTACATCTTCCTTATGAGTGCTTTTATTACCGGCGTTGTTGGAGGCATACATGCGACTCAGATGGGAAGCATAGAGCCATATTCCGTTTTCAGTGCCATGTGGACCCTCTCGACGGCGAATACCGTCATTATCGGCGGTATAGGCACGGTGATCGGGCCTGTTTTCGGATCGATCTTCGTCATCTTTCTTGCCGAACTGCTCGCAGATTACCACACCTTCCATCTGGCCATTACCGGAGTCCTGCTCATTGTGATCATCAGGTTCATTCCGGCAGGTATATGGGGTGAGATTCGGGCGACCCGCCTGACAAAACGTGTATTGGGGAAGATTGGATGAGACCTTTAGGCCGTCAAGTCTTAGATCCTAAGCACCAAATCCTAAACAATGTCGAATCACCAAACATCAAACGTCCCAGACGGCGACATACGGTCCGGTGTATGCCTTTGTTTTGGGGGTATTGAGAATTGTGATTTGTTTAGAATTTCGATATTAGAATTTCGGATTTCGGAGCCGCGCTATGTTGCTTGAGCTCGACCATGTGACAAAACGTTTTGGTGCGGTGACTGCCGTTGACGACGTCTCTCTGTCGATCCGGGAAGGAGAAAGCTTAGGGGTGATGGGCCCAAATGGCTCCGGGAAGACGACCCTTCTCAATCTCATCATGGGGGTCTATCCCCTGGATCAAGGGGAGATCCGCTTTGGAGGCGAGCGTATCAACGGGTTCAGGACTGACGAGATATCCCGTCGGGGAATCGGTCGTACCTACCAAATTCCTCAGCCTTTTCTCAAGATGACCGTTCTTGAGAACCTGGTAGTGGGCGACCTGTATGGTGGCAATCACAGGTCGCTGAGAACGGCCCGGGGCAATGCCATGGCCGTTCTCGATCGCGTGGGCCTTGGGAAGAAAGCAGGATTAGAGGCCAGTAAGCTGGGGTTGTTGGACCTGAAGCGCCTCGAGCTGGCACGGGCGCTCTCTTTGCGGCCTCGTCTTCTTCTTCTGGATGAGATTGCAGCAGGTCTGGTAGAGGCTGAAGTTGCTCAGCTCCAGAGTCTGATTCTCGAACTGAAGAAATCAGGGCAGACGATAGTGATTATCGAACATGTTCTCAGCGTCATCTTTGGCCTGTCGGACTGGATACTGGTCCTGAATTTCGGGCAAATGGTAGTAGAGGGTGCCCCTGATGACATTGCCGACAACCCGAGGGTCCATGAGATCTATCTGGGTACGAAAAAGGCAGGTGAGCCGAATATCGAATTGCGAACGGTGGACGATAAATTGGAAGTCTCCAAGGCCAAATTTCCTGCTGAACCGGAGAGGCTCCTGACATTGAGGAATGTGAACTCGGGTTATGGGGACTTCCAGGTATTGTTTGACGTTTCATTGGACATCCCGAAAGGCGAAATCGTGGGCCTAATTGGCGTCAACGGCGCCGGAAAGACGACCCTCATAAGAACCATCAACAGGCAGTTACCCCTGAGGAGTGGCGAGATCCTGTTCAAGGGACGAAGTATCAACAATGCCAAGCCCTTCGACATCGTCGGCCTCGGGATCGCCCAGTGCATCGAGGGGCGCAAGCTCTTTCCGGAGCTGACCGTTGATGAGAACCTGGAGATAGGCGCCTATTGCAGGCGGGCACGTGACAAACGGGGCTCGACCATAGCACAAGTTTATGAGCTTTTCCCCGTCTTGGCGGAACGCCGAAACCAGATGGCCTGCACCCTCTCCGGAGGTGAGCAACATATGGTGGCAATCGGACGGGCCTTGATGGCACTGCCGGAACTCATTATTTTTGACGAGCTCTCCCTTGGCTTGGCCCCGATTGTCATTGACAGTTTGTACAAGGCAATCATAAGGATCAACCGACGGGGGACGACCATCCTACTGGTGGAGCAAAATGTACACCGTAGTCTTGAAGTTGCCGGTCGGGCTTACATTATTGAGCGAGGCCGTATTGTGCTTTCAGGGACATCTGAATCCCTAAAACAGGATGAACATGTCAAACAGGCTTATTTCGGCCTCTGATTGAAACACAACATCAAATAATGAAGATAGGAAGGAGGAAAAAACGGCACTAGGAAAATATACAGTTGATTTTGAGATGAGGGTTGACTATGATCGTTTACGCAAGGACGGCTATGAAAGACTAAGTCTGTGGCCCATCGATGAGTTGATGGAATGCTGGCTTCCGTACAAATAAGACCAAAGATTATTTAAGGAGGTGTCAAATGAAAAAAGTAGAGATTAAAAATGCAAAGCCATACCAGGCCGCAAAGCACTTCAACATGACCGCCATGAGACTCCATGGGAAGGAGGAGTCGGGCGCCACAAAATTCTGGATGGGCCTCTCCCATTTTCTCCCTGGCGGAGGCGCCGAATACGATGAAAACCCATTGGAAAAAATCTATTTCGTTCTTGATGGGGAAGTGACGATCAAGACAAAGAAAGAGGAGATTAACCTGAAGGCGCTCGACTCGATCTTCATCGGTCCAGGAGAAGGCCGGGAAATCATCAACAAAACGAACATGCCGGCCAGCATGCTGGTGATCATCAATTATCCGTAGAAAAAGATATTTGAAATTTCCCAAATAATTCCCTCTCCCTCAAGGGGAGAGGGAAAGTCACGTCGGTGATTCCCGAATCCTTCACCGGCAGGCATATTTGCTGCAGATTCGGACTCACATATCCAAGTGACAGTTTGCACCGGTAGAGTTCGGTACCTTAAACCATTAAGGTTTGGCACAACAAAAACATAAAGAGAGGTGGCACTATGAGTCTGACGAGTTTTGTAAAGTGGCCGAAGTATGAAGAGTACAAGGAGATGTTCAAAGAGCATTTTATCATGGAGAAACGCGACGACGGCGTCCTTCTGGTGAGAATGCATACCAAGGGTGGGCCTCAGTTATGGAGCATGGAACTGCACAGGGCTATCGGTCAGATGTGGCGTATTGTAGGCAGCGACTCTGATATCGAACTGGTGATCTTCACGGGTACAGGAAAAGACTGGATCATTGAATTTGAGCCTGAAAGTTGGAAGCCGGAGATAACGGAACCGGAGTACACCAGATACGAGCATATGTTCATCGACGGCCGCAGGATGCTTATTGCGATGATCCAGGATGTCGAGGTTCCGACGATTGGTGTGCTGAACGGCTCAGGAGGACACGCCGAATTGGCTCTGATGTGTGATATTTGCATTATGGCCGACGATGCCATCATTGCCGACCCCCATTTCCTCTATGACATCGTCCCCGGGGACGGTATCCATAGCTGCCTCATCGAGCTCATGGGCGTGAGGAGAGCCGCCTATGCCATGTACATGAGTGAGAAAATCACCGCCCAAAAGGCGTTGGAGTATGGTCTGGTGAACGAAGTGGTCCCATACGACAGGTTGATTCCCAGGGCGTACGAAATCGCCGACTTCATCATGAAACGGCATCGTACCGTCAGGCGCCTCACCTCGCAGGTGGTAAGAAGACCTTGGAAGCAGCGCATCGTGGACGATCTTGACATGACCTTCGGAACTGAGATGTTTGGAGACTTCTGCAAGAACGTGGAACACTCCAATATAACCGCCCGGGAATATTTTACCGGCACAGGAGAGAAGATCTACCACGATGACGAGCGCCAGAAGATGCTCAACAAGAAGAGCAGAAAGACGGAAAAAAGCATAAGCGACAAATAGTAGATGCAGATGTGAAGAAGCCGAAGTGAGCATGCCTCCCGTGCCCTCAACATACGTTTGGTGATTACATTCTCGATTTTGTCTGCCTGGAAAACAAATTGGTAATTGAGGTGGATGGGGGACAACATGGACAGCACGCAGGGTATGACCAGAATCGCATACAAGAACTTTAGGCTGCTGGTTTTCGCGTTCTCCGATTCTGGAACAACGAAGTTCTTAAGGAGATAAAATCGGTAAAGGAGAAGATTTGGTTGGTAGCCCAGGAGTTGCAATCCCATCCCCATCCCAACCCCCCCCTTGAAGGGGGAGGCTGAGAGAAAGTCCCCTCTGAGAGGGAGGGGGAGTAAAGTTAGCGCTTATGCCCCACTGGGAGAAGGGAAGGGTGAGGGGAAATTTCAAATATTTTTTGTTAGAACTTAATACTGGAGGTTATGGTCATGGAGAAAAAAGAAAAACACCCAGGGTTAACGGATAAATATTGGGTAACGCAACACAATTTTTTAGAAGAGGTAAGAAATCAGTTCACACTACCTGAGCGGGTTCATATTCATGATGTGACCTTGCGCGAGGCGGAGCAGGCACCCCATGTTGTCCTTCGCCCCGAGGAGAAACTGAGGATCTACGAGGCTCTCGATGAGATGGGGGTTTACAGTGTAGAGATATTTCCCCTCGTCTCCGATGATGACAAGGAAGTGGCCAAGGAGTTGGTGAAAATGCGGCGCAAGACAAAAACGAAGGTATTCTTCTTGTGCCGCTGGCATAAAGAAGAGGTTGATTTTGCCCTTGAAACGGGAGCCGATGGAGTCATTGTCGAGGGCACGTCAGATCCATGGTTTGCCAATGTCGCACTCAATGGGATAACGGCAGATCAAATGTACAAGATGTATGTCGAAACCACAGCCCATGCAAAAAAGAATGGTCTATTTACTACGGTAATGCCCTGGGATACAGCGAGAGCTCCGTTGTCCTTTGTAGAGAGGCTCTTTAAGGGTATCGTCAATGAGGGTGGCGCCGACCACGTGGTCATCGCCGACACTCATGGTTCGAGCTTGCCCTGGGCGATTGCAAACTTCGTCCGCAAAATGAAGGAATGGGTACCGGGCACCCCTATCGAGATGCACTGTCACAACGATCATGGGCTGGCTACCTCGATTATGCTTTCGGCCGTATGTGCAGGGGCTTCGGTGGTGCACACCTCCGTCAATTGCCTCGGGGAGAGGTCCGGTAACGCTGCAACGGAAGAGGTGGCCCTCAACCTGGAGCTTCTGCTCGGAGTGAAGACCGGCGTGAGACTCGATAAGCTCTATCCCTTTGCCCAGATGGTAGCAGATATGACTAAGATCCCAATTGCTCGGAACAAACCCGTTATTGGAGACAACGAATTTACCTACGAATCAGGGATGGTGGTCTACGTCGTGGAACGTATGGCGGCCTCCGGAGAAAGACCTTTCCAAACGTATCTACCAGAGGTCATTGGTCGAAAGGGATGGGACGTGGTAGTCGGTAAAGGAACCGGTGCCGGAGTGGTTGCCAAAAAGATCGCCAAATTTGGTCTTATCGCTACAAAAGAGCAAGTGGCTGAGATTACAAAGCGGGTTAAGCGTGAAGCAAGCCTGCGCAAATGGTCAATCTCCGACGATGTTTTAGAAATCATTGCAAAGGACGTGCTTGAAGGCAGATGATGTCGAGGTATGGATCGAGTCAAGAATGAGCCAAGAGAGAAAGATCATTCTTGACATAGCATCTTAAAAAATGGTAGACACAACGATAAAAGGCAATTGACAATTCACACAAATTTGAATAAATGAGGAATAATTAGGGCATTTGGGAAATTTGCTGTAGATTATGAGCAAGGAATTAACTTTGACAGACTCAGAAAAGAGAGATTGGAAAAAACTCAGAAACAACTCACAGAAGATAGTTATTAGCATAGTTTATTTAATTAAAGAAAGGAGGAAATAATTATGATTAGACCGAATTACGAATCTGACGCCGGAAAACGCAAGAAGGTTCCGCCAGAGGAATACGGGACGATTCCTCATATGCCTTTTGAAGAGTACTCGGAAAAGCTCAAACATTGTCTCATGATGAAGCGGAAAAACGGGATCCTCGAAGCGCGACTTCATACCAACGGTGACAGCATGCAGTGGGGGGCTCCCGCTCACCAGGGCCTTCACTATTTTTTTGATTGGGCAGGCAGGGATCCGGATAATGAGATCATAATCTTGGGCGGCACAGGTAAGGATTTCACTAAAGGCATAGGCCGGATCGGACCAGATGGAAAATGGCTACCTGCTACTGAATTTGCGTCGGCACCGGAAGAGGCCTGGAAGATGTATGAGTATCAGTACTATGATGGTACAAATGACATCGAAGGCCAGATTTTTGATGTCGAGGTTCCCACAATTGGCGTTTGGAACGGCGCCGCCTTCCACACGGATCTGGTACTTTTAAGCGATATCACCCTCTGTACAGAGGACGCGTGGACAACAGATATGCATTTCCGCGTCAACATGGTTCCCGGTGACGGCATTCAGATCCCATGGCGCGAGCTCATGGGCCGCAAAAGATTCGCTTATGCCGAGCTGACCGGCGAGATCATCACTGCACGAAAGGCGCTTGCCCTCGGTATGGTCAACGAGATTTGCCCTGACGTCGAATCCTGCTATAAGCGCGCCTGGGAGATCGCCGAGCTCATTATGCGCACCGGCACGCGCGTGACCCGCCGCATCACCACACAGATACTCCGCAAGGCTTGGAAGGAAGACATCGCAAACGAGGTGCGTAACTCCTTCTCAACGGAAATGTACGTCACCGCCACCGAACATTCTCCCCACGAGGTTAACTACTGGCATTGGGCTCACGAAGAAGCCGAACTCGTTCGCAAAGCCGAGAAGAAGGGCAAGGTCATACGTCCGCGGATCAACGGAGGTCAAGAGGAAGACGAGATCAAATAAGTTCAATCGTTTAATGATGAGATTTAAAGACATGGTCGCCATCATAAACGGTGGAACCTCAGGGATGGGTAGGGCCGCTGCATTCGGTTCGCGGCCCTTGTAATCAACGACATCGATGAAAAAAGGCTGACGGCATCGTAGAATAGAAAAAAAGGAACAAGTGCCAAAATAGGAAGATTAGATAATAAAATCGCAATTGTAACAGGTGGTAATTCCGGTATCGGACGGGCAACAGCGATACTATTCTGCAAAGAAGGTGCTAAAGTTGTTATTGCCGGGAGACGTGACGTTGAGAACAAAAAAGTTGTAGATGAAATCACTGCGCAGAGCGGAGAAATTATGGCAATACAGTCGGATGTATCAAAGAAGGAAGACTGTAAGAGGATTGTAGATAAAACCACTAAAAAATACGGCAGGATTGACGTCTTGGTCAACAATGCGGGAATAGCCGATAGACATATGCCGATTAATCTCTGCACAGAGGAATGGTACAATGAAGTCTGCATGATCGACCAGTATTCTGTTTATTATATGAGCAAATATGCGTTAGAGTATATGGAGAAAGCAGGGAAAGGTTCAATCGTAAACGTTTCGTCTATCGGAAGCCAGGGGGTTGCAGGTATTTCTTACAGCGCAGTAAAAGCAGCTGTTAATGCCATGACTAAGAACATCGCTCTTCAATATTCACCAACAGCAATCCGCTGTAACGCGGTCGCACCTGGTCCGACATCTACACCGTTAATGGCTCCGGAAGCATTCAAATTCTTCAACAAGGAGTTTGCAGATACATGTGCTAAGCATATTGATTTAACCGTACCGGAAGCACAGGGAGAGGATCAGGCAGAAGCAATTCTTTTCTTCGCAAGTGATGTGTCAAAAGCTATTACAGGGCAGATTCTTTATGTGGATCATGGATGCACATTATACTGATGTTTATTTTACGAAAATAGTAGATTGTTAGAGTAACTGTAGGTGATAAAGAGGATTGTTAAGTAGATCATATTAGAGGCGGGAGACCGATAAGTATTACTTTTAAGACTTTGGGGTCAAAGCTACGTTATCCACTTTGTTTGAAATCATTGCGAAAGGCGTAATTGAAGGCAGATGACCTCGAGGTATGGAAGCGACGATGATGTCGCATCCTTGAGAGACTTCTTATTCTGAGAGAGGGATTGAGTCCTGCGATGAGGTATACCAGTGTGAGCTACGAGAAGTCCCGTGGGCTGCTGGTGGCTTGTCTCGCAAGACGTCGAGTTCCTTCTCCAGACGAGGTGAGGCAATCTTCGGTGTCCTGAAACGACCCATCCTTTGATTCTTCAACTTGCATAATCTTAGAAAATCGAGAATAATCTCCACGGTCGAGACGTTTGGAGGGAGAATAGAATCATCTATCTGCCCCAGCTGAGTGAAGAGGACGGCTAACCATGGGGAGATGTATGAGGGGAGCAGGAATCCGGCTCTACCGTAAGTAGGTTTTGCAATGAGAGTGGAAATTGTTGTCATCGGGAATGGCCCTGCTGCATTCAAAGCTTTTCAGACAATAGCAGCATACAGGGCTGAATCAAGCACAGATGAAATGAAAATCACCGTGGTCTCACAAGAAAGAACGCCAGCTTATTCTCCGATGTTTCTGCTTGGCTATTTAGCTGGAGAATTGAGGGAGGAGGAGATTCTACTTAGAGACAGCCATGGTCTGTTTCTCAAGAGATTGCTGGGGGAGAAGGTCATCAAGGTCCAGGATAGTAAGAATAGGATTATCCTGGGAAGCGGAAAGGAGATTGGGTACGACAGATTGTTGATTGCCAGTGGAGCATCTCCGCTTATTCCTGCTTTAAAAGGAATTAACAAAAAGGGGGTATACTTCTTCAATAGATTAGAGGATGTGAGGAAGCTATCAAAACAGTTACCCAGCACCCAAAATATCATTATCATTGGAGCGGGAGCGGTTGGCATCGAGGTGGCAATTGCCCTCAAGAAATTGGGTAGAAATGTGCTGATTATTGAATTACTTGACCAAATTCTACCTCAAGTGCTGGATAAGGAGCTCGCCGAATATTTCAAAAAAAAATTGAGTTCTTCAGGGATAAAGTTGTTACTTGGAGAATCGGTTTCAGAAGTAACAGGTAATGATAAGGCCATGGGGATTATTGTCGGAAATAAGGAAATAGAAGGAGACCTCATCCTTGTCACCACTGGCGTCAAACCTAACGTTGATTTTCTGGAATTCTCCAATGTGAAGGTTAACACCGGAATACTCGTCAATGGAAAAATGCAGACAAGTGTGCCGAATATCTACGCTGCCGGAGACGTGGTTGAATCCTTAGATCCGTATGGCGGCTATGAGCTTGTATTTAACTGGTATAATGCCATCGACCAAGCGGTGATTGCCGGAAATAATCTCATTGGAGTCGAGAATACATATAAAACTTCCCCTGGCTTAACGGTTATAAAAGGTGCAGATCCACCCGTCATCTCGGTAGGGCGAAAATACGGCGACGAGGGATATGAGATACTGTCTTATACAAACACAAACAAACAAAGGGGTTTCTACGAGAAAATTTTCGTTAGGAATAACCGAATGGACTGCTATCAGGCGATTGGCATATCAGACAAAATCAGCCTGATTTATAGCTATATCAAGGGGCGGAAAGATGTCCGGAGGATCAAGAGTATGCTTGGTGGCAACTATGGTCCCGCACACCTTTGGTCGTGAGAACAAATCCATGGACATGTCAATTCAGGAATTGATAAGTGGAGCGAGTCAAGAATGAGCACCGAGAAAAAGATCATCAGAAGTACATGCAAAAGTTGTCATGGAGCTTGTGGAGTTCTTGTGACCGTGGAAGACGGGAGAATTACTCACATTGAAGGCGATCCGCAGTCACCAACCAGAGGGACAATGTGTTCCAAAGGCATGGCGGCAGTGCAACACATTAATAATCCGAATCGAATTCTGTATCCCATGAAAAGAAAGGGAAAGAGAGGAGGAGGTGAATGGGAGAGAATCGGTTGGGAAGAAGCTCTCACAACAATATCGGACAAGATAAAGAAGACTCAGAAGGAACACGGACTGAGCTCCGTAGGCATATGGCAGGGGACGGGCAGGGGCTACAATGAATACACCATTCGTTTTGCACGCTCTATTGGGACCGCTAATTTTGGTGCACCGGCCCACTTCTGTTATGGTCCGAAAATGGCAATCTCTATCATGACTGTTGCAGGTAGATTGTATTGCGATTATCACGGGTGGGGTGGTGAGTACCCAAAGACCCACGTTTCTTGGGGGAAGCAACTGGAAATCTCCAATGCAGACGGAGAGATTTCAGTCTGGTTTCTTAATGCGCTTGAGAAGGCAGATCATTTGATTCTCATTGATCCTCAATCAACCCGCCTCGCAGGAAGAGCTGACCTTTGGTTGAGGCTAAGACCCGGCACCGATGCAGCTCTGGCTCTCGGTATGATGAATGTCATTATTAATGAAGGATGGTATGACAGAGACTTTGTCCAGGATTGGACATACGGATTTGATCAGTTGAGTGAAAGGGTTCAAGGGTATCCCGTGGAAAGAGTGTCTGAAATCACATGGGTTCCGAAAGAAAAGATTATAGAAGCTGCCAGAATCTTTGCCACGCAGAAGCCCGGGTGCATACAGTTTGGGGAAGCCCTCGAAGCGAGCAACAATAGCGCGCAGAATTTAAGGGCTATTCTATGCCTGATCACCTTGACGGGAAATATCGAAAGACCAGGAGGCATGGTTCGCTGGGTACCTCATGATGCGGGTCCGCAGGAAGATTGGGCCTTTGAGGTTCCGGCACCCGAAGAACCTGCGATAGGTCAGGAGGAGTTCCGGGGGCTAAGATTGCTGGGCTTATGTCATGTGGATACAGCTCTTAAGCAGTTAAGAGCAGGAACCTGCCCGATCAAAGTATTACATCTGGAAGGGACGAACCCCCTCGTATGCTATGCGAATAGTAAACAGGTGAAAGAGGGGCTAATGAATTTGGACTTCATCTCTGTTGCCGATCTCTTTATGTCCCCCACTGCTGAAATTGCTGATATCGTATTGCCAGTAGCTCACTGGTTGGAAACAGATGATATTTTCGACATGCACCCCCTTTTTATGATCGAGGCCATCAATAAGGCAGTGGACCCCCCGGGCGAGGCTTGGTCGGATGTTCAGATCTTCAACGAGTTGGGGAAGAGATTGGCTCCCAAGTATTGGTTCGATAATGTTGAAAAAGTGCTGGATGATCGATTGAAAAAGGCAAACCTCACCTGGAAGCAATTCAGCAAAATGGGCTGGTTGGCAAAGACGGGAAAGGATCAGCCCTATTATAAGTACAAGACAGATTACTGGAGAAAAGGAGGTGGTTTTCCTACTCCCTCGGGAAAAGTGGAACTCTACTCGAATGCAATGGAAGAATTGGGATACGACCCCCTCCCGTATTATATCGAACCTAATGAAAGCCCTTATGCCACACCAGAACTCTATAAGGAATACCCACTGATCCTTTCTACTGGAGCACGTTCGCCCAACTATTTTCTTTCACAATACCGTCAAATTCCCTGGTTACGAGGAAGGCAGCCCTACCCACTCGTACAGATCCACCCTGAAACCGCGGGAAAGTTGGGGATCAAGAATGGAGACTGGGTATGGATTGAAACACCAAGAGGGAAAATACAACAGGTAGCGGAAGTTTTTGAGGGATTAGACCAACGGGTGGTGATGGTTCAAGCATCCTGGTGGTACCCTGAAGACCCGGCCCCAGAGCATGGTGTATGGAAGAGTAATGCCAATGTTCTGACGAGTAACGATCCGCCTTACGATCCAGTATTCGGTTCCACTCCATTCAGAGCGTTGCTGTGCAAGGTTTACAAAGTGGAGGATGTTTAAATGCAAAGGACAATATTCATTGATAAGGAAAAATGCATTGGCTGCTATGCATGTGCAATAGCCTGCAAATGGGAGCATACTTTAGCACCTCACCCCACAAAACCCCCTGTTGGCGATCCGAAAGGTCCTGAGTTAATCCGAATACATCGGGTTGGGCCCGAGATGCGCGGTGAAGATGTTTATCAATATTTTCTTCCATTTTCCTGCATGCATTGCTTTGATGCGCCGTGCATCTCAGCGTGCCCCCGCTCCGCCCTTCATAAAGATGTCGAAACTGGCATCACCCTGGTTGATGAGAGTGAGTGCATTGGCTGTAAATTTTGCCTCTGGGTTTGCCCCTATGGTGCTCCACAATTCTTTGAGGGGAAATTGAAACTTTGTAACTTATGCATTCACAGGCAAAAAGAAGGGGAAAAACAGACTGCTTGTGAAGCCGTTTGTCAAGCCAGAGCGATCTATGTGGGCACCACTGATGAGATCTCCACAAAGGTAGGAAAGAGGGCGGCAGAAAGGGCAGGCAAAGTAAAGAGCAAAGAGGGAACGGAATAAAGTTGCTGGTTACAAGGGAAGGAAGGAATGGACTTTAGTTTAACACCGGCACAGCTTGATATCAGAAAGGCGGCGAGGGAGTTTGCGGAGCGAGAATTTCCTCATATCGCCAAGGATTGTGATGCCGAAGAAACCTTTCCTCTCGATCTATTAAGACAAGCTTCTCAATTAGGGTTTGTCGGAATTTTCATCGATGGAAAATATGGAGGAAGAGGATTCGGATTTTTGGAAAATGCGATCGTTATGGAAGAGTTCTGGAGAGTGGATCCAGGTTTGGGCAGCCAAGTCATGTGTGCATGTTTTGGAAGTGAAATGATACTCCTTAAAGGTTCAGAAGAACAGAAGATGAAATATCTCCCTCCCGTGTGTAAAGGAGAAGCCATCAGTGCCGTTGCAGTGACCGAACCTGATGCAGGCAGTGATGTCTTGTCTGTCTCGACCAGGGCCGAGAGGAAAGGGCGTGGATATTTCATAAACGGCTCGAAGATGTTCATATCCAATGGTGACATTGCAAATTTTCTGGTGGCCCTTTGCCTTTCGAATCCCGATGCGACGTCACCTTACGAAAGGCATAGCGTGATTGTCATTGAAACCGATCGACCTGGCTTAGGAAGGAACAAACTCAAGGGAAAAATGGGAATCCGGGCGCATGATACAGCAGAGATAAGTCTAAACAACGTTTGGGTGCCTGAGGAGAACCTTATTGGGGAGGAGGGAAAGGGGTTCAATTGCTTCATGGATTTTTTTAATCGTTCGAGGGCTTATGTTGCTGCCCAGGGAGTCGGGATCGCTCAGGGGGCTTTAGAAATGGCTTTAAGATATGTTAATAAGCGTAAGCAATTTTGGGAATCCTACTTATCCTTTGAGATCGTACAGAGTAAATTGGCCGAGATGGCGACATGGACAGAGGCTGCAAGAAACTTGGTATACAAAGCAGCATGGATGCTCGACAGAGGACAAGTAGAACCTGCATTCATCTCCATGGCGAAATGGTACGCAGGGGAAGTGGGTGTGAAAGTCGTCAATGAGTCTTTGCAGATACACGGAGAATGCGGATATCTCAGTGAGTACGATATCAGTCGTTTCTATAGAGATGCTAAAATTGTAGAGATCTATGAAGGAACGAAGGAAATAGAAAAATTAGTCATCGCCCGTCAATTGCTAAAAGGAAAGAGATTAGATATTTGAGCCACTGTTTTGGGATAATATCCTGTGCTCGGTTGCGAATAAGAGAGAAGAATTTGGTGAATTGAATTAAGATCGAAGGAATACTATAGGTTGTCTCAGAATACAGAGTTGTTACGCTGCTTGCGTGCCTGTAAACTAGAGTCTTAAAATCCCTCGGGGCTTCCACCCCCTGGCAGTTTAAATCCTGCCTTAAGCTCCAATCGACTATACGGGCTGGAAACATGTTCTAGCCCCTATATCTCGTAGTTTGAATAGTCGATGAAGATTCAGAGTACTCCGGCTGTCTATTATCTACCTCTATCCTATCTCCTTTGAAATCCTTCTGCAAGAGACGCTGACTCAATTCGTTGGATTCGAGAAGGACAGTTTGTTACCACAGTGTTCTTTCTTGTTACCTTTATAATCTTAGGCCGAACAAGACGCTTCTGGCGTAGGAAAAAAAGTTCATGGATTCCGATAGATACAATTATGTTGGAATTCTACCTTTCTGGCACAGAAGATGCATGCTGATGGAAAGGAGTTACCCTGTTTACAGGGTTTACAAACATCACCGTAGGGCAGCAATGGCTTCGACCAAGACTTCACAAAAAGGGCTTAAGGATGGATGGATAAGGGCCACATTCATTCTGAGAGAAGATTACCTAGAGAAACTCAAGGCATCAGCATACTGGCAAAGAAAGCAGATAAAGGAAGTCATCGATGAGGCACTAAGGTTGTATCTCAAGGGGAAGAAGACAAGAACGAGAATAAGTAGATAACTCGCGTATTTGGGTAGAAGGTATTGTTACGGCACAGTCTATGAAATGATCGGTCGGGTCATTGAAATGACCAAGGTTGTAATACGAGTCTCATTTACCGTATTTCTCCTCACCTTTTCTTCCTTAGGGTTACCACTGGCCTGGGGGACGGTCCATGTCCCCATACTCCTTTATCATCGTATCGGCGCTGTAGCTACCGACAGCATGACCGTGACAACAACCCTATTCGAACACCAGTTGAAATATCTGAGGGACAATGGCTATAGAGTGATACCCCTCAAGGAACTCACCGATTACTATCTCGAAAATGGGCAAGCCCCCCGCCCCCATTCAGTTGTGATTACTGTTGATGATGGCCACATTTCTGTCTATAGAGACATGTTTCCTCTTGTCAGGAAATACCATATTCCGGTCACCCTTTTCATATATCCCTCGGCAATATCTAACGCAGCCTATGCCATGACATGGGGCCAGCTCAGAGACATAAAAGAGACAAAGCTCTTTGATTTCCAGTCTCATACATTTTGGCATCCTAACTTCAAGAAGGAAAAGATCAGGCTAAGACCAGTTGAATATGAGAGTTTCGTAGGCATTCAATTAAGAAAATCAAAGGAGAAACTGGAGAAGGAGCTGAATGTCAAAGTGAACATGCTGGCTTGGCCCTTTGGTATCCATGATGATGACCTCATTCATAGGGCTACTGAAGCGGGGTATGTGGCCGCATTTACCATGGAGCGGCACCCTGCAGGCACTCTCGATAGCGTTATGGCTCTTCCCCGTTATCTTGTGACAAACGGAGAAAAGGGTGGAGCATTTACGACAATACTGGCAGCCGCGACGGAGGGATAGAATGATGATTATGAAGGGGATACAAAAGGCATTGGTGGTATTGTCTGTGACCCATCTTTTATTGATTCCAGGTTATGCCATCGCCTATACGGCAGGAAGAGTGGTTGATTTTTTCACGGGAAAGCCGGTAAAAGGAGCCTTTATCACTTCGAACAAATATGGAGTTCTGAGCGATGGAAATGGGAGCTTTACAGTAGACACGGCATTGAGTAAACTGACGGTGAGAGCGCCTGGATACAGGAAAACGGAGCAGGTCATGCTCTTCCCTTTAACTGGTACGCCTCAAGAGATAAAACTCATCCCTTTTGCGCCGAAAGGCCTTTACTTGTCCTTTTTTGGAATAGGAGACAGAGGCCTGCGGGAATCTGCAATCAAGCTCATGCAGGAGACCGAGCTCAATACCCTTGTCATTGATGTGAAAGGGGACAAAGGCATGATCCCCTACAGAAGCTCAATCCCCCTTGCTGCTGAAGTGGGCGCTCAACGAGTTATCACAGTAAAGGAGATGGCCAATTTGATGAAGTCCCTGAAGGAAAAAGGAATCTATACGATTGCACGGATTGTTGTGTTTAAGGACAATCCCCTCGCCCAGGCGCGGCCTGATCTGGCCGTAAAGACATCGGATGGAGAGATATGGCACGATAGAGAAAACCTGGCTTGGGTGGATCCATTCAGTAAGGAGGTATGGGATTATGGTATTGATATTGCCGTGGAAGCGGCTCAATATGGATTTGATGAGATTCAGTTCGACTATCTTCGGTTTCCTGATGCCTCGGGCCTTCGATTCTCAATGCCCAACACAGAGGAGAACAGGGTAAAAGCCATCTCCGGATTTCTCATGGAAGCGAGAAGTAGGTTAATCCCTCACAATATCTTTCTCTCTGCGGATATCTTTGGATACGTCTGCTGGAACCTTAATGATACCCGCATTGGACAAAGACTGGAGGACCTCGTCACCCACCTTGACTATATCTGTCCCATGCTCTACCCATCCGGATTTCAGTACGGAATACCCGGTTACAGAAATCCTGTTGCAAGCCCTTATGAAATCGTTTATCGTTCCCTCAAACGAGCCCAAGAACGGACCAATCTCCCATCCTATCGCTTTAGACCGTGGCTGCAGGCATTCAGAGACTATGCCTTTGACAGAAGATACTTCAATGATAAAGAGATCATGGGCGAGGTCAAAGCGGCTGAAGGATTTGGCTCCCATGGCTGGATGCTCTGGAATCCAAGGAACAACTATTCCTCAGCGGGCCTGAAGAAAGAGAAGCCATTGGATTGAGGTTCGTTCGATTCATTTGTTCAGAATTCAGAAAAAAGGTCAAGAGAGGTAGAAGAGTGTGAAGTCTTGGAAGATTTCCTTCCTACTAACGTTCCCTGTTTTGATTGCGACCTTAGCATCTGCTCAGATACTCCGGGAAGAGCAAATGGCACCCATTACAGTGGTGGCGAAGAAGGCGATTCAAGCTGGCAAAATTCCGGGAGCTGTCATTCTGGTTGAGAACCAGGGGAAAATCGTATGCCGCCGGGCTTTTGGCCTTCGCGCACTCAAGCCCAAGAAGTTGCCCATGACCACAGACACTATTTTTGATATTGCCTCCCTTACCAAGGTGGTTGCAACATCCACCGCAGTGGCACAGCTCGTGGAGATAGGAAAACTGAACCTCGAAGACCCGGTTGCCAAGTATTGGCCTGAGTTTAGAGCAAACGGCAAGGAAGAAATCACGGTGCGTGATCTCCTGACGCATTTTTCAGGTCTTCGACCGGCTCTGGACTTGAAACCAGACTGGTCAGGTTACAAGGAGGCCATTGCGATGATTGAACAAGAAAAACCTGTTCTCCCTCCTAGGACGAGTTTCATCTATAGCGACATCAATTTTATCATTCTAGGTGAGCTTGTCTCGCGCGTCTCAGGTGAGTCTTTTGATGTTTACTGCGCCGAGCACATTTTCGAACCCCTGAGGATGAAGGACACGGGCTTCAAGCCTTCCGCTGTTCTCCTGCCTCGTATCGCACCTACCCAGTACCAGCATGGGACCACAGGGAAGATGCTCTGGGGGGAAGTCCATGACCCAACAGCCTACCGCATGGGTGGTGTGGCTGGTCACGCCGGGCTTTTCTCTACTGCCGATGACCTTGCGATCTTTGCTCAGATGGTCCTCGATGGTGGGAGTAGGAAGGGTGTGCAGATTCTTAGGCCTCTCACGGTCAAGGAGATGACTATCCCTCAATCCCCGCCTGGCAAAATGCCTTTGAGGGGATTGGGCTGGAATGTCGACTCATCCCTCGTTTCTGTAGGTTCTTTTGGACACAACGGCTTTACCGGAACTGGTATCTGGATTGATCCTGTTTCCAATACCTGCGTCATTGTTCTGACAAACCGGGTTCATCCGAATGGCAGGGGCAAAGTTGAACCGCTCCGTGCTCAGGTTCTATCGCTTGTCAGTGAGGCCATTAGAACTGCTAGTCGCCCCGTACTGAGCGATGCTTACGAACAGGGGATAAGCAACAACGGAAGGGTGCAAACAGGAATCGATGTACTGGCCGCCAAGAAGTTCCGCCCCCTAGCCGGATTGCGTGTGGGGCTCATTACCAATCAGTCGGGGATCGATTCTGCAGGAAGGCGCACTGTAGATCTTCTCTACAAAGCCCCCAATGTAAAAGTGGTGGCGATTTTCAGCCCGGAACATGGCTTTTCTGGGAAGGCAGAAGGAAAAGTCTCTGCGACGAAAGAGCTTTTGACAGGCCTGCCGATCTATAGTCTATACGGAGACGTTGTACGTCCGACACAGAAGATGCTCGCTGGCCTGGATGGGCTCGTCTTCGACATTCAGGATGCAGGCGCTCGTTTTTATACGTATATCACCACGATGGGTTATGCAATGGAGGCGTGTGCCAGAAAGGGAATTCCTTTTTATGTTCTCGACAGGCCGAATCCGATCAATGCTTCACTGGTTCAGGGGCCTGTCCTGGACAATAACCTGACGTCATTCACTGGATATTTTTCTCTACCGGTCCGGCACGGCATGACGATTGGCGAGCTGGCTGAGATGTTCAATGTTGAGAAGAAGATTGGCGTCAAATTGCACGTCATCAAAATGCGTGGTTATGAACGCACGCACTGGTATGATGAGACCGGCTTGCCATGGGTGAGTCCATCGCCGAACTTGCAAACTCTAACAGAAGCTGTCCTTTATCCGGGAGTGGCGATGGTTGAAAGTACAAACGTTAGCGTGGGCCGAGGGACGACGACACCTTTTGAGGTTCTCGGCGCTCCTTGGATTAATGGAGAAGAGCTCGCGTCCTACTTGAGAAACCGTAACATTCAGGGTGTACAGTTTATGCCGGTAGAATTCACGCCAAACAGCAATTGTTTCAAGAATCAATTGTGTCGTGGCGTCCAGATTGTTCTCCTCGATCGACAGGTCCTGGATTCTCCGGCCCTTGGAATAGAGATCGCGAGTGCACTTTACCGCCTATACCCCGGGAGCTTTCACATTGACAAAACACTGGGACTTGTTGGTTCACGTGAGGTTCTGCAGGCTGTTTGTGATGGTCAGGATCCCACCTCCATCGTGCAGAACTGGCAGGGTCCGCTGGAACAGTTCTGCCGGCTGCGATCGAAGTATCTGCTCTATTAATTCGCCCCTAGGCACGCACCCGTGCGGTGAAGGATTTCTGAATTCGGCCACCATGCGGAAGGAGGGCTTCTTTTTGTGGGGGCAGCAGATTCTGGAAGTCGAGAGCAGGCACTTGGAGGATAGAGATGTGATGGGTTATGACGAGTCAATGATGTTCTCGCTATTGCGGGGGGGGCCCTGGCATCCTTCAAAGGTTTTCTTTATTGGGCACACTACAGGCACCTGGCCAAGGTTTGATTGCCACCTTGGGCTCATCACCACCATTTGATAGGCCTTTCCTTGGGAGCTGATCTCTATCGAGTGAACGGCCTTTCGCCAGCCGTCCCTGAATCGGTCCATGGGTTAGGAAATCCTGTGAACTTCGGAATTCGTACTTTGGTCGCAGAAGACGCACTTTATGTCGGGACAGCCAATGCGATGAACCTGTTAACGGACCCGAATGATCATCTCGTCAAAGGAGGATGGAAGCTCATTCAATTGAAGGGCAAGAAAAGGTGAAATCGATGTTCGCTCGAATTGGCCCCAAACCGTCGACGAGGAGGTTTTTTCTATTGAAGGGAAGCCAGACCACATTCCTCATGGCCTTACTCATGAGGTCGTTTTCCTTGTCAGCGATAATGAAGTCAAGAGAGCCAATTAAGGGGCTGTTTTCCTTTCTTTGAACGCTCCGATCATTAATAGCAACTCTTCAATATTGACATCTCCACACTTAGTGCAGAGATAGAAAAGATGAAATGTTCTCCTTCCGATCGTTACAGCCACACCTTGTAATCCATGTTCTGTCCCGCACTTCAAGCAACGTTCTTGATTCTCCATCATGCTACTCTGTGCCCGAACATCTTTGTCCATCTACCCCTCCCATCGACTCAGTGAACAAGGGGCAATCTCTTTTGAAAAGATTGCGGTTTAGGTTCATTCTCAAACTATCTTGGTTTGATGATAAATGCCGGACCATCGCCATTGTTTTTTTTATAGATCCCAAATTGAGGGGCCTGCCATTGCAGGTCATTATCCTGTAGCCTTAGAAAGGGTTGTACCGGTCTTGATAGGAATGATTCTTTGGCAGGCCAGCTTCCTGGTCTCATTGTGTTCGAATGCTATATTCAATCGCAGAAGATACTCCATGTCAACATGAAAATTGGGGGGGAATTAGATTGCGTTGATTTCCGTCTGAGATATCGATTTGCGGAACCAAAATGCAAGATCAAAGTTACAGGGAATTCTGAGCAGGAATTGTGCGCTCTACTAAACAACTCAGGAAATCTAAAAACATTTGACGCCTGCACGAAATCAACTCCTTTTGCAACCTTCACTCAAGCCATCCCTTTTTCGTGTATAGCGACAGCGAACTGGCAGGTTGTTGTAGTGGTCGCATGTATCAGGAATGTGTTATTCAGAAAGGGATGAATACAAAGGGCGTCTATTTGGAAGAGAAAGCACGGAAGGGTTCCGGTTTTTCTTCTGGACTTGAACAGTAGGGTGGACGACAGCGCAAAAAGGGAGATTCAATCCCTGCCGAACGTGGTTGGAGTCAGGAAGGATTGAATTTCCATGGGTATGAACTTTCTAAGAAATTCCAAGAAAGGAGTCATCAGTATGGATAAAATTGATAATGAATGCCCCATGGAAAAGGTCTTCCCGTCTGAACTTGACTATGTCGAATGTGAACTGCCCCCGTTGTTTCGCCAAGAACTTCCCCAGATTGTGTCCGACCTGGTGGAAAGTTGCCAGGACATGGATACCTTTCATCACCTGAACCTGGTAGGATTGCCCTCTCGAGGGGTCGTGATTGAGATCGTCGAGCGTCTTAAGAAGGTTCTCTTTCCCGGGTATTTTGGGGAGCATGAGGTGGATAGTTTCAATCTGGCTTACCAGATTGGCATCGAAATAAATGCCCTTTTTGAGCTGTTATCTAGACAGATAACCCTGAGCATCCGCCATGAATGCCGCCGTCATCAAATGGTTTGTACTTTTTGCTCGGAGAGGGGACAAAAGGAAGCCCTTACCCTATTGAGAAAACTGAGAGGTCTTAGGAAAACCCTAACCGAAGACGTCAGAGCGGCCTACCAGGGAGATCCGGCAGCGAAAAGCTTCGACGAGATTATCTTCAGTTACCCTAGCATTTTGGCCATCTCAACCTACCGACTAGCCCATGAGCTTCATGTTCAGGAGGTTCCCTTAATTCCACGGATGATGACTGAATACGCCCATAGCATCACCGGTATAGATATCCACCCAGGAGCGGTCATCGGCGACCATTTTTTCATTGACCACGGAACAGGGGTGGTGATAGGAGAGACTAGTAATATTGGCGACTACGTCAGAATTTATCAAGGGGTAACCCTGGGTGCCTTGAGTCTCCCTATGGAAGAAAAGGGTGATCTGCTTAGAAAGATGAAACGCCATCCCACCCTAGAAGACCACGTAACCATATATGCCGGGGCCACAATCTTAGGAGGGGAAACAGTGATTGGGGCTGGGTCTGTAATCGGAGGGAATGTTTGGTTAACTCGTTCGGTCCCGCCAGGTACGACGGTTATGATTGAGGTGCCTAAGTTAAGATACAAAGAAGAAAAAAGGGAAACGAGGGACGAGTCCAAGGGCTATTAACTCCATTGGCCACAGACAAATGGTAAGAACCCGGTCTGGTTTGGGTTGAATTCAAAAAAGACTGGAATTGGGTGTCACGCCAAACAGATCGATGAACATTTTCCATAACTACCTAAGGTGTTGTATTCTGGCATTCTGAAAAGAGATTTAAGCGTCATTTTCGAGACAAGCTAACAAAACAGAAGAAGTCTGTCATATGTCCCCAATCAAGAAAAGGCTTCGTGAGGTTTTTTGATCTTGTCATCAATTGCAGAATCCGAGACTCAACCTGATTGACATTCTCAGAATAACTCCTGACTGGCGACCTCACCTACACGTCTAGAATTCGAGTCTATGCGAGGAGTTAGTGATTACGATCTGTCATCTTCTTTTCTGTGAAGTTAGACGGGCTATTCCAATTTCTTTTCATACTCGTCTTGCTTGCGATTTACCTGAACAGCATAATTCAGATTCAGATTTGCCGCTTCTTCACCATTGTTATAGTCAGTCAGGGCTTTGGCCATTCTAACCTTATGATCCCTTATGTGGTTGTTTTGACTATAGAGATCCTTGAGAATCTGACATCCTACCGTTATATTCATGAACGGATCGGTCATCGCCCTCCTGTCAACTTCCAAATTGAGCTTGGCCACGCACTCATCCCATTTCAAAGGCATTATTTGCATCAGTCCTTGAGCACCCCTACTTGATCTAGCATTAGGATAGAACTCAGATTCCTGGTCGATTACAGCCATGATAAGGGCCAACGGTAGTTCGAGTTCTTTCGATTTCCTGACGATCGCCTCCACAATATCGATCCCTTGCCCGAGACTATAGCCCTTGGTTCTTAGGATTCCGTAGAGTTTCTCTTTGGTACGGTACTCCTCCATGATCTGCTTTAAATGCGGAAAAGAATAATTCGTCTTCTTCTCCTCCCGTAAACCATGTTCGCAAGAATGAGGCAGAAGATCCACTTTCTTCGAGCCTTCACAAAAGTCTCCTTTAGAACGACCCCATAAAGAGATTTCTTTGCCATGTTTTATCTTTCCTCCCTTTGGTAAAGAATGACTATGTCTTGTCTAAGACAGTGCTTCACGTAACAATATGCCGAGATGGCTCCTGTAGTTGAGGTGGCCGGCATCCTAACACTCTCCTCGACATTTTAAGCTAACTACCACTTTACTGAAGCTCAAATAAGAATCAAATAGGGTGAAGACAGTATTTTGATTTGGAACGCACCTAATTTTAGGGGAACTGAAGGTATACGGAAGGGGAGTCCTTTTCGAAATCTAGTCATCCATGAGGGATTGGATCGGACGCTGGCATTTATTGCGCATTGTGCTGATTTGGCAAGATAAATGTCACCTGTGCAAACTCCAGACGACGATGAAGAAATTCGATCCAGACAAAACCTGGAAGAAAGTTGAATAATCTGGATAGCCTTTGGCTTAGAACAGAATTCTTTCTCAGGGTTTACTCCATTGAAGGGAGCAAAGGAATCCTAAAGATATCTTCCGGAATATTGCCAGTTAAAGACCGCAAAAATGAACCGGTATCTTCCAGCTGCGATCTTGTGAGATCTCTTCCCAGTTGAACCTTACCCATTATGAATTCGGCGGCATCTAATCTGTCCACAGAGCCATCGTGAAAATACGGGGAGGTCTTGGCAACATTTCTGAGCATCGGAACTTTGAATACGTACTGATCCTTTTCATTCATGGTGACCGTCTTCCGTCCTTCATCAATCTCTTGGCTTTTGGTGTATTTCCAGTAAGGTTCGATCAATCCGAAATTCTGATAAACCTGTCCACCCACATAGGCACCGGAATGGCACATGATACACCCCACCTCAATAAATGTTCTTAAACCTCTCTTTTCTTCTTCTTTCAATGCTTCTTTCTTACCCTTTAAGAAAGTATCAAAGGAGGATGGGGTGATGAGTGTTCTTTCAAAAGCTCCAACTGCTTTTGCGAAGTTGTCTATCGTAATGGGGTCATCGTCCTTGGGGAACGTTTTCCTAAACAAGTTGATATATCCTTTTATCTCTTTCAGCCTTTTCTCGACTACCTCATAAGAGGGCATTCCAAAAGAAGGAGGTCCTATGACCGACTGTTTGGCCTGGTCTTCCACATCTATTCTGTTTCCTATCCAATGCTCCGAAATCTGACCTGCTGCATTGAAAATGGTGGGGGAATTTCTTGGGTTTGTTTTGCAGTTATTGCCTATTGCCTTGCGCAACCCATCGGCTCCATACAAACTGATAGGATGGCATTTTGAACAGCTTATTGTTCCGTCAATAGAAATTCGTGTTTCATAAAAAAGTATCTTTCCGAGATGCACCTTTTCAGGGGTGATGGGGTTCTTCTCCGATACCACCGCCTTTGGCAAGACACCGAAAATCTGGTTTGCTTGCTTTAGCAAGTCTTCATCCTCATTGGCGGCTAATGACGTGCCAGCAAAGAATAGAATGGAAATGACGACCATGACCTTTACCCTGCTTCCCACTTCTCGTCTAACCATACCCATAACAGCCCCCTTCTTTGTGTAACAATAACACTTTGCCTTGAAAGTCATTGTCCATTGATGTCCGATTCACTTTGCATCCTCGCGCGGCCCAAATGTCAATTGATAAGCGATGTACGCGGAAAAGCGATTCTGACCATGAATGTCTCGGCCTGTCGAGAACAGGAGATGGTGTTCTTCGGTGAAATTGAGTATCGTTCCTACATTGAACCCTGTCCGACTACCTTCTCCTTCTGCGGTTGGTGTGTTGTAGAACACTTCCGCCCCGAGTGTTATGCTTTTGGTAAGATCGCGCTGTATCTCCCATCCGAAAAACCAATAGTTCTTATTTCCCGAGCCCGGATTAATCCAATAGCCTCCGCCTCCATAGCTCGTCCAGGGACCCCGACTCTTTTGGAACCAGATCGGAAGGAATGTCCTCACTTGTCCACTTCCTAACCCCTTCGATCTGCTGCCAGTGGGGACGTCGACAATCGGAAAGATTCCCACTTGCGGCCGCCAGTCGGTCTCCTGAATGAAACGATATTTCGCCCCAAATTCCATGTCCCCGAATCCGTAATGTGATGGACCGCCATTCGGACTTACGTAAGCTAACGGAGCAATCATGTGAAGTTGCACGTTGGGCCACACACCATAGTTGACCTCGAGATGCGGAGCCGTACCTGACCATCCTTCCTTGTCTTTCTCATGCTCCGAGCCTACGTAGACCTCCCAATGGCGGTATTCTACAGGCTCGGGGTCGTCTGTGAGAAAAGGCGGGCCCGCCCAGGTAAGAACAATTCCCAGAATTAACTGAAGCACCACGACTACAATCGCTGCCGTTAGGTTAACGGTCATTTTGAGCCAGAGCTCGGGCTTCTCTGTACACGTCGTCCGATCAATTTTGTCAAATGGCTTATACGATATCTCCAACTCTGTCCTTTCTTACAAGGGAACGGCTTCAGCTCTAGAGAGTAGTCGTGACGTCCCGACAAAAATGACAATCCATCCGATCAGGAGGGCCAATCTATTTGTTGCCAACCACAAGACAATGGGCCGACTCGATGAAAACTGACACTGATTGTATCGCACGAAAAAAAGCTATCGCTTACGTTGGCTACCGGATGCGAGCAGATGTAAAGACCGGAGGCCATGATGATATCATCCAGGTTATTCGCAATGGTCGGGGTAGATTGGCAACAGAGAAAACTACAATTAGCATTCCCGATCAGGATTAGCGTCCACAGCGTCTTGACACTGAGCGCGTCGATGCTCATTCATGTCCACCTCAGCCACACTAACGAACACGACCTACGGGTTGTCAGGGCTCGGCCGGCCTGCTGGTGTGGGCTTGCTCTCGGAAGACTGCTGATGCTTGTTGTCGTTGCCACTGATGTCATCAACCGAGGGCAAAGCTGAGGCATTCCAGCCTCCGCCAAGGGCTTTAACAAGGAGTACGCTGGCGGTCGCCCGGCGGCTGAGGATGCCCACTGCCGTTATCTCGTTGTTCAATGCGACAGTCTGATCTACGATGACGTTCAGTTGACTCAGTGTTCCCGCCTTATATTGGTTGATGGCCAATCTCACCGATTCTTGGGCTGCCTTTACTGCCTCATCTTGCACCCGGTCCTCTTCCTCCAGAATACGAAGTGCAACGAGATTGTCTTCCACCTCTTGAAATCCGGTCAGCACGGTCTGACGGTACGATGCTACGGTAGCGTCATAGGCAGCTCGCGCCTGGGCGGTCTGAGCCCGTCTCAAGCCTCCCTCGAAGACGGTTTCCGCTATCGCCGCCCCAACGGACCAGAAACGACTTGGCCACGTCAGCCATTTTGCTAGATCCGTGGCTTGAAAGCCGCCCGATGCTGTCAACGTGATGTTCGGATAATAGGCTGCGATGGCAACCCCGATCTGAGCATTTGCTGCTGCCATCAATCGCTCGGCAGCGGCGATATCGGGTCTGCGTTCGAGCAGTTCCGAGGGCACGCCGACGGGTATGGCAGGAGGGACCATCTCAATCGAAGCGATCGGGATGGAAAAGATTGATGCGGGTCTGCCAACGAGCAAAGCGATCGCGTGCTCCAACTGTGCGCGCTGCACCCCTACGTCAATCGCCTGAGCTTGGGTGGTCTTGAGCTGGGTCTCCGCCTGAAGTACGTCCAGCTTGGACGCCACACCGCTCCCGTACCGGTTTTTTGTCAGTTCGAGGAACTTCTGGTAGGCGGTGACCGTTGCATCCAGAAGCTGCTTCTGCTTATCGAGCGCGCGCAGCTGAAAGTAATTCTGGGCCAGTTCTGCTTGAACAAGCAACCGAGTCAATTGGAGGTCTGCCGCACTCGCCTGGGCACTTGCCGCACTGGACTCGACGAGACGGCGAACGCGACCCCAGAGGTCAGGTTCCCACGATGCAGAGGCGGGTAACAGATAGTTAGAGATGGGGCCTGTTGTCGTGCTGGGACTCGATGTTTTGGATGGAGGATTTGAAGACGTGCCGGCCGTAGAAGAGGAGCCTGTGGGTCCACCGACGTTAGAAGATGTGAGGGAGCGCGTAAAAGTAGCCCCGATCGTGATCGTTGGAAAGTAGCCTGCTCGAGCGACCTGTACCAGCGCGCGAGCCTGACGAAACTGCGCCTCCGCAACGGCCAGGTTCTGGTTCGAAACATTGACTTGGTCTTCGAGGGCGTTTAGGTGAGAATCTTTGAAAATTTCCCACCACGCCTCCCGAAGGACCTCGTCCTTCGGCTGGGCCACCTTCCAGCCTTCAATCTCCTTGTAAGCCTCCGGTACCTCGGCCGTCGGCCTCACGTAATTGGGGCCGACCGTGCAGGCTGCAAGGAGCGCAAGTATTCCAGCGAGTGCCGAAAGCATGACCCAGAGCGGCCCCATCCATTTGCGACAAGGTACCCTTAAGTGAAGCATCGATTGTCCTCCTCCGACTCCTCTCCGGAGCCTGTTTCGTGTCCGTTCGGAGCACCATTCCTCCAGCGTACCATCACGGTCAATCCAGCACCTCACATGTCGATGGCGCCCGGGGCCGTGTGATCCCCGACGCGGGACCTGTGCCCTTTGAGCCAAAGCCTCAAGCGATCAAGGTAAAGGTACATCACCGGCGTCGTGTAAAGGGTAAGCATCTGGCTGATCATCAACCCGCCAACGATGGCAATACCGAGGGGCCGCCGAAGCTCAGAACCCACCCCTCTGCCCAGCGCCAATGGCAACGCCCCGAGCAGTGCGGCCATCGTTGTCATCATGATCGGCCGGAATCGCAAGAGACTGGCCTGGTAGATCGCATCGACAGGATTCTTGCCCTCCTTGCGCTCAGCATCCAGTGCAAAGTCCACCATCATGATCCCGTTCTTCTTTACGATGCCGATCAAAAGGATAACACCGATGATGGCAATGATACTGAGCTCCGTATGAAAAAATAGGAGTGCCAGAACCGCTCCGACTCCGGCCGACGGGAGCGTGGAGAGGATGGTGATCGGATGAATGTAGCTCTCATAGAGTACCCCAAGCACAATGTATACTGCCACGAGCGCTGCCAGGATCAAAAGTGGCTCGCTGGCCAGAGAGGCCTGGAAGGCTTGCGCCGTACCCGCGAAGTTGGGCCGGACACTTGCGGGCAACCCTATTTCATGCATGGCCGTCTGGATCACCTGCACCGCATCTCCAAGCGCAACCCCCGGAGGCAAATTGAAAGAGATTGTTACCGACGGAAACTGCCCTTTGTGGTTTACGGAGAGTGACGTCGCTCTTCGTTCAAAACGAGCGAATGTGCTCAGTGGCACCTGCTCTCCTGCTGGCGATTGCACGTAAATGTCTTTCAGCGTTTCGGGGCGTTGCCAGAAGCGGGGTGCAACCTCCATCACTACATGGTACTGGTTTAAGAGCGTATACGTGATCGACACCTGGCGTTGACCGAAGGCGTCATACAGGGTGTTATCGATGAGCTGCGGCGTGATGCCGAGCCTTGATGCAGTGCTACGGTCGATCGCGACTGAGGCTTGCAGCCCTTTGTCCTGTTGATCGCTGCTGACGTCGACCAGTTGGGGCAGTCTGCGCATTCGCTGGAGTACACGCGGAGCCCATGCGTTGAGCTCTGCCAGATTGTCCCCCTGGAGTGTGTACTGATATAATGCAGCGCTTATCATTCCTCCGATGCGCAAATCCTGCACGGGTTGAAAATAGGTCGGCGCGCCGGGTACCTCGGCAAGCTTCTTGCGTAGACGGGCGATTACCTGCTCCGCGGTCGCTTTCCGCTTCTCAAAGGGCTTCAGTGCAATGAACATCCGCCCGGTGTTCGTCGTGGCGCCACCACCTCCTCCGCCGCCGGTGAACGCGCCCACGAAGTCCACCTCGGGATCGGTTCTGATGATGTCCACCACTTTCGTCATTTTTTCCTTCATGGCTTGAAACGATATATCCTGCTCCGCCTGAATGGTGCCGTTGAGCCGGCCGGTATCCTGCTCCGGGAAGAAGCCTTTCGGAACGACAATGAAGAGACCGACACTTATCCCGATCGTAACCAGCATCAGAGTGAGCATAAACCGTGGGTGGCGTAGTGCCCAGCGGAGCGTCACATCGTAGCGGCTACGTATCCCATTAAAGATCCGCTCGCTCGCCCTGTAAAGACGCCCGTGGGCATCGGTATTTATAGTCTTAAGAAGCCTGGCACACATCATCGGTGTCGTCGTCAGGGACATGACGAGCGATAGAGCCACGGCCACAGAGAGCGTCACGGCGAACTCTCGGAACAGACGACCTACCATTCCGCCCATTAGGAGAATGGGAATGAAAACCGCAACCAGGGAGGCGCTCATCGATAGCACCGTGAAGGTGATCTCTTTTGATCCCATCAATGCTGCTTGAAGAGGAGGTATCCCTTTTTCCTTATACCGGGTGATGTTCTCGAGAACAACAATGGCGTCGTCAACGACAAAACCCGTGGCAATGGTGAGTGCCATCAGGGATAGGTTGTCCAGGCTATAGCCAAAGAGATAAATCACTCCGAACGTGCCGATGAGAGAGACAGCAACTGCCACCCCAGGGATGATGGTGGAGCGGACGTCTCTTAGAAAGATGAAGACCACCAAAATCACAAGGAAGGCCGAGATGAGGAGGGTCAGCTCAACGTCGCGCAAGGAGCCGCGAATCGGAGGCGTCCGGTCCAGAGTGATTGAAAGCTTGACGCCACCGGGCATGGTCGCCTCGAGTTGCGGCAGCAGGCCGCGGATCCGGTCGACCGTGCCGATAATATTTGCCCCGGGCTGTCGAAACACGACCACCATCACCGCTGGTTTCTCGTTTACCAGTCCTGTGGTCCGCAGGTCCTCCACCGAGTCCTCTACTTTGGCAACATCTGGCAGCCGCACTGCTGCACCGGCCCTGTAAGCTACGATAATGGGGCGGTACTGCTCCGCGGCGCGGAGCTGGTCGTTGGTCTGGATTTCCCATGTTCTCTTTTCGTCCGCTAACTGCCCCTTCGGCCGGTTTACGTTGGTGTTAGCCAATACCCCACGGACCTCTTCAAGGCCAATCCCGTATTTGTTCAAGGCCATTGGGTTCAGGTCCACACGGACCGCGGGAAGGGAGCTTCCGCCCACGAAGATCTGGCCGACACCCTCCACCTGGGAGAGCTTCTGCTGGAGGATGCTTGAGGCCGCATCGTACATTTGCGCGGTGCCTACTGTGTCGGAGGTGAGTGCCAGGATGAGAATGGGTGCCTCTGCCGGGTTGACCTTGCGGTAGGTCGGTTGGCTCGGGAGAGTCGGCGGCAAGTAGCCTCTTGCCGCATTGATCGCTGCCTGAACATCCCGTGCAGCTCCGTCGATGTTGCGGTCCAGGTCAAACTGGAGCACGATGCTGGTCGACCCGAGGTAACTGGTCGACGTCATTTCCGTCACGCCTGCGATCTGTCCAAACTGGCGTTCCAGGGGAGCTGCTACAGAGGTCGCCATGGTTTCTGGGTCTGCTCCAGGCAGACTCGCAAATACCTGGATCGTTGGAAAGTCGACGTGAGGCAGAGGTGACACCGGCAGCAAACGGAAGGCTATTGCTCCGGCGATCGCCAGTCCCACGGTCAAGAGGGTCGTTGCAACAGGCCTGTGGATGAAGGTCGCCGAGATGTTCATGACGTGCCCATGCGGTCGGCAGTGCCGTTCGTATTTTTAGAACGGCCGCCACGTATCCGTTTCGCCAGCCGATCGAAGGCGAGGTAGATGACCGGCGTGGTATAAAGGGTGAGCATCTGGCTGATAATGAGGCCGCCGACGATGGAGATCCCGAGGGGGTGACGAAGCTCCGAACCTACTCCCCTGCCCAGTGCCAGAGGAAGGGCCCCGAGCAGCGCTGCCATCGTCGTCATCATGATCGGCCGGAATCGCAAGAGGCTGGCCTGGTAGATTGCATCGACAGGGTTCTTGCCCTCCTTGCGCTCAGCATCCAGCGCAAAGTCCACTATCATAATCCCGTTCTTCTTCACGATTCCGATCAAGAGAATGATGCCGATGACGGCAATGACACTGAGCTCCGTGCGAAAAATCAGCAACGCCAGAACCGCTCCCACTCCGGCTGAAGGGAGCGTGGAGAGGATGGTGATCGGGTGAATATAGCTCTCATAGAGCACCCCGAGCACAATATAGACCGTCACAAGGGCCGCCAGAATCAGCAGCGGTTCGTGGGTCAGCGAGGCCTGGAAGGCCTGTGCTGTGCCCTGGAAGCTTCCCAGGATGCTCGCCGGCAGCCCCATTTCTTGCGTGGTCGTTTCGACCGCGCTTACGGCCTCCCCGAGCGATACCCCGGGTGCCTGGTTGAAGGAGAGCGTCACCGCTGGAAACTGGCCTTGGCGGTTGATGACGAGCGGT
The DNA here is from genome assembly GCA_050014415.1 of Thermodesulfobacteriota bacterium. Lineage (GTDB taxonomy): Bacteria > Desulfobacterota > BSN033 > BSN033 > UBA1163 > JBEKDJ01. The sequence goes on along the minus strand of JBEKDJ010000029.1, from coordinate 3,348 downwards.
CCCGTCGTCTCTTGGACCTGGGCAACCGCAGCCAGTGGCACCTGCCCACCGCCTGTACTGCGAAGATAGATTGCCTTCAGCTTATCAGGACCTTGCTTGAAGTCAGGCTTGACCGACAAAACGACACGATACTGGTTCAACTGTGTGAAGATCGTGGAGACCTGGCGCTGGCCGAAGGCGTCGTAGAGGGTGTCGTCGATGAACTGGGGCGTGATACCGAAACGCGAAGCAGTCGCGCGGTCAATGGCGACTGAAACCCGCAGCCCTTTATCCTGTTGGTCGCTACTCACGTCGCGAAGCTCAGGCCGGGCACGCAGTGTCTCGACCAGCCTGGGAGCGAAGCTGTTTAGCTCATCGATGTCGGGATCCTCCAGCGTGTAGTGGTACTGCGTCCGGCTGACACGAGTGTCAACGGTGAGGTCCTGCACCGACTGCATGTACAGGGTGATTCCCTCGACCTTTGTCAGATCCCGCTGAAGACGCCGGATGATCTCGCTCGCGCTTACTTTCCTCTCTTCCAGGGGTTTGAGGTTGATGAGGATCCGACCGCTGTTGAGGGTTGTATTGGTTCCATCTATTCCGATAAAGGAAGAGAGGCTTTCGACTGCCGGGTCTTGCAGGATCACCCGGGCCAGGGCCTGCTGTTCTTTGGCCATTCCCAGGAACGAGATCGATTGAGGGGCTTCTGAAATCCCCAGGATAGCCCCGGTATCCTGAACAGGAAAGAATCCTTTGGGCACGATGAAATATAGCAACACCGTGAAAACCAGTGTCGCCACAGCCACCAGAAGCGTCGGTGTCTGATGCCCCAGCACCCATTGCAGCGTCTTGCCGTATAATTGGATCACCCTGTCGAAGAGGTGCTGAGAGGCACGAAAGAACCTTCCTTGCTTCTCCTCAGGCGTGTGTTTAAGGATCCTCGCACACATCATCGGCGTCAAGGTCAGCGACACAGCCGCTGAGATGAGAATCGTGACACCGAGGGTGACGGCGAACTCGCGGAACAGCCGTCCTACAACGTCCTCCATGAACAGGAGCGGGATGAGTACGGCAATGAGCGAGATGGTAAGGGAGAGGATGGTGAAACCGATCTGTTTAGAGCCCTTGAGGGCTGCCTCCAGCGGTGAATCACCCTGCTCGACGTACCTGGCTACATTCTCGATCATGACGATGGCATCATCGACGACGAAGCCCGTCGAAATCGTGAGGGCCATTAACGATAGGTTATTGAGGCTATATCCGATCAGGTACATCACCCCGAAGGTGCCAACCAAGGACAAAGGGACGGCCACACTGGGAATGACCGTCGCAGCCGCGCTGCGAAGAAACAGAAACATTACTAGCACAACCAGGGCAACGGCGAGCATCAGCTCGAATTGAACGTCTCTGACTGAGGCACGAATAGTGGTGGTGCGATCAGTGAGTACGGAGACCTTGATCGAGGCCGGTAAAGAACTTTGCAACTGCGGCAAAAGCCTCTTGATCCGGTCAGCGACTTCGATGACGTTGGCACCCGGTTGCCGCTGGATGTTCAGGATCACCGAAGGGGTATCATTCATCCAGGCCGACTGGTTCACGTTCTCGACATCGTCGATCGCTTCGGCGACATCGGACAGCCGTACCGGCGCGCCGTTACGATACGCAATGATCAGCGGTCCATACTCACGGCTCGAGAAGAGCTGATCGTTCGCACCGATGATGTAAGCTTCTTGCGGGCCGTCAAAGCTACCCTTGGCTTGATTGACATTGGCGGCCGAGATCGCCGCTCGCAAATCTTCAAAGGTCAGGCCATAGGCAGCCAGAGCAGTGGGATTGGCATGAATCCGCACGGCCGGCCTCTGACCACCGCTGATACTCACGAGCCCCACGCCCGGAAGCTGCGAAATCTTCTGAGCAAACCGCGTATCCGCCAGATCTTCCACCTGGAAAAGGGGTAACGTGTCTGAGGTCAATGCCAGGGTCAGGATCGGCGCGTCAGCCGGGTTTACTTTGCTGTAAACGGGCGGGGTGGGAAGATCTAGGGGCAGAAACGTGAAGGCCGCATTGATGGCAGCCTGCACCTCCTGCTCGGCGACGTCGAGGCTGAGGTCGAGCGCAAACTGGAGCGCGATGATTGAACTGCCGCTGGAGCTTGTCGACGTCATCTGGGTCAGACCGGGCATCTGACCGAACTGGCGCTCCAACGGAGCTGTCACGGATGAGGCCATCACCTCAGGACTCGCACCCGGGAAAAAAGTGCGTACCTGGATGGTCGGATAATCTACCGTCGGCAGGGCGGATACCGGTAACTGACGGTATGCCACAAAACCGGCCAGAAGAATCGCAGCCATTAGCAGCGTCGTTGCGACTGGCCGAAGGATAAAGATACGGGAAATATTCATCTCATTTCACTAATGATCAATGGCCAATTAGCAATGGTCAATTCTCAATGTTAGAGAAGAATTATCCTCCCATTGATAATTGAGCATTGATCAATGCCCATTGAAGATTGATTATTCTAGTAACCCTTTTGTGTGGTGCTTCCGCCTTGGGTCTTTAACTCCACCCGAGTGCCTTCTCGCAACCTCTCCGCACCGTCCACCGCCACGAGTTCTCCGGGTGACAGCCCCTTTTCGATGGTCACTTCACTCTCCTGAATTTCACCGATCGTGACCGATCGGAATGTGGCTGTCCGGTCAGCCTTCACGACGTAGATGAATGTCCCTTGGGGGCCTCGTTGAATGGCAGGTACCGGCACGACGGTAGCCCCACGCCTGGTCTCAAGGAGCAGACGAGCATTGACAAATTGGTTGGGGAAAAGCTCATTGGCCTCGTTTGGAAAGATTGCCTTAAGGCGTACAGTCCCGGTGGTAGGATCGATCTGATTGTCGACGGTCAGTAGGGACCCCAGGGATAGTCTTCGCCTCATCTCGCGATCATACGTGTCGACTGGCAGACGCTCACCTGTCTTGAGTCTTGCGAGCACCTGTGGGAGGCTATCTTCTGGAATGGGAAAGATAACCGTAATCGGCTGGAGCTGCGTGATCACCACCAGTCCGCTGACGTCGATTGCATGGACAATGTTCCCTGGGTCAACGAGACGCAACCCGATTCTCCCGCTGATCGGTGCGGTGATACGGCAGTAAACGAGTTGTAGTTTTGCGCTGTCGATCTGCCCCTGATCAGCCTTAACGATACCTTCATATTGGCGAACGAGGGCTTCCTGGGTGTCCAACTGCTGCTTGGGGATCGAATCCTGCTCCCACAGTACCCGATAGCGCTCGAGGTCAAGTTGGGAGTTCTTCAAAAAAGCAAGATCGCGGGCCATCTGCCCCTCAGCTTGGGTCAACTGCACTTCGAAGGGCCGCG